>JANMAY010000133.1:0-19009 GCA_031360095.1 Gemmatimonadaceae bacterium
GTGCCGATGCCGGGACTCACCACTCGTGCGACGAATCCGCACACCACCAGCGCCAGCCCCGCGTTGGAGAGCCACCATTGCGCGCCGGCCGCGCGCCGGTTGTGAAGCGGGAACCCTGTGAAGCGCGGAATGACATGATAGGCCACGCCGTAGATCATCATCGTGACGAATCCCAGCATGACCATGTGCATGTGCGCCTGACGATACACGGTCCACGCGGGATGCACTGCCATCGCTAGCCCCAAGGTGACGCCGAGCGCGAGCCAGACGAGGCTCGCCTTGAGAAATCCGCGGACGAACCACTCCATTACTTACACCCGCCGCAACAGACCTTCGCCTGTGGCAATGCACTCCCTGGCTTCCGAGCGGCGTCTTGTGAGGCAGCGTCGAGTGCCTCGACCACCACCGCGGGGTCGACATGCGCATGCGCGGCGGCCTCCGCGATCGTCGCGTGTCCCCCGCAACAGGTATCGATGCCGAACACGTTGAGAACGGCGGCTGCCACTGGCGTCGTCGCCAGCGCGGCATCCACGGAGTGCGTGGCGGTAATGACTGGATTGGTCATGATCGGGGATTGTGAGGGTGGCGTTTCGACGACGCCGCGCCGTCAGATTGGATAGTCGCTCCGGTGCGTCACGCCGACCATCGGGAATCAGGAGCGTCCGATGTCGGGAGATTCACCGTCGCGTGTCGGGACTATATTCCGGTGCCGCCGCGCTCATCGTGCCCCCCCGTGCTCACCAGACCGCATCCGACGTGCTCGCCGCCCTCCTGTCCGTAGTCGTTCTGGGCTTTCTCCTCGGCATGCGCCACGCGACCGATCCCGATCACGTCGTGGCGGTGACGACGATCGTCTCGCAGCAACGCTCGCTGGCGCGCGCCGCGCGGACGGGCATTCTGTGGGGAGTGGGCCACACGACGACCATCCTGCTCGTCGGCGGCGCGATCATCGTGCTGAAAGTGCAGATGTCCGCAATTCCTCCGCGGCTCGGGCTCTCCCTGGAGTTCGCCGTTGCGGTGATGCTCGTGGTGCTCGGACTGCTCACGCTCGCCGGCGGCGATGGGCGCGTGACAGACAGCACAACGCGCCCGCTGACGGTGGGATTCGTGCACGGGCTCGCCGGATCGGCCGCGGTCGCGACGCTGCCGCAGGTCGCGCTCATTCCCAGCCCAGTGTGGGCGCTCGCCTATCTCTGCGTATTCGGGCTCGGCACGATCGCTGGCATGCTGCTGGTGACAGCGTCGATTGCGGTGCCGTCGCTGCTCGCGGTGCATCGGTTTCACGGGTTGAACCGCACGCTGCGGATTGCCTCCGGCGTGGCGAGTGTTGCTTTCGGTCTCTTTCTCGCCCACCGCATTGGCTTCGTGGACGGACTCTTCTCGGCGTCGCCGGCGTGGACGCCGCAATAGCCCGTGCCTTTCGTTTGAAGCTGCACCGGTGGTTTCGCGCGAATGGGCGCGACCTGCCGTGGCGGAAGACGCGCGATCCGTATCACGTACTCGTCTCGGAGCTCATGCTCCAGCAGACGCAGGTGGTGCGCGTGATTCCGAAGTACGGGGAGTTTCTCGACACCTTTCCAACGTTGCACGACATTGCGCGCGCGCGGCCGAAGCGCGTCACCGAAGCATGGGCGGGACTCGGCTACTATGCTCGCGCACGCAATCTTCACGCGCTGGCTAAGGTGGTCACGGATCGCGGGCGTGATCCATACGCGGCGCTCCCTGCCGACGCGCAGTCACTGCGCGAGTTGCCAGGTGTTGGCGCGTACACGGCGGGCGCCGTGAGTTCGTTTGCCTACGAGCGACGCGCGGAGCTGGTGGACACGAACGTGGCGCGCGTGCTGCGCCGAGTGTTCGCGCCGAAGGTCAATGCGAAATCAGCTCGCGGGCAGAAGGAGCTGTGGTCGATTGCGCGGGCCATTCTTCCGCGGACCGGCAAAGCGACGTGGACGCACAACCAGGCGCTGATGGAGCTGGGGGCGCTGGTGTGCACGGCGCGGGTAGCGCATTGCGAGCGATGTCCCGTGCGCGCAGTCTGCCGGTCTGATGGTCTGACGGTCTCGAAAAGCCGACCGACCGTCAAACCGATCGACTGACGAATCTATTTCCTCACCGCGTCCTTTCCTGCCACGCCAACCGAGTAGTCGAGGGAGGTCGCGTACGGTCGCTCGCCATACCCCGTGTAAATTTGCCGAGGACGCGCGATCTTCTGCTCCTTGTCGTTGAGCATCTCTTCCCACTGCGCGAGCCAGCCCGCCGTGCGCGCCACCGCGAACAACACCGTGAAGAACTCCGTCGGGAACGCCATCGAGCGGTAGATCAACCCGGTGTAGAAGTCCACGTTGGGGTAGAGCTTGCGCGACACGAAGTAGTCGTCCGACAGCGCGATGCGCTCCAGCTCGAGCGCGATCTCGAGGTCCTTGTCCACACCGATCTGCGCGAAGACATCGTCCGCCAGCTTCTTCACGATGCGCGCGCGCGGATCGTAGCTCTTGTACACGCGGTGGCCGAAGCCCATGAGCTTCTGTCCCTTGCCACCCTTCACGCCCTCGATGAAGGCCGGCACGTTCTTCACGTCGCCGATCTCCTTGATCATGTGCAGCACTTGCTCGTTCGCTCCGCCGTGCAGCGGCCCATACAGCGCCGCGATGCCGGCGGCGATCGCGGAGAACGGATCCACCTGCGAGCTGCCCACGGCGCGCACCGCGCTCGTGGAGCAATTCTGCTCGTGGTCCGCGTGCAGAATGAACAGCACCTCCAGTGCCTTCACGAACACCGGATTGCCCTCGTACTTGGGCTCCGACATCCGCGCGACCATCGACAGAAAGTTCTCGACGTAGCCGAGGTCGTTGTCGGGATAGATGAAGGGCAGACCCTTCACATGGCGGAAGCAGAACGCCGCCAGCGTGGGAAGCTTCGCGAGGAGCCGCACGATGCTGATGTGGCGCTCTTCGGGCTCGTGGATGCGCTTCGCGTTCGGATAGAAGCTCGACAGCGCCGCGACCGCGCTGCACAGCATCGACATGGGATGCGCGTCGTAGCGGAATCCCTGGAGAAACGTCTTGATGTTCTCGTGGACGTACGTGTGGTACGTGATCTGATGCAGCCACGAGTCGTATTCGCTTTGCTTCGGGAGCTCGCCGTTGCGCAGCAGCCACGCCACCTCGAGAAAGCTGGCCTTCTCGGCGAGCTGCTCGATGGGATAGCCGCGGTAGCGAAGGATGCCCTTGTCGCCGTCGATGAACGTGATCGCGCTCTTGCACGACGCCGTGTTCATGAAAGCCGGGTCGTACGTCATGAGCCCGAATTCGTCCGGGCCCTGCTTGATCTGCCGAAGATCCATCGCGCGGACGACGGTGTCTCCTTCGGTCCCTGGCGGCAAAATCGGGACGCTGTAGCTCTTTCCCGTGCGTGTATCCTTGATCTCGAGCGCGCCGTCGTTGGATGCGCCAGCCGCGCCCGACTCCGTCTTACCCATGTCCACATTCTCCTTGGGAGTGCTTCACGGGCCGGGAACGAGTGCCGGCCGCGAGGGAAATGTATCCGACTGAGCGAGGCGAGGCGAACGTCACGTGCGCCGCGCAGCACTCGAAACCCCCTACATTGATATTCTCGCCACTCACCATTTCCAACCCGCCCTCTGAGCGACCCAACGCATCTCGCCCATCCCGCCGGCCGCATCGTCGTCGCGGCTGCGGCCGCGTTCGTGGCTGGCCTGATGAACGCGATTGCCGGGGGCGGCACGCTCCTCACCTTTCCGGCGCTCGTGGCTGCCGGCCTCCCTCCGCTCGTGGCGAATGCGACGAGCACCGTCGCGCTCATGCCAGGCGCCTTGAGCAGCATGCTTGGGTACCGGGCTGAGCTCCAAGGCGCGCGGCGCTGGGCGCTGTCGCTGACCGTGCCTAGCCTGCTGGGCGGTGGACTTGGTGCTTGGGCCCTCCTGCGCACGCCCGCTGCGACCTTCGGCCTGATCGTTCCCTGGCTCGTGCTCGGCGCCACGGCTCTGTTCCTCGTGCAGCGACCGCTCCTCGCCTGGGCCAAGCGGCACGAAGCCGAACCGGCTCACTCCATTGACGTCACCGAGGGTCCCGTCGCCCTGAGGATGTTGCTCTTCCAGTTCGCAGTCGGGATTTACGGAGGCTACTTCGGCGCGGGGGTCGGAATCTTCATGCTCGCAGCACTCGGATTCATGGGACTCACGAACATCCATCGGATGAACGGTCTCAAGAACTGGAGCGGCTTCTGTATGAACATGGTGGCGACGCTGGCGTTCGCGCTAAACGGCATCGTGGATTGGACCGTCGCGCTCACGATGGCTTTGGGCGCGATTGCGGGCGGCTATATCGGCTCGCGCAGTGCGCAGCGACTGCCGCAGCAATTCGTGCGGGGCGCGGTGGCGGTGATTGGGATCACGAGCGGGATCTGGCTACTCGTTCGGTAGCGGAACTCAGAATCGCGGCAACTGCGAATGGGGGAAAAGGCGGAAAGGGCTGAAACGGCGGGCCGGCCGTACGAAGCGCCGCCTTCCGGCGCAGCCGCGTCAATTCATGCCGAGCTTGTGGATGATCTCCCACTCGCCCGGCGAAACGGGCTGCACGCTCAAGCGACTGCCCTTCTGAAGCAACACCATTTTTTCCAGACCTTTTACCGCGCGCAGCTCGGCGAGCGTGACAGGCCGTTTGAACTTCTCGACGGCCTTCAGGTCCACCATGAACCAGCTCGGTGCGTCCGGTTTGCTCTTCGGGTCGTGATGCGGATCCTTCGGATCCAGCGCAGTCGGATCCGGATACCCCTCGCGCACGACCTCGGCCACGCCGACGATCGCGGTGGGATCGGCGCTCGAATGGTAGAAGAAGGCAAGATCTCCCTTCTTCATCTCGTCGCGCATGAAGTTGCGCGCCTGAAAATTCCGCACGCCGTCCCAGCCCGTGGTGCGAGCGGGTTTCGCGAGCAGATCATCGAAGGAAAACGTCGCCGGCTCGGACTTGACCAGCCAATGGCGGCGCGCGCGTGAGGTTGTCGGCATCGTCGAGGTCTAGGGTCACGATAATGTAAGCGACGCGCGGCGCGCACTTGAAGCGCTCCTCGCACACCAGCACCTTACGGCATGGTCGACGCACTCACCGCGATCGCGGTTCTGTCAGGAATCCTGCGCACAGTCTTTTTGGCTGGCGGCATCGTGCTCGCTGGTGTGGCCGTTGCCGATTGGGCCGTCCGCACTCGGCGCGTCAATCCGTTTGGCTCGGTTGCGCGGTTCATGCGCGCTCGCGTCGATCCGTCGCTGGCGGGAATCGAGCGCCAGGTCGTGCGGGTTGGCGGACAGCCCTCTGCCACTCCGTGGTGGGCGCTGGTGGTCTACGTCATCGCAGCGGCACTCTTTCTCGCAGCGCTCGACATGTTCGTCGGGCTCCTGCGTGACGCGGCGCTTGCCACATCCCAGGGAGGCATCGGCGTGCTCATGCTGCTCGTCCACTGGACGTTCACCTTTTTCCGCTTCGCGCTCATCGTGCGCGTGCTGTCGTCCTGGTTCCCGCAGCTCGCCGCAAAGCCTTGGGTCCGTTGGTCATACGGTGCCACCGAGTGGTTCCTCCGCCCCCTCCGCGGCGTCATACCCGCGCTCGGTATGATCGACATCACCCCAATCGTGGCATACTTCGCGCTTCAGATAGCGGAGTGGCTCGTCACTCGGCTATTGTTTTCCGGCCTGGGTTGACGTTGGAATCGTTAGATGTTTTGAGGGAGCAGCGCTGCAAATGACGTATGTGATGCTGATTGGAACCGACGTCGCCCTGCTCGAAGGGCTGGCTCAGTCCCTCGCGGGACTCGGTCATCGCCCACGCGTGGCGCTCACGTTTGCCGAGGCCACCGAAGCTGCGGTCGCGAATCCGCCATTGGTGCTCGTCGTGGACCGGACGATGGCGAGCAGTTCGGGAGCCGAGATGCTGGCCGTTCCGATCGCGGCCGGTGGCGCCCGCCTGCTGTACCGCGCAGCCTCGACAGCACCTGCGCCGCTGCTGCCCGCGCTTCAGCGGACCGTCCTGGCGGATTTGACTCTGCCGCTGGAACGCCATCGTCTCGGTGCGCTCGTCCAATCGATTGCAGCCCGCGCCAAAACGACCGGAAAGGCCCCCAGAAACACGCCTCCGGAGTTCCGGGCGATCTGAGGGCTCGCCCGCTTGCTGGCTGCGGGGCCGCTTCACATCTTAGCCCATGAAATACGCCGAAGTGCAGAACTGCATCGGCGGCGCTTTTGTGTCGCCGAATGCCCCGCTGCTCGATGTCTACGATCCCAGCAGCGGCAAAGTGCTGTCGCGAGTCCCGCTCTCAGGTGCCCGCGACGTCGACGCCGCCGTCAAAGCCGCTCAGGCAGCGTTCCCGGCCTGGGCTGCGACGCCAATCAAAGAGCGCGTTCAGGTTCTCTATCGTTATAAGACGCTCCTCGAACAGCACATCGATGAGCTGTCCGCGCTGATCACCGAAGAAAACGGGAAGATCGCCATCGAGGCGCGGGCTGAGATTCTCAAGGCCGCGGAGCTGACCGAGTTCGCCTGTTCGCTTCCGCAGATCGTGACCGGCGAAGTGCTCGAGGTGAGCCGCGGCGTCGAGTGCCGCGTCGAGCGCTTTCCGGTTGGCGTGGTTGCATCGATCACCCCGTTCAACTTTCCGAACATGGTGCCGAACTGGTCGATTCCGAACGCGGTCGCACTCGGTAATTGCATGATTTTGAAACCGTCGGAGCTCGTGCCGTTGAGCGCACGACGGATCGTGGAGCTGCTACAGGAAGCAGGACTGCCGCCCGGCGTGCTACAGGTAGTGCACGGCGGGCGCGAAGTCGTGGAAGCAATCTGTGACCACCCGGGAATTGGAGCCGTAAGCTTCGTCGGCTCAACGAGAGTCGCACAGATCGTGTATCGCCGAGCAACGGGAAATTTGAAGCGGTGTTTGGCGCTGGGTGGGGCGAAGAATCATCTGATCGTGATGCCGGACGCCGATCGAGAGATGGCGGCGACGAACATCGTGGCGTCCATGTCGGGATGCGCGGGACAGCGCTGCATGGCGGCATCGGTGATGGTGGCGGTATCGGCGACCGATCACATCATCGCGCGGATGTCGGAAGTCGCGAAGAAG
Source organism: Gemmatimonadaceae bacterium (assembly GCA_031360095.1). Taxonomy (GTDB): domain Bacteria; phylum Gemmatimonadota; class Gemmatimonadetes; order Gemmatimonadales; family Gemmatimonadaceae; genus AG11. The sequence goes on from JANMAY010000133.1 coordinate 7,129, forward strand.
ATGGTGCCGGGGAAGGACGTCGGCCCCGTGATTTCAGCGGCTGCGAAGGAGCGCATCACACGCTACATCGATGAGGCGGAGAAGGCCGGCGCAACGATTCTGGTCGATGGCCGGAACACCGTCGTAAAAGGAAGTGAGGACGGGTACTACATCGGGCCAACGATCCTGGACCACGTGACGCCCGACATGGCCATCGCGCGAGAGGAAGTGTTCGGTCCAGTGCTCGTGATCGTGCGCGCCAAGGACGTGCAGGAGGCGGTGGCGATCGAAAATGCGTCGCCGTACGGCAATGCGGCGTCGGTGTTCACCGAGAGCGGCGGAGTCGCGCGCTACGTAATGGAGCACGCGAGCGCGGGCATGGTGGGCGTGAACGTCGGAGTGCCCGTGCCGCGTGAGCCATTCTCGTTCGGCGGTTGGAACGACTCGAAGTTTGGCGTCGGCGACATCACCGGCCGCGGTTCCATTGAGTTCTGGACGCAGGCGAAGAAGATGACGACCAAATGGAACAAGGAAGCTGGCGTCAACTGGATGAGCTGAGGAGGCTCGACCACAATGGCTGACCGATCTGTCACGTTCACCGGCATCAAGTTCGAGAACCCGTTCCTGCTCTCATCGGCGCCGCCGACGGAGTCGGAGAACAACATCATGCGCGCATTCGACGCGGGATGGGGCGGCGTCGTGACGAAGACGATCGGCATGCACCCCGTGGTGAACGTCGTCGGCGCCAAGGCGAAGTTCATGCGCACGAGCGCGGACGACGCCAACGTCTCGATGAAGAAGCGGCCGGGTGCGGCGCTGCATTCGTCGTGGAACTGGGAGCTCATCTCCGACAAGACGATCGACTGGTGGATCCCGCGCATTCAGCGCATCAAGGCGGCACATCCCACGAAGGTGCTCATCGCGTCGATCATGGCGGGGTCGGGCAACGACAAGGAGCTGCGCAACTGGCAGGCGCTCGCGCAGGCCGTGCAGGAGAATGGCGCCGATGGAATCGAGTGCAACTTCTCGTGTCCGCACATGGACCGGAAAGACATGGGCTCGAACATCGGCAAGGACGAGGGCCTGTGTTCCGTCGTCACGGAAGCCGTGAAGGAAGTCGCGAAGATTCCCGTGTGGACCAAGCTCACGCCGGCGACGCGCGACATGGTCGTCGAAGCCGCGGCGTGTTTCCGCGGCGGTGCCGATGCGATGGTGTCGTCCAACACGTTCCCCTCGCTGCCGCTCATCGATCCGGAGACGCTCGAGTTCGAGATCAACGTCGACGGCCTGGTGTCGGCGGGCGGCCTGGGTGGTCCGGCGATCTTACCGATGGCACTCGCGAACATGGCGAAGATGACGCAGGCGTTTCCGGATAAATCCTTCTCGGGGATCGGCGGCGTGTCAGACTTTGCGCAGGCCCTCTCGTATTTCCTTTTAGGCGCCGGCACCGTTCAGGTGTGCACCTCGGCCATGCTCGACAGCGCAATCGGGCCGAATGTGATCAAGCGGTTGAACAGCGGGCTCGATGCGTTTCTGGAGCGGAATGCAGACAAGGGTTGGAAGACGGTCGAGGATTTCCGTGGGCTCCGGCGGGATCGCGTGGTGTTACAGTCGCAGATTCGGCGGCCTGAAGGCGATGACTATCAGGGCGGGTATGAGCCTGTTGAGGGGTATGCGGCGCCGGATGCGCAGGCAATTGCTTCCTGAAGGGCCGCACTGCGTTTTTTACCGCGGAGACGCGGAGGGCACGGGGGACTGCAACGAGAACGGCGGAAACAGAGTTGTGGGAAAGGGCGGACACGACAGGAAAAGGCGAATCCGCCCTTTCCCCCATAGCAGTTGCATTCCGCTGTTCAGCAGTCCTCCGCGATCTCCGTGTCTCCGCGGTAGAGTTTGACGCTTTTGTTGTTGAATCCATACGATCTCTCAAATGACAACCATCGCTCCACAACTCGAGTTGCCGCCGGTCGACCACACGCCGCGTCCATACGACGGCCCGCCCAAGGCGGAGCTCATCGCCATGCGGAGGCAATTCACCAACCCGGCGATCTACACCATCTACAAGGAGCCGCTACTGCTCGTCGAGGGCTACATGCAGTACCTGTACGACGAGACCGGCAAGCGCTACCTCGACCTGTTGGCCGGCATCGCGACCGTGTCGGTGGGTCACTGCCATCCGCGCTTTGTGCAGCGCGTGACCGAGCAGATGTCGACGCTGCAGCACGCCACGACGATCTATCTGCACCCGAACTTCCCGATGCTCGCGAAGAAGCTGGCGTCCAAGATGCCGCCGGGCCTCGATGTCACCTACTTCACCAACTCGGGAAGCGAAGCGAACGACCTCGCCATTCAGATGGCACGCCTGTACACCGGCAATCGCGACGTCATTGCCCTGCGCAACGCCTATCACGGCGGCAGTCCAAGCGCGACGGGGCTGACGTCGCACAGCACGTGGAAGTACCCGGTCGGCGGTGACGGCCACGTGCATCACGCGATGAACCCGGACCCGTATCGCAGCCCCTTCAGAGGGTCGCCGCAGGAGATCGCGTCGCAGTCGGCGGCCGATATCCGAGAGATCGTTCGCTATTCGACGCCTGGCAAAGTCGCGGCATTTATCGCTGAGCCGATTCAGGGTGTTGGCGGCGTCACGTATGGCGCACCCAACTACCTGAAGGAAGCATACGCCGCAGTTCGCGAGCACGGAGGGCTGTGCATTGCCGATGAGGTGCAGACGGGCTTCGGACGCACGGGCGATCACTACTGGGGCTTCCAGAACTGGGACGTCGTGCCTGATTTCGTCACCATGGCAAAAGGCCTCGGCAATGGCGCTCCGATCGGTGCAGTGACGACGCGCATGGAGATCGCCAAGGTGCTCGCGCAGCGAATTCACTTCAATACTTTCGCGAACAATCCGGTGTCGATGGCCGCGGGTCTCGCGGTCCTCGACATCATCGACGACGACGGGCTGCAGCAGAACTGCAAGGTGTTGGGTGCGCGCTTCAAGGTCGGGCTCGAGAAGCTCGCCAAATCACATGCGCTCATCGGCGACGTGCGCGGCATGGGGTTGATGCTCGGCCTCGAGCTCGTGCGTGATCGCGCGTCGAAGACCCCTGCCAAGCAGGAAACACTCGATGTGATGGAAGCGGCGCGTGAGATGGGAGTGTTGATCGGCAAGGGTGGGCTGGACGGTAACGTGCTGCGCATCAAGCCGCCGATGTGCATTTCAGCCGCGGATGTCGACTATGCGCTCGAGGTATTCGATCTGGCGTTGACGCAGGCGGGTGCTCGGTAACCAAACGCGCGACCATCGAGAACTCATGAGATTTGATCGCATCGTAAAAGGCGGCAACGTCGTCACCCCGGGCGGCACCTTTACGGGTGACGTCGGCATCGTGGGGGAAAAGATTGCGGCACTCGGCGCCGGCCTCGACACCGACGGCGCACATGTCATCGACGCGAGCGGGCATCACGTCATCCCCGGCGTGCTCGACGTCCACGTGCACCTCGAGCTTCCCTTTTGCGGCACCGTCTCCGCCGACGACTATCGCTCCGGCACGCGTGCCGGAGCGCGGGGCGGCGTCACCACGGTCATCGACTTCGCCATCCCATCCGCCAATGGCTCGTTGAGCGACGCGGCCGACACCTGGATGAAAAAAGCCGAAGGCAAGTCGCTCATCGACTACACGTTTCACATCTGCATCACGCGATACAACGAGCACAAGGATCAGATCGCCGGCATGGTGAAGCGCGGCTTCACCACGTTCAAGGAGTTCATGATCTACGAGTCCGAGGGTTGGCAGTCGGACGACCGCGCGCTGTTCGGAACGCTCGAGGCAATGAAGCAGCACGGTGCCATGCTGCTCGTCCACGCGGAATCGTCGCGGGTGCTCGATGAGCTGATCGCCCGGCATCATACGCCCGCGCTCATGAAGCAGCACGGCGCGGTGCTGCACGCCATCACTCGCCCCAACTTCATCGAGGCCGAGGCGATTCAACGCGTCGTGCAGTGGAGCGAGGCGACGGGGGGGCAGCTGTACATCGTCCACATGTCCACCGCCGAAGGCACGGACATCATCCGCGCTGCGCAAAGCCGCGGAGTGCCGGTGATCGCCGAGACGTGTGTGCAATACCTCGTGCTCGACGACTCCGTGTTTGCGCAGGAGGACGGCCACCTCTTCGCCTGCTGTCCACAGCTCAAGAAACCAGCGGACTCCGCGCGCTTGTGGAAAGGGTTGAGAAACGGCGAAGTCTCGGTCATCTCCACGGACACCTGCACGTTCACGCGCGAGCAGAAGGCGATGTGGGAAGGCGATTGGACGAAGATTCCAATGGGAATGCCCGGTTTGGAGACGCTGATGCCCTTGACCTACACGAAGGGCGTGCTCGAGGGAAAGCTCACGCTCGACGAGATGTGCGCGAAACTGAGCACGAATCCGGCGAAGATCATGGGACTCGCGCCGAGGAAGGGTTCGATCGCGATTGGTGCCGACGCCGATCTCGCGATCATCCATCCGACCCGCACCCACAGAGTGACGCCCAGCGAGATGGAAACCAACGCGGACTGGTCGCCGTTCGAGGGGTGGGACCTCGCCGGATTCTCGCGCACGACGCTGTCGCGCGGCGACGTGATCGTGGACGACTACAAGGTCGTCGGTGCGGAAGGTCGCGGTCAGTGGCTGCCACGCACGACAGCAGGTCTCGCGGGGAAGAGGGCATGACTGCGGCGGCTTCCGCACGGCAAGTCGAGCACGCGGATGGCCGAGTGGAGCTGGTAGAAACATCGCGGATCGAAGCGAGCCCACTTCACAACCACGACCTCGCGCCGGTTCCGCTCGCCGAGCGCACATGGAGCACGTACAACTACGCGGCGCTGTGGATCAGCATGGCGCACTGCATTCCGACGTACATGCTCGCCTCGGGACTGCTGGCGGCCGGCATGAACTGGAAGCAGGCGCTCGTCACGATTCTGCTCGGCAACACGATCGTGCTCATCCCGATTCTACTGAACTCACACCCGGGCACGAAGTACGGCATTCCCTTCCCGGTGTTTGCACGCGCGGCATACGGTACGATCGGCTCGAACCTGCCCGCGCTCATGCGCGCGATCGTGGCGTGCGGATGGTTCGGGATTCAGGCGTGGATCGGCGGGGAGGCACTGCACACATTTTTCTCCGTCGTGATTCCCGGATGGGATCAGCTGCTCGGCACCGGATTCGACGGGCATTCGACGACCGCGTGGGTCTCATTTCTTCTGTTCTGGGGAATGAATATCTGGATCATCTTCAAGGGGATGGATTTGTTGCGCCACGTGGAGAACTGGGCCGCGCCGTTTGTTCTCATCATGGCCGCCATCCTCCTCGCCTGGGCCATCAAGCAGGCCCACGGATTGGGACCTCTTCTCCAGGATCGCGGAAAGTTCAACAGCTTTAGCGAATTCTTTCCGGTGTTCGTGCCATCGCTCACGGCGATGATCGGGTTCTGGGCGACGCTTTCGCTCAACATGCCGGACTTCACCCGCTTCGGTCGCAGCCAGAAGGAACAGGTCATCGGTCAGGTCGTTGCGCTGCCGACGACGATGACAGTCTTCGCGGCGATGGGCGTGCTGATAACGAGTGCGACGGTGATCATCTACGGTCAGGCGATCTGGGATCCGGTGAAGCTCGTGGCGAAGTTCGATGCGCCGCTGGTCGTCGCCATCTCCATGTTCACCGTCGTCGTTGCAACGCTTGCGGTGAACATCGCCGCGAACGTCGTCTCACCGGCCAACGACTTCGCGAATGTCTTCCCGAAGCACATCAACTTCCGCCGCGGCGGGCTGATCACCGGCGTCCTCGGGATCGTGATGATGCCATGGCGACTGCTCGCCGATCCGTCCGGATACATCTTCAACTGGCTGCTCGGCTATTCGGGCGGGCTGGGCTCCATCGCGGGCGTGCTGATCGCCGACTACTGGCTGGTGAAGAAGAAGCGCCTCCAGTTGGAGGATCTGTATCTGCCGAATGGCATCTACCGATACAACAATGGCTGGAACTGGAACGCCGTGATTGCTACGGTGGCCGGCTGCTTCCTCGCGTGGGGCGGTTTGGTGATTCCGTTCCTCAAGCCGCTGTACTCATATGCGTGGTTCGTGGGCTTCTTCGTGTCCGGCGCTGTGTATTACGCGCTGGAAGTCCGTCGTACGCTTCGCGTGGCGGGAGAGTTGTCCGTCGCGAGATAGTTTGCGCCCCTGAAAGTGGTACTCGCAAGGCGAGTCCCTCTTACCTCGCATCGAGTGGATCCGCCTTTTCCTGCAGGTTCCGCTCTTTCCCACGAACATTCAGTTGCCTGTGCCGCTATTCACATTGTTGTTTCAGCGTCTTTCATGAAAGACTAAAAGCTCGAATGCACTACCACTTTCGGACCTAAGAGAAGCCATGGCACACATCGTCAAATGCGGCCTCATTCAAGCCTCGCACGCCTGCGACACCAGCGAGAAGCTCGACACCATCCGCCAGGCCAACATCGACAAGCACATGACGCTCATCGACAAAGCCGGCACGGAAGGCGTTCAGATTCTCTGCATGCAGGAGATCTTCACTGGTCCGTACTTCTGCGCGGAGCAGACGCCGCGATGGTATGACGCGACGGAGCAGATCCCGGATGGGCCGACCACGCGGCTGATGCAGGAGACGGCGAAGAAGTACTCGATGGTGATCATCGTTCCGCTGTACGAGGTCGAATCCACGGGTGTCTACTACAACACCGCCGCCGTGATCGACGCCGACGGGACTTACCTCGGAAAATACAGGAAGAACCACATCCCGCAGGTCGCGCCCGGCTTCTGGGAGAAGTACTACTTCCGGCCGGGCAACCTCGGTTATCCGGTGTTTCAAACGCAGTACGCGAAAGTTGGTGTCTACATCTGCTATGACCGGCATTTTCCCGAGGGCGCGCGCGCGCTTGGGCTCGCTGGCGCGGAGATCGTATTCAATCCGTCGGCGACCGTCGCGGGACTCTCCGAATACTTGTGGAAGCTCGAGCAGCCCGCGCATGCCGTCGCCAATGGCTATTTCGTTGGCGCGATCAATCGCGTCGGGCGCGAAGAGCCGTGGAACATCGGCGAATTCTACGGACAGAGCTACTTCTGCGATCCGCGCGGGAAGATGCTCGCCGAGGCCAAGCGCGATCGCGATGAGCTGGTGATCGCGGACCTCGACCTCGATGTCATCAAGGAAGTGCGCAACATCTGGCAGTTCTATCGGGACCGGCGACCGGACACGTATGGCGAATTGGTGAAGCCATGATTCGTCTCGGTGGGTCGTTGCCCGTGTCGCCGTGACGGATCCTGCGGCGCACGCCAGCTACGCGCGCCGGCTTGGGCTGTTCTCCGGAACGATGCTCGTGGTCGGCGGGATCATCGGTTCCGGCATTTTCCTGAATCCATCGATCGTGGCGCGGCGGACCGGCTCCGCCGCGCTCACGATGGGGACGTGGGTCCTCGGCGCAGTCATCGCACTCCTCGGCGCGTTCATCTTCGCCGAGCTGGGGCGGCGCAGACCACAGGCGGGCGGCGGCTATGCGTATCTGCGCGACGCATTCGGCCCGCTGCCGGCGTTTCTCTACGGCTGGGCGCTGTTGCTCGCTATCGCCACGGGTGCGATCGCCGCTGTCGCCGTGACGTTCGCTTCGTACAGCACGAAACTCGTTGGCCTGCCACCGAGCACCATCACCGGAATTGCACTCGGCGCCGTCGCCCTGCTCTCCGTCGTCAACATCCTCGGCGTGCAGCCCGGTGCGACGACGCAGAACATCTTCACCGTTCTCAAGCTGGCCGCCCTCGCCGCGCTCCTCATCGCTGCGGTGTTTCTCCACCCTGCTGCCGCGCCGTTGATGCCGCCACCCATCGCCAGCTATCCGCTGCCACACCCGACGGGAGTACGCGAGATCTTCCTGGTGATGAGCACGGCGCTCGTTCCCGTGCTGTTCTCATTTGGAGGCTGGCAGCAGACCAACTTCGTGGCGGAAGAGATGCGCGATGCAGAGCGGACGTTGCCGCGCGCGCTCGTGCTGGGCGTCCTGATCGTCGTTGCGGTCTACCTCGGCGCCAACGTGGCGTACCTGCGCGCACTCGGCATTGACGGCCTCGCAACGAGCACGGCGCCTGCGGCGGACATGATGTCGATGCTCGCCGGGGACGCCGGGCGACGACTCATCGCGGCAGGCATTGCGGCGTCGACGTTCGGGTTTCTGAATCTTGTGATTCTCGTCTCGCCGCGCGTGTATCAGGCGATGGCGCGAGATGGTCTGTTCTTCGCGAGCTTCGCGACCCTACATCCGCGCTTTCGTACGCCGGTGATGGCCATCGTGCTGCAGGCCGCTGTCGCGGCCGTGCTCATCGTCACGTCGGCGTATGGCGATCTGCTCGACTGGGTGACGTTCGCCGACTGGATCTTCTTTGGACTCACGGCGCTCACGCTGATCGTACTGCGGCGGCGCGATGCGCACGACGGCGTGCCGGAGACGGGCTATCGCGCCCCGTTCTATCCGGTGAGCGTGTGGGTGTTCGTTCTTGCGGCGGCGTATGTGGTGTTCGGCTCCTTCGCGTCGAATCCCGGAAATGCGATTCGCGGCATTCTGCTTTTGTTAGCGGGTGTGCCCGTGTTTTTGTATTGGCGGCGGCGGTCGGCGCGCGGCCTTCGTTGATGCGCGTTGGACGCGGGATTCACTAGTCCTTGGCACGCACTGCGAGATCGAGCACCTCGCACACCTTCACCGCCAGCTGCGCAGGCGTGAACGGCTTCGGCAGAAAAGGCGTCGATGGGTCCAGCAGTCCACCGCGCGCGATTTCGGCGCTGTGACCCGACATGAAGAGGACTGGAAGTTGCGGCACGCGCCGTCGCAGTTCCTGCGCGACAGTCGTGCCGAGCATGCCGGGCATCATCACATCGGTGAGCAGGAGATCGAAAGCGGCCGCGTCGAACAGCTCGAGCGCGCGGGTGCCGTCAGCGGCGGAGGTCACCGCGTATCCGTGAAGCTCGAGTGCGCGGTGGGCAACGCGTCGCACGGCGTCGTCATCGTCCACCAGCAGAATGCGCTCGGTGCCACCCGCCAAAACGACGGAAGTGAATCCACTCGTCCGAATGCGGTTGTTCGCACGCGGCAGATAGATGCTGAAGAACGAGCCGACGCCCGGTGTGCTCTCCACCCAGACATAGCCTCCGCTCTGCTTCACGATGCCGTACACAGTCGCGAGGCCGAGGCCCGTTCCCTGCCCCGGAGCTTTCGTCGTGAAGAAGGGATCGAAGATGCGGGCCTGTGTGGCGCGATCCATCCCGATGCCGTTGTCCGCCACGTCGAGACGCACGTAGGAGCCCGGCGCCTCCTGCACACCCCATCGCTTGAACTCGTCGCGCAGTTCGGCGTTGTTGGTGCTGATCGTGACGCTGCCGTCGTCGCGTCCACGAATCGCGTCGCGCGCGTTCACCACGAGATTGAGAATGACCTGTTCGATCTGCCCGGGATCGGCCAGCACTTCGTCCAGCTCCGGGTTGAGATCGAGAAGGAGCTGACCGTCTTCACGAAGCAGGAGGCGCAGCATTCGCTCGAGGTCGCGCACGCGCGCGTTCAGGTCGAGCGCCTCGGGGCGCAGGAGCTGGCGCCGGCTGAAGGCGAGCAGCTGCGACGTGAGTGCCGCCGCGCGATCCGCGGCTTTGTCGATCTCGACGAGATACTCCGACGCTTCGCCCCGGTCCTCGAGGGTGAGCTGCAGGAGGGCGGTGAATCCCTTGATGGCGGTGAGCAGATTGTTGAAGTCATGCGCGACTCCGCCCGCCAGCAGTCCGACAGCCTCCATCTTCTGCGCCATGCGGAGCTGCGCTTCGAGCTTTCGATGCGCGGTGACGTCGGTGATCATCACGATGATTCCGGTCACGATCCCTTCGCGGTTGCGGAGTGGTGACGCGGACACCTGCACGTCGAGCACAACGCCATCCTTCCTCCGACGTCGCGCCGTTTTTGCCCGAACCGATTCGCCGGAACGGACGCGTGCGTGCATCGCGTGAAAGTCATCTCGCTCCTCGTCCGGAACGGTGGGGAGCTCGACCCCAACGACTTCCAGCGCACTCCACCCGAACATCGCCTCGGCGGCCGGATTCCAGTGGAGGATGCGCATGCTCGCATCCATGACGAGCACTGCGAGCGGTGCATCGTCGATCAGCCCCCGTACGCGCTCGCCCGTCATGTCGAGCGCGCGGTCGCCGAACTCCGGTCCCAACGGTGGCGCGGGAGCGGCCTGCTCCTCACGGATGGCCGCAACGTCAGGGGGCGTCGTCGAGTACCGGCTGGATGCCATGGGACAGTTGAAGGGACCGAAGATGCGGGTTGCGAGGACCCGCTTGCCCGGCATCGAGCAGCCTGCTAACTATCGCAAGAGTCGTACAACTGATGTCGTGGCGATTTCCAGCAAATTGCGGCCACGTTAATCCTCTGCTAAAGCGCGAGCCCACACGCCGTCGCGTCTGGGCCTTTTTCATGTTGGTGCACGCATGATCGATCGACCTGCTGCCAAAGTCTCCCATCCCTATCTCGACGCGCTGGACGAGCGCGTACTGATATTCGATGGCGCGATGGGAACGAACATCCAGCTCCACAATCCCACCGCGGACGATTTCGGCGGCAAGGCGCTGGAGGGCTGCAACGACAATCTCGTGCTCACCCGCCCCGACATCATTCAGGCGATTCACGAGTCTTTCCTCGCCGTCGGCTGCGATGTCGTTGAGACCTGCACGTTCCAGAGCACGCCGCATCGCCTGCGCGAGTGGGGCCTCGAGGACAAGGCACGCGAGCTGAACGTCCAAGCCGCGCGTCTCGCTAGAGCGGCATGCGACAAGTTCTCCACGCCCAGCCAACCGCGCTTCGTCGCGGGTTCAATCGGTCCCACCGGCATGCTGCCCTCGAGCAGCGATCCGGCGCTGTCGAACATCACCTTTGGCGCGTTGGAGGAGACGTACTATTTGCAGGCGAAGTATCTCGTGGAAGGCGGAGTTGACGTGCTGCTCGTCGAAACCGCGCAAGACATCCTCGAGGTCAAGGCGGCGATCACTGGATTCGAGCGGCTGTTTGCCGAACTCGGCCGGCGCGTCCCCGTCCAGACGCAGATCACGCTCGACACGAGTGGGCGCATGCTGCTCGGCACCGACATCGCGAGTGCCCTCGCCACGCTCGAGGCGATGCGCGTGGACGTCGTGGGGCTGAACTGCTCGACGGGTCCGGAGCACATGCGCGAACCGATTCGCTATCTGACCGAGCACGCGTCGCTGCCCATCTCCGTGATTCCGAACGCCGGGCTGCCGCTCAATACCGGAACTGGCGAAGCGATCTACCCGCTCGAGCCGGTGCCGATGGCCGGCATGCTGCGCGAGTTCGTTCAGCAGTTTGGCGTGCGCATCGTCGGTGGCTGCTGCGGAACGACCCCCGCCCATCTGGCGGCGATCGTGTCGGCGGTTCGCGCTGTTACGCCCGCCGCGCTGCCCGCGCACAAGCGCGAGGCGCGCGTGTCGTCCGCAATGCGCGCTACGACGCTCCGCCAGGAGCCTGCGCCGCTGCTCGTCGGCGAGCGCGTGAATTCGCAGGGCTCGCGGAAAGTGAAGCGCCTGCTGCTTGCCGACGACTACGAGGGCATTCTCGAGGTCGCGCGCGATCAGTTGGAGAGCGGTGCGCACGTGCTCGACGTCTGCGTTGCGCTCACCGAGCGCGGCGACGAAGCGGAGCAGATGTCGAAGGTCGTGAAGCTGCTCTCGATGAGCGTCGAAACGCCGCTCATGATCGACTCCACCGAGGCGAGCGTCATCGCCGCGGCGCTCGAGCACGTGCCCGGTCGCGCGATCATCAACTCCATCAACATGGAGAATGGCCGCAAGCGCAT
>JANMAY010000144.1:0-19342 GCA_031360095.1 Gemmatimonadaceae bacterium
AGTACGAGAGGACCGAGTCGGACGATCCGCTCGTGTCCCGGCTGTCCTGCCAAGGGCACCGCCGGGTAGCGATGATCGGCTGTGATAACCGCTGAACGCATCTAAGTGGGAAGCACGCCCCAAGATGAACACTCCCGAGGCTTCGAGCCTCCTGAAGGGCCGGGGGAGACCACCCCGTCGATAGGCCGCCCGTGGACGCACTGCAAAGTGCTCCGAGCGCAGCGGTCCTAATCGCCCGTGCGGCTTGACTACTTCCAAGTAGGTCAACTGCAAGCAGAGCAACCCATTGTTTCAGGATTCATGCAATCCACGATCTACCATTCCATTCGCTGTCAACAACACAAACGCATCGCTATTTTTGTGTCCGGTTCGCGAATTCAATCAGCTGCGCTAATAGACCGATTTCGCACACCGTTCACGTTGGTATCGCACAGTTCGCTGGCGACTAGAGCGTAGGGGCCACACCCGTTCCCATCCCGAACACGGTCGTTAAGCCCTACAGCGCCGATGGTACTCCGTCCGAGAGGACGCGGGAGAGTAGGCCGTCGCCGGCACCCATTAGAAACGCCCTGCGAGTTTTCTCGCAGGGCGTTTCGTTTAAAGTGAACCGAGAACGGTGAACCGTAACTGCGCATGGCGCCGCACGTTCACGGTTCACGGTTCATGGTTCACTACTTACCGTTCTCACATGCCGCGCGCTGGAATCATCACCGTCGTTGGGAAGCCGAACGCGGGGAAATCGACGCTCCTCAACCGCGTCATGGGCGAGAAGCTCGCGATCGTCAGCGAGAAGCCGCAATCCACACGCGACCGCGTCGTCGGAATTCACACCGCCGGCGATGTGCAGATGATCATCCTCGACACACCCGGGCTGCTCAATCCTCGCTACGAGCTGCAGCGCGCCATGCGCGGTACGGCACTCCGTGCGCTCAGGGATGCCGATGTCATCGTCTATCTCGCGGACGCCACGGAGCGCGTACCTCCTTCGCTGCTGAACGCGGCCGAGATTGAGACGCTGCCAAAAGCGCCAGTGTGGACCGTGCTCAACAAGCTGGACGCCATCCGCCCTGTCGAGCGCGCAGAGCTCGCTGAGGCACTCCCAGACGCTCGCTTCATCTCGGCAAAAACAGGAGAGGGAGTCGACGCGCTGTTCAGAGATCTGGGTGCTCAACTCCCCGAGAGCCCCTTCCTCTATCCCGAAGACGAAATCAGCACCGCCTCGGTCCGGTTTTTCGTAGCGGAATTGGTGCGCGAGACCGCGCTCGAGCAGCTGGACGAGGAGGTTCCGTATAGCCTCGCCTGCGAAGTCGAGGAGTTTCGCGAAGCGCAGTCGCCGGTATACATTCGGACGGTGCTGTACGTCGAGCGAGAGAGCCAGAAGCGCATTCTCATCGGCTCGGGTGGGCAGCGCATTCACGCCATCGGTCGAGCGGCTCGCGCAAAGATCGAAGCGTTCGTCGGCGCCGGGGTATATCTCGATCTCTGGGTCAAGGTGCTCCCGAACTGGCGGAAGAGCGACAGCGCGATCCGTCGCTTCGGCTACCGACTTCACGACGATCCCTCTGCATGACGCTCTCCGCTCAACTCCTCGCCCTCCTCGTCTGTCCGAAGTGCAAAGGCGTTCTCGAACATCGCGAGACGGAGCACGCGCTGCTTTGTCACGCGTGCCGACTCCGCTATCCCATTCGTGACGACATCCCGATCATGCTGATCGACGAGGCGACCCCGCTCTGACGGGTTTGGGCGTGCGCCTCCCAACGACGCGCGGCTCACGCGCGCCTCTCGCGGCCGCGGTTGCGCTCCTTATTCTGCTCCTCGTTCCCATCCGCCTCGACGGCCAGGAGAACGGAGGCGCGCTCGATCTGCTGCTGCCCATCGGCGCGCGCGCGACGGCCATGGGCATGGCGTTCGTCGCGGAACAGGGGAGCGAAGCAATCTGGTGGAATCCCGCCGGCCTGTCCCGCATCACGAAACCCGAGTTCGCACTGGATCACTTCGAGACCGTGTTCCTGAAAGGAGATGCCGTCTCGCTGGTCGTGCCCTTGCGCGGCATCGGCAGTGTTGGCCTCTCAGCTCGCCTCTTCAACTACGGCGAGCAGGAGCAGCGAGATACGACCGGCCGAGAAACGGGCATCCTTCTCACGCGGACGGTGGCCATCGGCGCAACGTTCAGCGCGCCCTTTGGACCGAACGTGGACGGCGGCATCACGTTTCGCCTGTACCGCGGCGGCGCCGACTGCGTTGGTCGATGCTTCACCGACGCATTCACCACCAGCGTCGTCGACGCCGGTCTACAATACCGGCCATTTCCCGCGCGCCCGTTGCGTCTCGGGCTTGCGATCCGCAACCTTGGCCCGAGCGTACAGGTGCGAGACGATCCGCAGGCCGATGCGCTCGTCACCCGCGTTCACGTGGGCGCGTCCTATGATCCGGTTTTCGCGCAGGTGCCGGCCGACCTGCGCATCCGGGGCACACTGGAACTCGTCACGAGTGCGAAGTTGAAAAACCCGCAGCTGGGCATCGGGGTACAGGTCGGATATGTCGCTCCTCAAAGCGCGGTGTTCGTGCGTGCGGGCTCGGTGCTGCAGTTGGGCGGTAACGCTGCGTCCACCGGGCCATCCGTCGGGATTGGCCTTGCACAGGGACGAGTTCAACTCGATCTCACCCGGATTTTCGAAACGTTTTCGACCGGACTCGGCGTGCCTCCAACGTACATATCCATCCGGGTGGGCCTGTGAGAGCGCTCGGTCGCCTCGCCTGCGCGACAGCGTGCTGCTTGGTTCCGCTCTGCGTCGCTCAGTCGCAAGACTTGATGGCGCGGCGCACCGCCGTATCACGGCCTCTGGCCGATAGCGAGCCAGTACGCGCGGACCCGCGCCGAGTCGCCGTCGAGTCGGTGGTCGAGCGCATTCCGCTCTGGTCCGCGCCGATCGCCTCGGCGATCTTCCCGGGCCTTGGGCAAGCTCGACTTCGGAAGGATCGTTTCATCCCGTACATGGCGGCCGAGGCGTTTCTCCTCCTCAAATATGCGAAGGACATTCGCGAGGGCAATGACGCAGCGCGGACATACCGGGCCGTGGCACGAGACGTCGCTCGGCGGAGTTTCGCCGCGTCGCCGAAAGACACCGTCTGGCAATACTACGAAAAGCTGGAGAAGTATCTCGAGAGCGGTACGTTTTCTCTGTCCCTCAATGGTCCCACGGTGCCCGAGACTGATTCGACGACGTACAACGGCGCGCAGTGGGTGCTCGCGCGGCAGCAGTTCGGAATCCCACTCAACGATCCCGGCGCTTCCACCCTCCCCAACTATGCGCTCGCGCTCGCGTATTACGAATCGCGCGCAGTACGCCAGGCGTATGGGTGGAGCTGGCGCAACGCGCAATTGGAACAGGATCTCTTCCGCCGCTCGATCGGACGCTCCAACGATGCCAAGCGTCGTGCGAGACTGGACTTCAGTGCGCTGATCGCGAATCATCTGCTGAGTGCCGTCGACGCCTTCATCGTCATTCGTCTGACGCAGCTCGAGGCGGGCGGCCTTCGTGTCGCGGCAACGGTACCAATCCAATGAAGATTCTCGCGATTCTCCTGCTGTTCGTGCCGGCGGCGATCGCGGCGGAATTTCTCCACGCGTCGCCGGTGGTCGTCTTCTCGCTCGCCGCGATGGGGATCGTCCCGCTCTCCGGCTACCTCGGCCACGCCACGGAGGAAATCGCGACGTACACAGGGCCAACGCTCGGTGGGTTGCTCAACGCCACCCTTGGCAATTTGGCCGAGTTGATCATCGCGGTGCTGGCGTTGCGTGCCGGCCTGGTGGATCTCGTCAAGGCGTCGATCACGGGCTCCATCCTTGGCAACCTCTTGCTCGTTCTCGGTGCGGCGCAGTTGGCCGGCGGGCTGCGGCACAAAGTGCAGCGGTTCAGCGTCGCGCTAGCGGGACTCAGCATCTCTCTGCTGGTGGTGGCGGTGATCGGGCTCGTGATTCCCGCCGTGTTTCTCGCGACGCACAGGGACCCCACGCATGAGCTCACGCGAAAGGTCTCAATCGGAGTGGCAGGGCTCCTCATCGTGGGATACGCGCTATCGCTCGTCTACTCAATGGGGACGCATCGCGCCGTGTTCGGCGAAGGGGCGGAAGTCGCGAACGAAGCGCACGGCGCGGATACGGCGGCGCGGTGGTCGCTGAATCGCTCGATCGGCGTGCTCGTCGGGTCCGCGGTCATGATCGGGTGGCTGTCGGAGATCCTCGTCGGGTCCACGCAGGAAGCAATCAGGGGCATCGGACTTTCGGAGGTGTTCGTCGGCATCATCGTCGTCCCCATCATCGGCAATGCGGCGGAGCACAGCTCCGCGATTCTGATGGCGATGCGCAACCGGATGGACCTGGCGGTGTCGATCGCGGTTGGCTCCAGTGCGCAGGTGGCGTTGCTGATCGCTCCCATTCTCGTCTTCGTTGGACTGGCGCTCGGTCAGCCGATGGATTTGGCGTTCAACATTTTCGAGGTGGCATCGGTGGCACTCGCCGTCGCGGTCGCCACGAGCGTGGTGCGGGACGCGGAGTCCCACTGGCTGGAAGGAGCCTTCCTGCTCCTCGTATACGGAATGCTCGGGGTCGCGTTCTTCTTTTTCTGAGCCGCTCGTAGATGAAAGAAGTGTCGCAACTTACGGCGCCATCGCGGTTTGACTTCATTCCGGGCGAACCGTATCTTGCGCCTCCACCTCGGTCGGACGCACGCTTGGTCAAGCTCAGCGCCATCCTCTTCTCTCCGGACGACGCCCCTCCTCCTGCCGCGCTGACCGAGTGGCTGGCGAGGCAGGCGGATACCGTGTTGAACATCAGCGACTCGGACGACCTGATGTCCATCTCGCTGCGGGGCCGTCCGCGGGTCGTCGCGTTCGATGCGCGCCGTGATTCGAAGCGCGTGTTTGGCGCATGTCGCCGGCTCAAGCAGGATTCCTACACGGGGGTCGTGCCAGCGGTGATCGTGTGCGGCGACGCCGACGAGGATTTCGCCGCCGCCTTCAAGGCCGGCGCGGACGAGGTCGTGCGCGAGCATCTCTCTGCCACGGAGCAGATCATTCGACTTGACGCCATGCTGCGACGGTCGGATCGCGATCTCGTCGTGCATCCGTCCACGCGACTTCCTGGCGCAGTGGAGATCGAGGCCGAAGTCGCGCGACGCATCGCGTCGGGCGCGGCGTTCGCGATGTGCTACGCGGACCTGGACCACTTCAAGGAATTCAACGATCGCTACTCGTACTACGACGGCGACCGCGTCATCCGGATTCTCGCGCGCATTCTGCACGATGTGGTCAAGGGCACCTGCGGCGAGGACGGCTTTGTCGGGCACATCGGCGGCGACGACTTCATCTTCGTCATCCCCCTCGACGCGATCGCGGAGACATGCGGGGAGATCGTGAACATCTTCGATCTGCTCATTCCGCTACAATACTCGGAGCAGGATCGCCGCGCGGGCTATTTTTTCGGCAAGGACCGGCGCGGCCAATTGCATCGCGTCCCCTTGATGACGGTGTCGATCGGCGTTGTCACCAATGAACGCCGTCACTTCACACACGCGGCACAGGTCAGCGAACTTGCAACTGAAATGAAGAGCTACGCCAAAACGCTCGAAGGATCGGTCTACTCGGTCGATCGCCGAACCGACAGCCAGCCGGCCGGAGTGACGCGCATTACCGGACCGATGATCGCGGTGCGCGCCGGAGACCACGAATGAACGTCACTTGTCCGGAATGTCGCTCGGTCTTTCGTGTCGATCCGGCGAAGTTGCCGGGTACCGCGATTCGTGCGCGCTGCTCGATCTGTGGTGGTGTGATCACGGTGTCCGCGGGCGCGGACCAGCGAGGCGATTTCGCGCCGGCACCCGCGGCCGCGCCAGTCGCGAGTGCGGCGTCCGTCACGCCGCCGCGCGCGTCAGGTCCGTCCGGGAGAATATCGGGGCCAGTTCCGCGAATGCCGACGCCAGCCACCTCGATGCCGGCACAGGCGCCACCTGCGCGGCCAACCCCCGCGCCGCCGCTGAGAGTGGTACCGTCGCCGATCACTCCCCCGCGCGCGACGCCGGCTCTTGGGACGCCAGCACTTCCAGCTCGGGCGACGCCGGGGTTGGCGATGCCAGTACCTCCAGCGCGGGCGACGCCGGCGTTTGCGATGCCAGCACCGCCTGTGAGACCAACTCCTGCGCCGCCGCCTGCGGCCATTGCGCCGACCCCGGCCGCACCGCCAGTGCCGCGACCGATGTCGCCTGTGCCGCCGCGGCCCACGACGCCCATCGCAGCGTCGCCCGCAGCGCCAGCGCGTCCGGCGCAACCGGGATCTATGCCCGCGCCGTTCGCTCGCCCGTCGACGTCTGCGCCACCCGCCCCGGGTACGGGTGGACCGCCGGCGCCGTTCGCGCCGCGACCCACGGCGGCACCGCCGTTGGGAGGCGGGATGAGCGGCCCGTCACGACCAACGATGAGACCGGCGATGCCCTCGGCGCCGACACCGCCGGCCGCACGGTCCATGACGCCAGCGGCGGGAAACACGCCGGCCGGGACCGCGCCGGCAGCACGCGCGCCGATCAACCCGTTCCTTGCCAACGATCCCAACGCCAAAGCCAAACGGCTGGCGCGTGCGCTCGTGTCGGACATCGTTGCCTACTTTCCGCAAAAGCGCGACGAAGGGGTTCGGGACGGTACCCTCAAGCAGCTCTTCCGGGAGGAGATTAAAAAAAGCTACGAGGAATACGTCGAGCAGATCGGACGGGAGTTCGCTGAATCCACAACGCATTTCCAGGATGCGCTGAACGACGTGCTGGCCGGAGGAAAGAAGCTCTTCTAGTCCACCCCTCGACAGGCTATCTTCAACGTGTCGCTATCGACACCGAGCGAGCCGTCCGCCTTCGAGCCGGACGGCTCGTGTCATACCCGGGAGATGGACATGGCGGAAAATGAGCGCGCGCGATTGCTGTCCTCGTACGACGATCAGCTCGCCGAGCTGAGGAGGTACCTTTGACCTCGACCACAAGCGCCAGGAGCTGACCGGTCTCGAGCAGCGCATGGGCAGCGCCGACTTCTGGAACAACCAAGAGAACGCCCATACCATTGTCCAGCAGGTCAAAGTATTGAAGAATTGGGTCGACCCATTCGAGTCGATCGAAGGGCGCGTCCGCAGCGCGCGGGAGCTCGCGGATCTGTTGGACGTCGAGCCGGACGCGGAGATGGAGGTGGAGCTTGCGCGCGAAGTGGACCGCGTGGGAATCGAGCTCGAGGAGTTCCGCTTGCGTTCGCTCCTCTCGCATCCGGACGATTTTCGCGATGCGCAGCTCGAGATCAGTGCGGGCGCCGGCGGCACCGAGGCGCAGGACTGGGCCGCGATGCTCATGCGGATGTACACACGATGGGCCGAGCGCAAAGGCTACTCCGTGGAAGTCGTGGATCTCAGCGAAGGGGAGGAAGCGGGCATCAAGGGCGCGGTACTGGAAATGAAGGGACTCAACGCCTACGGATATTTGAAGGCAGAGTCGGGAGTGCATCGACTGGTGCGCATCTCGCCATTCGACTCGCAGGCGCGCCGCCATACGAGCTTCGCCTCGGTGTTCATTTATCCAGTCGTGGACACCGACATCAACATCGAGATCCGGGATGAGGATTTGAGAATCGACGTGTACCGCGCGTCGGGCGCCGGTGGTCAGCACGTGAACAAAACCAGCTCGGCGGTGCGCATCACGCACATCCCGAGCGGAGTGGTGACGGCATCGCAAGCGCAGCGGTCGCAGGGAAAGAACAAGGCGACGGCGATGAAAATGCTGAAGAACCGCTTGTATCAGATCGAGTTGAACAAGCAGCTCGCGAAGAAAGCGGAGATGGATGCGAACAAGTCGGACGTCTCGTTTGGGAGCCAGATTCGCAGCTACGTGTTCCAGCCGTACACGATGGTCAACGATCACCGCACGGAGCTCAAGATCCCCGATGTGCAGAAGGTGATGGACGGCGGCATCGATCCATTCATCGAAGCGTTTCTCAAGGCGACCGGTGGGAATGCCGCGGGGGATGTCGCGTGAGTGACGAGCTGAACTTCGTGCAGAAGGCGCGGCGCGAGAAGCTCGACGCGCTCGTAGCGTTGGGGGTGCCTCCGTTTGCCTACGGCTATGAGCGAACGCACGATACGTCCGAGGCAGTGGCCTGTCTTCTCGAGGGAATTGAAGCTGGGCCGGTCGTGCGCGTCGCCGGTCGCGTGGTCGCGTGGCGTGGACATGGGAAGACCGCCTTCGCGCATCTCGCCGATGCGAGCGGCCGCATTCAGCTCTACTTCCGGCGCGACGAGCTGGGCGACGACGTCTTCGCGCGACTCGACTTGTTCGACATCGGAGACGTCGTCGGCGTGTCGGGGCCGCTCATGCGGACGCGCACCGGCGAGGTGACGGTCCGCGTCAGCGAGGTGGAAATGCTGGCCAAATCGCTTCGCCCGCTGCCGTATGGGAAAGAAGAGGTTGTCGGCGGCGTGACCGTGCGGCACTCGGGTTTCGCGGATGCCGAACAGCGCTATCGGCAGCGATACGCCGACCTAGCGGTCCATTCCGAGGTGCGAGCGCTGTTCGTCGCGCGCGCTCGGCTCGTGACGGCGGCTCGCGGCTTTTTGGACGCGCGCGGATTTCTGGAGGTGGAGACGCCAATTCTGCAGCCGTTGTATGGCGGCGCGTCGGCGCGTCCGTTCACGACGCGACACAATGCGCTGGACATGCCGTTGTATCTGCGGATCGCCGATGAGCTCTATCTGAAGCGGCTCGTGGTTGGCGGATTTGACCGGGTGTACGAGATCGGGCACGACTTCCGCAACGAGGGCATCGACCGGACGCATAATCCCGAGTTCACGATGCTGGAGTTCTATCAAGCGTTCGCCGACTATCGCGAGATGATGACCGTCGTGGAATCGCTGATCACGACAGTCGCGGACGCCGTGCGAGCGGTGCCGAGCGTGGGGGCATCCGTGCCCGTGCTGTCTCCGCCGTTCCCGCGCATCGAGTGGGTCCCCGCGCTCTCGCAGGCGATCGGGCGGGACGTGCTCGGCGCGGACGACGCGTTCCTGCGTGAGTGTGCGCAGGCCGAAGGCGTGGAACACGTGAACACGTTGAGCAGGCCCAAGCTGTTGGACGAGCTGTTTCAGTCGTTCGTCGAACGGAAGATCGAAGCGCCGACGTTCGTGGTGGACTATCCCAAGGAGCTTTCACCGCTGGCCAAGCCGAAGCGTGGGAACTCAGCGCTGACGGAGCGCTTTGAATTGTTCGCGCGCGGGCGCGAGCTCGCCAATGCATTCAGTGAGTTGAACGATCCCATCGATCAGCGCGCGCGGTTCGAGGCGCAGGCACGTCTCCGCGCGGCCGGCGACGACGAGGCCGGCAACGTTGACGAGGACTATCTGCGCGCGATGGAGTATGGAATGGCGCCGATGGGCGGGGTGGGAATCGGCATCGATCGGCTGTTCATGTACCTCACGGATACGGCCAACATCCGCGACGTGATTCTCTTTCCAACGATGCGTCCCGAATGAGCCGACTCGAGCTGTCCATCGCGTGGCGCTATCTGCGCAGTCGGCGCGGTTCCAAGCTGCTGTCGCTCATCAGCGTGATTGCGATCGGCGGCGTGGTGATCGGCGTGAGCGCGCTCATCGTCATCATGGGCGTGATGACCGGTCTGCAGAACGATCTGCGCGACAAGATTCTCATCGGAAGTCCTGACGTTCGCGTGCTGAACTACGGGTCGGACTTCGTCATCAAGGATTGGCAGAAGGTGCTCGTGAAAACGCGGGCGGAGCCTGGTGTCGTGGCCGCGGCGCCATTCGTGTTGACCAAGGCCATCGTGGGCGCCGGGCACAAGTACAGTGACGGTGCCTACGTAATGGGGATCGTGCCCGAGGGAGAGGGTGGGCCGCCGGTGACGACGATTCGGTCGTTTCGCACCGCCGGCGATTTTCGGTTCGAGACGCTCGACGGGAAGCGTCGAGGCGCGGTGCTTGGCGCTCGCCTCGCCAATCGGTTGGGTGTATTTCCCGGTGCCGATTCGATCACGCTGACGACCGTGGGGAGCGAAGTGAGTGCGGTGACCGGCACGCCCATTCCCCGCGAGGATCGGCTCGAGGTCACCGGCGTGTTCGACACCGGCATGTACGAGTACGACAACGGATACATCTTCGTCTCGCTTCCGGTTGCGCAAAAGCTCGCGGCCATGGGCGACGACGTGACAGGGCTCGAGATCCGGACGAGGGATCGCTGGGAGGCACGCGCGGTCGCGGAGCGACTCGCCAAGACGCTGGGATATCCGTATCGCACGGAAGACTGGCAGGCGCAGAACAGCTCGCTGTTTCAGGCGTTGAAGCTCGAGAAGCTGGGGATGACCTTCATTCTCCTGCTCATCGTTCTCGTTGCGGCGTTCAACATCGTCGGCACGCTGACGATGGTGGTGTCGGACAAGACCAAGGAAATCGGCATCCTGCGCGCGATGGGAATGCCGGCGGCGTCCATCCGGCGGATCTTTCTCGCGCAGGGCACGCTGATCGGAGTCGTCGGCACCACGCTCGGATTGCTCCTCGGTTTGGCAACGTCCATCGCACTCGACAAGTACAAGTTGATCAAGCTCGATCCTCAGGTGTACTTCATCGACCATCTGCCCGTGTCGCGCGCGCCGCTCGACATCGGACTCACCGTGCTGGCGAGTCTCGTGATCGCGGCGGCGGCGACGATCTATCCGGCCGTGCAGGCATCTCGGCTCTACCCCGTAGAGGCGATGCGCGAATGAGCGTGATCGAGGCACGGGGCCTGACGAAGACGTATGTGGGAGGCGATGGTGCGACCATTACCGTGCTCGATCAGGTCGAGCTGACTGTCGGACGCGGCGAGATGGTGGCCATCATCGGTGCGAGCGGCGCCGGAAAGAGCACGCTCCTGCATCTGCTCGGTGCACTCGATCGTCCAACATCCGGGAGCGTACGCATCGCCGGACAAGAGATTTCCGGGCTCCACGACGACGCGCTCTCGGCACTTCGGAACCGCACGGTGGGTTTCGTGTTTCAATTTCATCATCTGTTGAAGGAGTTCACGGCCCTCGAGAATGTCATGATGCCGCTCCGCATTTCCGGAATGACCGACGATGCCGCGCGTACGCGGGCGGTCGCGTTGTTGGAGCGCGTCGGCCTGGGCAGGCGCACGTCGCATCGTCCTTCCGAGCTTTCCGGCGGCGAGCAGCAGCGCACGGCCGTGGCGCGTGCCCTTGCGGCCGACCCAGCGCTGCTGCTCGCAGACGAGCCGTCTGGCAACCTGGATCACATGAACAGCGAGCGTCTGCACGACCTCTTCTCGGAGCTGGCGCGCGAGCTCGAGATCGCCATGGTGGTGGTGACGCACAACCGATCGCTTGCCGCCCGCGCGGATCGCATCCTCCAGCTCGAGGATGCGCGGCTGGCGCAGATCGATCTCCCTGAGGTGGTCGCCTAATGGTCTGCGACATCTGCCACGAGCGAGACGCCGTCGTGAATCTGACGACGATCGAGAACAACTCGGTCGTGCAGAAGCATCTGTGTGAGCAGTGCGCCGCGGAGCGCGGGGTGGAGACGTCGGTTGCGACGCCCAAGCATCCCCTGGGTGAGTTTCTCCAGGCGGTGCAGCAGCAGACTGTGCCGGCCAGTACCGAGGCGGGGAAGTGCGCGTTTTGCGGGCTGACGATGAAGGATTTTCGTGCGACGGGACGGATGGGCTGTGCGCGCTGCTATACGACGTTCGAGTCGAGCATGCGCGAGCTGTTGCGTCGCGTGCACGGCGGTCCGCGGCACATCGGTCGCGCCTATCGGGCGCCGGCGGACGAAACGGTGGAGAAGTCCGGCGTGCTCGGTGAGCTGCGCGAGAAGCTGCGCCGCGCCATCGAACAGGAGCAGTTCGAGACCGCCGCCGAGTTGCGCGATCGCATTCGGGTGCTCGAATGACGCTCGATCTGTCGTTGCTTCCCGACGGGGGTGTTCGCTGGCTGGATGCCTCCGGTCAGCATGCGGACGTCGTCCTCTCCACCCGCGTGCGTCTGGCGCGGAACGTCGACGGATACGCCTTTGCGGGTCGCGCGCGCGACGGGGAGCGGCTGCGCGTCCTGGCACAGGTGCGGGAAGCGCTCCGCGATCTCCCTGGCATGCCGGAGACGTTTCTGGTGCGAGTCGACGAGCTCGGGCCGTCGGATCGCGCGATGCTGTTCGAACGACATCTCGTCAGCAAGGAGCTTGCTGGGCTCGAAGCGCAACATCCGTTGCGCAGTGGTGCTGCCGTGTATCTGTCGGACGGATTGAGCGTCATGATCAATGAAGAGGATCATCTGCGCATGCAGTCGCTCCAATCCGGTTTCGAGCTGCGGGCCGCGTACGCCGCGCTCGATCGGGTTGACCGCGAGCTCGGTGCGCGGGTCCCCTTTTCATACCACGGTGAGTTCGGCTTCCTCACCGCGTGTCCGACGAACGTGGGAACCGGGATGCGTGCGTCCGTACTCATTCACCTGCCGGGGTTGGTGCTGACGAAGGAAATCGGCCGAGTGTTGGCAGGCCTTCAGCAAATGGGGCTCACCTACCGAGGCTTGTATGGGGAGGGGTCGGAGGTCGTCGGAAATTTCTTTCAGATTTCCAACCAGACGACGCTGGGCCGTTCCGAGGAAGACTTGCTCGACCAGCTGATCAGAGTTGTCGGTCACGTGATCGAGCGGGAGGAAGAAGCACGATGTGTCCTGTTGCGCGATGCCGGTTATATTATCGAGGACAAGTTGTGGCGCGCGTACGGCACTTTGCGTTATGCACGGAGCCTCACGTTCGACGAGGCGATGAACTACCTGAGCGGCGTGCGTTTGGCCGTCGGACTGAAACTGATCCGCGGTCTCAGTGTATATACCCTCAACAAGCTCCTTATCTTTTCGCAGGCCGCGCACCTGTCGGCGGCGGAAGGCCGCTCGCTCACCGAGAGCGAGACGAACCTTGCGCGTGCACGCTATGTGCGGAGAGCGTTGGAAGAGGAAGCAGGGGCGGTCAGCTAGAGGCACGTCCACCTGGGTCTCCCTGAGGGACTTATGAACGGCTACAACTTCACTGAGCGGGTGCGGAAGGTTCTCGCGATGGCGCGCGAGGAAGCCGCCCGTCTCCACCACGAATACGTGGGCACAGAGCACATCCTGCTCGGCCTCATTCGTGAAGGCGAGGGGGTGGCCGCCACCGTCCTCCAAAATCTCTCGGTCGAGCTGGATGAGATCCAGCAGAAGATCGAAGAGACGGTCAAAAAGGGGAAAGCCGCCCAGACGACCGGACCTGACCTTCCGTATACCTCGCGCGCCAAGAAAGTGCTCGAGCTCGCCATGAGCGAAGCCCGGGAGCTGAGTCACTCCTACGTCGGCACCGAGCACCTGCTCCTCGGTCTCTTGCGCGAAGAGAAGGGCATTGCCGCGCAGGTGCTCACGGACGCTGGCGTCAACCTCGAGGCCGCCCGCGCCGAGACGCTGCGCATACTCGGCACCGAGATGCCGCAGCAGCAGGGCGGATCGCAGGCCGCTGGTGGCGCCCAGCCGCAGCCAGCTGCGCCCAAGGGCGAGAAAAAGTCCAAGACGCCAGCCCTGGACCACTTCTGCCGAGATCTGACGCAGCTCGCAGCCGAAGGTCAGCTCGATCCCACGATCGGGCGGGCAAAGGAGATCGAGCGCGTGATGGAGGTGCTCACGCGCCGCAAGAAGAACAATCCGGTGCTCATCGGCGAGCCGGGCGTCGGCAAGACTGCTATCGTCGAAGGCTTGGCACAGTTGATTGCGAATAGCGAGTGCCCGGAGTCGCTCCGCGACAACCGCGTGCTGTCCCTGGACATGGCCGCCGTCATTGCCGGCACGAAGTACCGCGGCCAGTTCGAGGAGCGGCTGAAGGCGGTGATGAACGAGATCGCGCAGAACAAGAACATCATCCTGTTCATCGACGAACTGCACACGCTCGTGGGTGCAGGCGCGGCGGAGGGTGCCATCGACGCGTCCAACATGCTCAAGCCGGCCCTCGCTCGTGGCGAGCTGCAGTGCGTCGGTGCGTCGACGCTGAACGAGTACCGCAAGTACATCGAGAAGGACGGAGCGCTCGAGCGCCGCTTCCAAACGGTGGTGGTCGATCCGCCTTCAATCGATGAAACGGTGGAGATCCTGAAGGGTCTCCGAAAGAAATACGAGGATCACCACAAGGTCACGATTCCTGACAGCACGCTGGTGCTGGCTGCCAAGCAGTCGGAGCGCTACATCACCGACCGCTTCCTGCCTGACAAGGCGATCGATGTGATCGACGAAGCGGGTGCTCGCGCACGCCTGGCCGCCCAGGCGCCGCCACCGGAAGTTGCCGCCCTCAAGGCTGAGCTCGAGAAGGTGAACACGGAGAAGGAAGCAGCGGTGCGCGATCAGAATTTCGAGCGCGCGGCCTCGCTCCGTGACAAAGAGCGTGAGATCCAGGGCGACATCCGGAAGAAGCAGGAAGAGTGGGAGCAGCGGCGTCAGTCACACCGTCCCGTGCTCGGCGAGGAGGAGATCGCCTTCATCGTCAGCCGCTGGACGGGCATTCCCGTGACGCGGCTGCAAGAGGCGGAGACCAGTCGCCTGCTGCGCATGGAAGATGAGCTGCATCTGAACGTCATCGGACAGGACGAGGCCATCAAGGCGCTGAGCCGTTCCATTCGGCGCAGCCGAGCGGGGTTGAAAGATCCCAACCGGCCGATTGGTTCGTTCATTTTCTGCGGGCCGACGGGCGTGGGCAAGACGGAGCTCGCGCGCTCGCTCGCCAAGTTCCTGTTCGCCGATGCCTCTGCGCTCATTCGCGTGGACATGAGCGAGTACATGGAGAAATTCTCCGTGTCGCGCTTGATCGGTGCACCGCCAGGCTACGTGGGGTACGAAGATTCCGGTACGCTGACGAAGGCGATCCGCCGCAAGCCCTACTCGGTCATTTTGCTCGACGAGATCGAAAAGGCACACCCGGACGTCTTCAACATTTTGTTGCAGGTGTTGGACGAGGGCCATCTGACCGACAACTACGGGCGTGTGATCGATTTCAAGAACACCGTGGTCATCATGACGTCCAACGTTGGCGCGCGCGACATCACCAAGGGACAGGGGCTGGGCTTCACCCTGGGCGACTCGACGACCTCGTTCGAGCGCATGCAGGAGAAGGTCAAGGAAGAGCTCAAGGTGGTGTTCAATCCCGAGTTCCTGAACCGTCTGGACGACGTCATCGTTTTCCATCCACTCAGCCGGGAGCACATCACGCAGATCGTTTCGATCCTGCTGCGCGACATCCGGAAGCGGCTGGCGGAAGACGAGCTCACGATCCGTCTCACCGACTCGGCGACGGAACTCCTCGTGAAGCATGGGTACGACGAGGCGTATGGAGCCCGCCCGCTCAAGCGGTCGATCCAGAAATTCATCGAGGACCCGCTGTCGGAGAAGATCCTGCTCGGCGAGTTCTCTCGCGGCGACGAGATCGAGGTGGACGCAGTGGTCGGCGCAACGAAGCTCGACTTTCGGGTGCTGTCGAGCGCGTCCAAGGCGTAAATCGGCGGGAAACCAGCGACTGGCCGGCAGGGTCCAACCTTCATGGACCCTGCCGGCCTTTTTCCGTGTATATTGCGATGATGCGACAAATGATTGTGTTCGCCGTCGCCCTGCTCTTCGTGGGGGCGACGGCGCGTGCGCAGGAGCCCACCGTTGCTGGGCGCTGCGCCACACCCGATACCATTGCCTTCCGCGGCTTCACGCGCGCGACGGATGCGAGTTTGCGCTCGGAGTCTGGCCTCGTGCCCGGTACCGTGAGCTATCGCGCGCTCGAGCGCGCCATCAAGTCCGTCTACGCGACCAATCAGTATGACGATGTGGCCGCGAGCTGTGAGCTGTCGGTCGACGAGAAGCGGGCGACGCTGGTCGTCACGGTGAAGGAGCGGCCCGTTTTGGGGGCCGTCGACGTCACCGGCACGGATCGCCTCTCGCGTGGGGACGTGCGCGATCGCGTCGATCTCCTGATCGGAAAACCCGTCGATCCGGCGCAGGTTGCGCGCGCCATCCAGCGCATTGATTCGCTGTACCAGGCGGGGGGCTACTATCTGGCGCAGGTCAAGCCCGAGACCACGACGGTCGACGGCAAGGTGAATCTCCTGTTCAAGGTGGATGAGGGGAAACGCCTCTCCGTGTCGGGCGTCTCGCTGCGCGGAAACGACAAGGTGTCGTCGAAGGCCGTCGTGGGCGCAATGGCGACGAAGCCGGAAGGATTTCTGTGGTTCCGCAAAGGCGAGCTGGATGCAGACAAGTTCGCGGGCGACGTCGGCGAGCGAATTCCTGCACTGTATTCCTCCAGGGGATTTCTCGACGCGCAGGTCCTCAAGGACACCATCAAGGTCGACCGTGCGCGTGGGAAGGCGCTCGTGGACCTGACCGTGCTCGAAGGCCCGCGGTATCGCATCGGGACGTTCGAGACGACGGGCAGCAAGCATTTCTCGAGTGAAGACCTGCAGCGTTTCTATCCGTTCGGAGCGCAACCCAAAACGATCACGGGCGCCGTGAAAGGCGTGTTGCGGGCCGGCCGAGGCACCGACGACGCCGGCTATTTCGATCAGGCGAAGTGGGATGACGCGTCGCGTCGCGTGAACGAAGCCTATGCCAACGAAGGATACATCTACGCGAGCGTGCGTCCCGTCGTCGATCGGCGTCGTGTCGGTCCAGACTCCGTGCCCACGGTCAACCTCCGGTGGGAGGTCGACGAAGGGCAGCCGGCGATCGTCAATCGCGTCGACATCCTCGGCAACGACATCACGTCGGAGTCGTGCATTCGCAAACAGATCTTTGTCGTTCCTGGCGACATTTTCCGGCGGGACGCGCTGATCCGAAGCTATCAGAGCATCGGCAACCTCGGGTTCTTCGAGACGCCGATCGCGCCGCCGGACACGCGCCGCGCAAACGAGCAGGGCGATCTCGACGTCATCTTCCGGGTGAAGGAGAAACGCACCGGCAACGTGAACTTCGGCGCGTCCGTGGGGCAGGGAGCTGGGGTCGGTGGATTCATTGGATTCGATCAGCCCAACCTGTTCGGGCTGTGCAAGCGCGGCGCGCTCAATTGGCAGTTCGGGCAGTTCATCAACGACTTCAGCCTGACGTACTCCGATCCGTTCATCAACGAGTCGCAGATCTCCGGCACGATCACGGCCTATCATTCGCAGTCACGGTTCATCGTGAGCGACATTGGCCGCCAGACGCGAATCGGCGGGCAGCTGCAGGTTGGTTTCCCGCTGTTTGGGTCGCGGTTCTCACGCCTCTTCGCGTCGTACGGTGCGGAGCGGGTGCGGTATGGAGAATCTGGGTTGGGCGGGACGGTCAACTGCACCATCGTGACGTGCGCGCGCTCCACGCTTGGTCTCACGTTCGAGCACGATACCCGCATCGGGTTGCCATTTCCGACTGATGGCGGCAAGCAGACGTTCGCGGCACAAGTGAACGGCATTCTCGGGGGCGCCGCGTACACGCGCTACACCGGGGAGATGCGCCACTATGCGACGCTCCTGCAGTTCGGCGGCGGCCAGCTCGGCTCGGAGCCGATCGTCCTCTCGCTCGGTCTCTCGGCGCGCGGCGGTGCGGTGTTCGGCGATCCAGGTGGCTTCTACATCTCGCAGAAGTTCTCGCTCGGCGGTGTACAATACGGTGAGGCGCTGCGGGGCTACGAGGAGTTCTCGATCACCCCGAACGGGTTCGTCGAGAATACGGGCACGCAGCAGGCGCTACCGAGCTCGTTCGGCAGTGCATTCTATACGAGCTCGGTGGAGCTTGGGCTGAGAATCAATCAGCAGCTCGCGCTTGGCGCGTTCTATGACGCGGGCAACATCTGGGCGCGTCCGCGCGATTTCAATCCAACCCGGCTCTTCCGCGGCGCTGGCGTTGGTGCGTCGGTCGTGACTCCTCTCGGACCACTTGGCCTCGATTGGGGGTATGGATTCGATCGCACCACGAATGGGCTCAATGATCCGAGGTGGCGATTGCATTTCAAGCTGGGACAGCTCTTCTAGCCTGGAGTCAGTATGCGTGTGTTGCTTCGCGCGGCCGTTGTCGCGCTCTCCGTCACTGTCGCCCTCAGCGGGCGCGCGTCCGCGCAGGGCCAGAAGCTGGCCTATGTCCAGACGTCGGTCTTGCTGGATCAGGCGCCCGGGCGTGCCGATGCAGAATCCGTGTTCGTTCGGGAATCCGCCGGCGTGCGAGATCAGATCAAGCGCATGAGTGATTCGCTGAACACCATGGTTGCGGCGTTCGAGAAGCGGCAGGCGTCACTTGCTGCCGCGGCTCGTGAGACGCAGGCGAAGGAGATCCAGGGCCGCGAAGCCGGCTATCAGGCGCGCGCGCGCGATCTCGAGGCGAAGATGCAGCAGCGCCAGAATGAGCTCGTGCAGCCGATCCTCGATCGGATCAAGCTGGCGATCGAGGATGTGCGTATCGAGGGTGGCTATTCGTTCATCTTCAATGTCGATCAGGGGTCACCGATCGTCGCGCAGGACAAAAATCTCAATGTCACGGATCGGGTGATGAGCAAGCTGCGCAGCGGAACGACGGCGGCGCAGCGTCCGGCGGGTGCCACGACGCCGGCGCCGTCTGGCGTGACGCGGCCGCAGACCCCGCCGCTCGACTGACGGGTGGCGAACGCCACGCGAGCGAGGCACGACACCGGCGGTGGGGGTCAACGGACCCTCACCGCCGCAGCCATTGCGGAGGCGGTGGGAGGTACGCTGGTCGGGGACGCGACGGTCCGCGTGACCGGAGTGGCGGCGTTGGATCGAGCCTCACAGCATGACATCGCCTTTCTTGCCAGTGCGAAGTACGCTCCGCTGTTCGCGGCTGCGGACGTCGGCGTCCTGCTTGTTGCGCCGGATCTCGCGGGCGTCCCCGGCTCGGCACGCGCGCGCGTGGTCGTTTCACAGCCACACGAGGCCATCCTGTCGCTCCTCGCGCTCCTCTATCCCGCACCGGTATCGACTCCTGGCGTGCATCCGACCGCCGTGATTGGTCGTGGTGCGCGCGTGGGCGCGGAGGTGCAGATCGGTCCGTACGTCGTCATTGGCGACGGGGCGTCCCTCGGGGAACGCGTGCGGCTGCACGCGCACGTCGTGATTGGCGCGGGCGTGGACGTGGGTGCGGAGTGCGAGCTCTTCGAGTCTGTGACGCTTTATCCCGGAACGACGCTTGGCGCGAGGGTGCGGGTGCACGCCGGCGCGCGGATCGGCGCGGACGGCTTCGGCTACGTCTTTCGGAACGGCGCCCACGAGAAGATTCCGCACGTTGG
>JANMAY010000146.1:0-3088 GCA_031360095.1 Gemmatimonadaceae bacterium
TGTGCGGATTCAGGTCATCGGGATTGCAGCGTGTGCATTGGGGCGCGACAGCATAGGTGAGGAGGCCCGCGGCGAGTCCGATCGGCACTCCCCACACGATCCCGCGCTGCGCGCCCAGCATTCGGCTGGAGCCGCGGCTGATCTCGAGGCCCGTGATGCTGGCGATCGGTACACGCACCGGTGTCGCATTGGGCATTCCCACGACCATCGAGTCGGCGGTGCGCGAAAGCACGGTGGCCACGTACCGGCCCGCGACGATACCCGGCGCCTCGAGTCGAATGCGTACCCCTGGCTGCACTTCGGTGAATTGAGCGCGAGCCGGCGCCACGGCGGTGACGATCAGAAGAACGATCAGTGCAATTGGGCGCATGGGGTCCGATGGTGGAGGTTGCCTAGAATGCCTTGCGGGCATTGACGATGTCCAGATCGGAAGCACGAGTTGATCGCGCGGCGGTGCGCGGACAAGTTACGACATGCGCTGGACTCGCCTTTCGCTTCGACTCGCCGCTCGCGCCCTTCGCCATCCCGCGACGGGCTCGGCATTGCTGCGCGTGGCGTGGCGATTTCGCCGACGCAACTGGTGGCGTCGGTTTCCGTTCCTTCCACTACCGGCGACCGATTACGTGCGGTGGCGCATGCACACCGCCTACGGCGACGACAACGCCGTTCCGCCCGTAGAAGACGTCGAGCGCTACGCGCGCTGGGCTGTGCGCGACCAGTGATCGATCTCGCCGAGCCGGTCGAGCTCGCACCCACGCCAGCGGAGCTGTCGCAGCGCGCCAAGGCACATGCGTACGCGCTCGGGTTCGATCTCGTCGGTGTTGCGGCGCTCGGTCCGGTGGCAACAGCGCAGGCGTTCGAGAGTTGGCTCGACGCGGGACGCGCCGGCGAGATGCACTACCTCGCGCACGGCGCCGAGAAGCGGCGTGACACGCGTCGCCCTTTGCCTGGAACGACGCACGCGATCGTCGTCGCGCTCGACTACGGCGGACGAGAGCCGAGTGGACCCGTGGCCCGCTATGCGCGCGGTGATGATTACCACGACGTGATGGACGCGAAGCTGCGAGCGCTGCATGCGCTGATCGAGCGCGAGGCCGGCCGAAGAATTCTCGGCAAACCGTATGTCGACACGGGACCGCTGCTCGAGCGCGATCTCGCGCAGCGCGCGGGACTGGGCTGGTTCGGCAAGAACACCAACCTGCTCAATCCAACGCTCGGCTCGTTCTTCTTTCTGGGTGCGCTGGTGGTGGACGTCGAGCTCGCGGTGGATGCGCCGTTCGAGAGCGATCGATGCGGTACGTGTACACGATGTCTCGACGCGTGCCCGACACAAGCAATCGTGGCACCGCGTGAGCTCGATGCAACGCGGTGCATCTCGTATCTCACGATCGAGCTGAAGGGCGAGATACCCGCGGAGCTGCGAGCGCCGATGGGCGAGCTTCTCTATGGATGCGACATCTGCCAAGACGTGTGTCCGTGGAACGTGTCGTTCGCGCGGCCAAATCGTGTACCGGAGTTCGTACCGCGAGCGGTGCTCGCGACGAATGACGCGCGGACGATTGCGAGTGATTTGCTCGCGATGTCGCAGGAGGAGTTCAGCGTGGCGTTCAAGGGGTCGCCAATGAAGCGCGCGAAGCTGCGCGGGCTCAAGCGCAATGCGGCGGTGGTACTCGGCAACGTCGGCACTGCACGGGACACCGACGAGCTCACGCGTGCCCTCGTTGATCCCGAGCTCCTCGTGCGCGATCACGCCGCGTGGGCGTTCGCAGAGTTGCGACGACGCCGCGGCGATTGAGGCGTCTGTCAGGCCGCGGTTGCGCGGCAGCATTCACCCTTGTGGGGCATTTGCGAACGCGGCACCTTCGCAGATGCTCTCCGTCTTAGACCGGCTCCGCGCAGCGCTCTCGGATCGCTACCGCATCGACGGCGTGATCGGCGCGGGCGGCATGGCCGAGGTGTATCGCGCGCACGATCTCAAGCACGGCCGCGACGTGGCGGTGAAGGTGTTGCGCGCGGAACTGGCGCATGCGGTCGGCGCGGACCGATTCCTCCGGGAGATCGCGACGACGGCGACGCTCCGTCATCCGCACATTCTCCCCCTGTACGATTCGGGCGACGCAGACGGAGTCCTCTATTACGTGATGCCGCTCGTCGAAGGCGAGAGCCTTCGCTCCCGCCTCGAGCGCGAGGGCCGCCTCCCGATCGACGAGGCGCTGCGGATCACCACGGAGGTCGCAGGCGCCCTGGGCTATGCACATGAACGCGGCGTCACGCATCGCGACGTCAAGCCGGAGAACATTTTGCTCGAGCGGGGCCACGCGGTGGTTGCCGACTTCGGCATTGCGTACGCGGTGGCCGCGACGGGGAACGTGCGGTTGACGGAGACCGGCTTCGCCGTTGGCACGCCGATGTACATGAGTCCCGAGCAGGCGGTCGGCGAGCCGAACCTCGACGGCCGCAGCGACCTGTACTCCCTCGGCTGCGTGCTGTACGAGATGTTGGCCGGCAAGCCGCCGTTCACGGGACCGACCGCGGTCGCCATCACGAAGCAGCACCTGATGGAGCAGCCGGCACCGGTCACCGCGGCGCGGCCTGAGGTGACAGCGGCCGTCGCGAGTGCGCTCACCCGCGTGCTCGCGAAGGATCCGGCCGAGCGCCCCTGGCCTGCCGCACGGTTCGTCGACGCGCTCTCGTCGCAGGTGGCCATGGCCGCCGCGCCGGTGCGGTCGGGGGCACGCCCGACGCGTCGCGTGCTACTCGCGGCGGCTGGTGTACTCGCCCTCGTCGCGAGTGGCTGGGCGCTGCAGACGGCGCGAACACCGCTCCCCAGCATCATCGGCCGCATCGCAGTAATCCCGATGGAGAACCAGACGGGAGACACGGCGCAGCGCTTCTTCGCCGACGGCATGACGCGCGAGGTAATCGGGGTGCTGGCCGACGCCGGCGTGCGAGTCCTCGGGTATCGCGCCGTGGCGCCGTACCGGAACTCCAGACAGCCGATCAAAGAAATCGCGCGACAGCTCGGCGTCGACGCCATCGTGTCCGGAGCCGTGATCCGCACGGGCGACGTCGTGACGCTCTCGGCGGA
>JANMAY010000154.1:0-4660 GCA_031360095.1 Gemmatimonadaceae bacterium
GCGAGATCGAGAAACGTCGGCGCGAAATCGATGTTGAGTGCCATCGCGTCTGCCTTCGTCCGCGCTGCGATCCCTGCCGGCCAGCGCACGAGGAATGGCATGCGGATCGACTCCTCGTACATGAACCGCTTGTCGAAGAGTCCATGGTCGCCGAGGAAGAATCCCTGGTCGCTGGTGTAGATGACGAGTGTGTTGCGCGCGAGACCGTTGCGGTCGAGCGCCTGGAGCACACGACCCACTGATTCGTCCACCGACTGCACGGTGGCGAGGTAGTCCTGCATGTAGCGCTGGTACTTCCAGCGCGTGAGCGCTTCGCCCCGGAGTGTCACCGTCTTTCCGTTGCGGGAAATCGCCACCGTATCCGGCTTGAGCTGCCGCCAGCGATTCAGTTCGGCGCCGGCGAGTCCTGTCGGTGCGGGTAGCTTGAGGTCGCGGTTGGTGAGATCTGCGGCGACTCGCTGCTGGTTCTCGTGCAGCGCATCTGTCCGGGTCGCGTAGTTGTCCCAGAAGGTGACCGGCTCCGGAATGCGAAGCCCCGAGAAGTGCGCCGCGTGGGCGTCGTCCGGATCCCAGGGCCGATGCGGCGCCTTGTGGTGCATCATGAGAAAGTACGGCTTGTGGCGTGGTCGCTCCTTCAAAAAGGCGAGGGCGCGCTCGGTGATGACGTCGGTGACATAGCGACCCGTGTACGTCGTCTCGGATGACGCCGAGTAGAAAACCGGATCGTGATACGTGCCCTGCCCTGGCAGGATCTCCCAGCGGTCGAAGCCGACCGGGTCGCTGCCGAGGTGCCATTTGCCGATCATGCCGGTGTAGTAGCCGCCCTGCTGGAGCAGTCGCGCAACCGTTGTTTTCGAGGAATCAAAGCGATTGAAAACGGTGACGCCGTTCAGGTGCGAGTATTGTCCGGTGAGGATCGCCGCGCGGCTTGGCGTGCAAATCGAGTTGGTGGCGAACACGTTCGTGAGCAGCGCCCCCTCCCGCGCGAGCCGGTCGATGTTCGGCGTGCGATTGACGCGAGACCCATACGCGCCGATGGCGTGGGCCGCGTGGTCGTCGCTCATCATGAAGATGATGTTCGGGCGGCTCGCGCTCCTCGACTGGGCGGGCAGACGGCTCGCGAGAAACGAACAGGCAAGCAGGAGCGGAGCGAACCGGCGCATGCGCATGATGGATCCCGAGTTCGGGCAGGAGGACGTCACGCCTCAGTGTGCAACAGTACCGAGATAGTGATCAAGCCATTTCAGCGACTCCGACACCACGTCTGGCCGCGGCAGGAAATGCCCGCCTTCGTACACCACGCGCTTCTTGTCCGTTGCGGGAGTACCGAGCAGCTTGAAGAACGGGAGCTGCGAGGATTCAACTGGAAACACGCTGTCGTACTTCCCGCTGAGCGTGAGCACCGGAATCCGAATGCGCGGCAGGAAGTTGACCGGATCCGCCTCGGGGCGCACCGCCTCCATGCCAAGTCCGGCGACGTAGAGAATTGCTGTCTTGAACCGGGGCTCCACTGCGACCACGAGTCCACCCATGCGGCCGCCCCAACTCGCACCCACATAGGCAATGCGCGAGCTGTCGACGTCCGGCCGCGTGACCGCGTACTCGATCGCCCGGCGCATCTCCTTCGCGCGCCGTATATCGAGGTCGCGCTGCGCAATGATCCCGTCAACACTGCTCAACCTTTTCCGTCCAAGTGTGCCCTCGTATACCGGATAGATGACGACGCGACCACTGCGCACGATGAAGTCCACGATCCACGTCGGAAGGTCCTTCACACTCGGCATGATCAGAGCATCGCCCGCGGGCCAGATCACTATCGCCTGATAGGGCGGCTTCGCGTGTCGCGGGACGAACATCACGACGGGAAACCGTCCGTTCACACCCACTGCGTCCAGGGATACGTCCTCGCGCACCCAATCCGCCTCGCTCGAATCGCGCGCGTCCACTTTTGCATTCAACGGCGTGTGGTCGTAGTCGTACAACGCGAGATAACTCTTGAACACCGCGTCATCCACGGGCTTCATCGTTGACGCAGCGCGCGTCGTCCGGGGAATGGGCGCCTCGGCGCGCGCGAGATCCGGTGACGCGCGCGTGCGCTTGATCAACCGGATGCCGTTGATTGCCGAACGATCGAGCTCCGGCTGCGTGTACAGCTCGGAGAAGAGATAGATGGGATCCGACCACCCACCACCCAGGATGTAGCGACTTCCCGGCTCCCGCGCATTCATCGTCCACTCGCGGACGTTGCCCGCCATGTCATACACGCCGCGCGGACTGACTCCACCCGGATTGCCACCGCGCACCGGTGTTGTTTTCTCGAACCGACCGTGTGGAACGACCCATCGCGCCGCTTCCGGTATCGCGGCCGCATTCCACTCCACCACGGTCGGCAGTTCCTTCTTCACGAAACGCGCGTATGCGCGCGCCTCGTACCAGCTCACGCCGCCAACGGGCAACTCCTCATCGCCTTGCGGAGGAGCACCGCCCACCCATGACGAGGGGCCTGGTCGTCCCGACCGGTCGAC
The DNA here is from genome assembly GCA_031360095.1 of Gemmatimonadaceae bacterium. Taxonomy (GTDB): domain Bacteria; phylum Gemmatimonadota; class Gemmatimonadetes; order Gemmatimonadales; family Gemmatimonadaceae; genus AG11. The sequence continues at coordinate 2,526 of JANMAY010000154.1, forward strand.
AAATAGCGCCGCGGCCTGCGCGAACGGAGTCGGCCGTCCATCACGCACGATGGTGCTGTCCCACAGTTCAGATCTCGCATATCCACCGGCATCCACGAACGCCTTGTACTGACGATTCGTCACCTCGAGCCGGTCCATCAGGAAGTTCGACAGCTTGTACCGCTGTGTTGCATCGAGGCCGTAGATCGTTCCCGACAAATTCCCGCCGGCGATCATGACCATGTCCGTGTCGGGGTCGGTCAACTTGCGCAGTGGCACTGGGTCGGGAATCGGAACGTACGATCCGCCGAGTCGCGCTCCCATCACGGTGACGGTGCCATACCCCTCCTTCGTATAGCGATAGAGCCACGCATCTTTCGGAATACGAATCTGTTCCGTCGGCGTCGTGCCTACGGGAATCCAGTGCGTAGTATCGTTCAGCGCTGCGCGCGTCACGACCGCACCAACGGGTTCGCTGATGAACGTCTGCAACTGTGAAACTGGCCGCCAATACTTGTCGAGCGACGAATCATTCGGCGTGCGCGAGACGGCCTCGCTCTGGAGGGCGAAGGCAGAATCGAGTTGGTCGGCCTCGATCAGTCGCTGGATGTTGGGCACTGCCACTTCGTGCACCCAACGCGCACGACTGTCGCGCACGTAGAAAAGCGCCGCCACCCCGACCGCAAGCGTGACCAGGGCTGGCACGGTGTACTGCGTGCGCCGGCTTGCCACTGATGTTGCAGGGGTCGCGATGTCATGCAGTGCGGTGAGCAACGCGTTGGAGCTCTGCGGCCGGTCATTCGGATCAATCGCCAGGCACTGCGCCAGGAGCTTCACGAGTGCGGTGGGCGCCGCCGGGCATGCCCCCGCGAGTGATGGCGCAGGCTTGCTCATCTTGCTCATGAGCACCTGCTGAAACGTTCCCTCGAATGGCGCGCGCCCCGCGCACATTTCCCAGAGCATCGCACCCATGGCATAGATGTCGGCGCGGTGATCGACTCCCGCCTCCGCGGCAGCCTGCTCCGGTGCCATGTACACCGGCGTTCCGAGGGACACGCCATCCATGGTGAGCGTGTTCACCGCGCGCGCGTCGCCGACGGCTTTCGCGATGCCGAAGTCGGCAACGACTGCATGGCCGCCCGACAGAAGGACATTGTCCGGCTTGATGTCACGATGCACGACGCCCACGGCGTGTGCCGCCACCAGGGCTTCCGTCACCTCGAGGGCACAGCGCACCGATTCGGCAACTGACATGGCGCCATGATGCGCAAGGTGGTCACGCAACGACTCGCCGGTGGCCACCGGCATGACGTAGTAGAGGAACGCGCCATTGTCCGCCGTGCCGGAGTCCAGCAGGGGCAGGATATGCGGATGATTGAGCCGGGCGGTAATGCCGATCTCCCGGAGAAATCGTTCCGCGGTGATCGATTGGGCGAGCTCGGGCTTGAGCACCTTGATGGCCACGTCGCGATCATGCTTGAGATCGCGTGCGAGGAAGACGGAAGCCATGCCACCAGCGCCAAGTTGGCGGCCAATGCGATAGCGATCCGCAAGGGCGGTGGTGAGTGCGTTCTGGTCGATCACGAAGTGAAGATGCCCCTCTGCGCTCGCGTCAGCCAGAGACTACGTCTCCACCGGCCGGCCTACCACTTTGGGCACGAGCGCGCGACCGAACGCCCCCGCGGTCCGTACCTCGATCGCGACGTTCATTGCCGACACTGTCGCGATCCCGGAGACAAACGCTACGGCTTGCTGCCGGCGGACGCCTGCCGCGCCTCATCGAGGATGAACGCCCGGATCAACCTGGCCTGCTCGGCCGAGATGTCGTTGGCGAACGACGGCATGCCGAGCGCGCGCCTCGCTCCTCCGCGAACGATCATCTCGAACGTCGCGTGGGTCGCCGCGTTCGACCGCCGGAGATCCGGGATCGCACCACTCTTGACCAGATTATAGGCAGGGTTGTGGCAGCGGCTGCAATACAATCGATAGAGCCCACCACCTTCCTTGATCTCCGCAACCGTCGCCTTCACCTCGGCGGCGGGCGGCGGGATGGGTACCTCGGCACCGTCAACGCGCGGCCCGAGCGCGGCCTTGCCATCGAGGGCGAACACCAGCAACCGCCCGGGACCGGTCCGGATCTTCGGGTCGGCATAGAG
>JANMAY010000206.1:0-2826 GCA_031360095.1 Gemmatimonadaceae bacterium
GAAGGAGCAACTTCTCATGTCACCACACATTCGCTTCGCCGCACTCGCGGCGATCGCGTTCTTCGCCGCCCTCCCTGCCCAGGCGCAGGAGGAACACAAGCCCGGTGGATTGAACAAGGTTGCGCACAACGTGAGCAACACGATGAAAAAAGCCGGACGCGACACCAAAGCCGAGGTGAAGCGCGATGCGAGCAAGACACACAATGCGCTGACGGATGCCGGGAACGAAACGAAAACCGTGTTGAAGAAGACGACCGGCATCAAGGGATCGACCAACAAGCATCCCGGCGGATTGAACAAGATCGCCCGCAACATCAGCAACACGTCGAAGCGGGCCGCCAGCGACACCAAGGCTGAAAAGAATCGGGTCAAGAGCAATCTGCACGGCGCCGCTACGGAAGCCGGCAAGAGCGTCAAGGATACGACGCTGAAGCAGAAGCCATAGCGACAAGAAACTGTACGGCTCGATGGGGCGACTGACACATATAGTGGTCAGCCGCCCCTTTGCTATTGCCGCACCCTCATCACAATGCGCCGCACTTCGCAACATTCTGTCGCGAAACGCGAGAGGGAGGCTCAAAGCGGCCGAAATATTCAGGGACGAGATGACTCACGCAGCCAAGTCATCATGACTGGACTCCCGCATCGCCGCACTCGCGCAAAGTCACTTTGACGAGTGTGTGCAAGTCACAAATCGTGGCATCGACGGTGCTTCAGGACGCTACCGGAAATTCCCATCGGGCAGCGAGCTGTGCTCATCGGAACTGCGAAGCAGCTCTTGATGCCCTCTGTCAGCACCTCTCTCGCATCGCGCATCTATGATCGCCTCTCTTCGCCGCACGTGCATTCTGCTCCTAGGTCTCGTCGCAATCGCCTCGTGCTCCGAGTCGCGCCCGACCGAGCCCGTTGTTCCCATCGCACCCACGATTGCCGCATCACCGGATCTGCTCGGTGGCGTCGTTGGAACAGCGACGAACCTCATCGTCGTCCCCGCCGTACAGCGCATAACGCCGATCGCCACGAGCATCACGGTGCGCAAAACGATCGGCACCGCGGGTGGCACGCTGAGCATTCCAACTGCCGGCGTGACGGTGGTTGTGCCGCAGGGCGCGTTGGCCTCGTCGACGGTGATCACCATGACGGCGCGCGCGGGATACCTCGTTGCGTATGACTTTGCGCCGCACGGGATCACGTTTGCCAAGCCGCTCTCCTTCACGCAGTCGCTGAGCGGCACGAACGTCACCCTGTTTCAGGCTGCATCCCTCAAGCTCGGGTACTACACCGACCCAAGTCTGCTCGGCAAGACGGTCGCGACCGTGTCGGAGCTGATCGGCGGAACAGTGAATACGCTCTCGTGGAGCTTCACGTCGAAGATCAATCACTTCTCCGGTTACATCGTGACTTGCGGTTTCGAGTAGTTGTTCGCAGTACCCCGGCGCCGACCTGATTTTTGACAGGTATGGCGGCCGCAAAACGGCGGGCATCCGAATGGGATGCTCGCCGTTTTCAATTCGTACACAGCATGGACCGTCGTGGTGCCGTGTGTGACATTCCTAGGGAATGTCTACACCCCCGCGTTCACTCGACGAATCCTCGACTCGGCAATTCCGTGGGCACTCCGCGGCGGATGAGCTCTCTGTGGTCATGCACACAGGGCAATTGCTCGAGCGGCAGGGGCAGCACGAAGACGCGCGTCTGGCGTATGAAGCGGCGTTGCTTAACGGCTCCGCCACCAGACCCGAGAGTATTGCGCAACTGCATCGTTGGGTCGCGCGAACCCATCTTCAAGAAGCGAACTACACCAGCGCGACGGAGCGGGCACGAGCCGCGCTTACCCTGGCAGAAACGACTGGAGACGAGGTAGGTCGAGGACACGCCATCAACATCCTGGCCGTTGTCCAGTGGCGACAGGGCAATCTCGACGACGCGAAATACCTCTACTCGCTTGCGCGAGAAAGCGCGGGCCGTTCGGGGGAAGCGCGCTTGGCCGCAATGACCGCTTCGAATCTCGGAGTGATAGCGACCGTTCGCGGCGAGGACAACGAAGCGCGCGCGTACTTTGAATCATCTCTCATGGATGCGCGAGGAGCAGGGCTCGCCGATCAGGCCATCGCCGCACTCGTGAACCTCGGGCTGTTGTCGATGCATTCCGGTGATCTCGCCCAAGCCGGCAAGTACTTCGCGGACGGACGGGAGTTGAGTACGGCCATCGGTGATCTGAGCACAATCATCACGACAGATCTACACATCGCGAAGTTGTACATTCGGCAAGGCAACCATGCTGGCGCACGGGAGACCTGCGCGCGCGTGCGAGAGATTGCCGCTCAGATCGGTGGGGCGCACGAAGCAGGTGAGGCGGAGCACGTGTACGGTCTGGTCGCCCGCGCGAGCGGCGATGCAGCCGGCGCGGAGCAGCATTTTCTGCGAGCCGAAGCGATCGCGCTTGCGCGGAGCGATCTCATTCTCCAGGGAGAAAGTGCGCGAGAGCTCGCGGAGCTCTATCGCTCTCAAGGTCGCAATCGCCACACGCTGCAACGGCTCAACCAAGCCCACCGCCTCTTCGCGCAGCTGCGCGCTCGGCGCGAGCTCGCCGATGTCGACCGTCGCACCGCCGTGCTCGAGAGCGACTTCCTCGAAGTGGTTCGCAAGTGGGGCGACTCGATCGAATCGAAGGACTTGTACACTCAGGGTCACTGCGTGCGCGTCGCCGATCTGTCGTGTGCGTTGTGGACGCGTGCCGGCGCCGGCGACGATACCTCCCTCTTCTGGTTTCGCATTGGCGCACTGCTGCACGACGTCGGCAAGCTCATGGTGCCGGCGGACGTG
>JANMAY010000207.1:0-1547 GCA_031360095.1 Gemmatimonadaceae bacterium
CTACACCGACCCAAGTCTGCTCGGCAAGACGGTCGCGACCGTGTCGGAGCTGATCGGCGGAACAGTGAATACGCTCTCGTGGAGCTTCACGTCGAAGATCAATCACTTCTCCGGTTACATCCTCACCTGCGGCTTCGAGTAGACGCACGTGGAACCCTCGGCGCCGTCCTGATTGTCAACGGGCGCGGCACTGCAAAACGGCGAACATCCACCCAGGATGTTCGCCGTTTTCAATTGGTAGAGCATAGACCACCATCGTGCGCCATGGCATTCTTATGCTGATGCCACCGTCTCCCCGTCCGGTTGAAGTCCCATCACCTCCGCCCCCGGGTGGGCACCCCGCTCTTGGTGAGCTCGCGTCCGTGATGCGTGCGGCGCAACTGCTCGAGCGTCAGGGACAGAACGAGGACGCACGCCTGGCCTACGAAGCAGCCCTCCTCAACGGAACTGCAACCAACCCGCAGAGCGTCGCACAACTTCACCGCCTGGTCGCGCGTACGTTCCTGAACGAAGCGAATTACGCGGCGGCCACTGACCGCGCGAGAAGCGCACTCACGCTCTCTGAAAGCACGGGCGATGAGGCAGGCCGAGGTCACGCAATCAACATTCTCGCGATCCTCGAGTGGCGACAAGGGAATCTCGACGACGCCAAGTTTCTTTTTTCCCTGGCGCGTGAAAGCGCGCACCAGTCCGGCGAAGCACGTCTTGCCGCGATGACGAGTTCGAATCTCGGAACGATTGCGAGCGTTCGAGGTGATGAGAACGATGCCCGGCAGCACTATGAGTCGGCACTACTGGACGCCCGCGCGGCCGGGCTCGCCGATCAAGCAATCGCTGCCCTCGGCAATCTCGGCTTGTTGTACACGCAATCACGCGACCTCGATCAAGCGGATCGGCACTTCGCCGAAGCGAGGGAGCTGAGCTCCGTGATCGGCGACTTGAGCATGCTGATCACGATCGATCTTCACGTCGCCAAGCTGAGAATACGGCAGGGAAATCATGCTGGTGCGCGAGAGGTCTGCGCACGCGTGCAACAGGTCTCGGAGCAGGTGGGAAACGGCGTCGCGACGGGGGATGCTGCCTATGTGTACGGTCTCGTCGCGCGCGCAAGCGGTGATGCCGCGGTCGCGGAGGAGCACTTCCTTCGCGCGGAAGCCATCGCCATCGAACGCCGTGATCTGATCCTTCAAGGAGAGACTGCACGCGAGCTCGCGGAATTGTACCGCTCGCAAGGTCGCAATCGGCAGACCTTACAACGCCTGAATCTGGCGCACCGCCTCTTCGCGCAGCTGCGCGCTCGGCGCGAGCTCGCCGATGTCGACCGTCGCACCGCAGTGCTCGAGAGCGACTTCCTCGAAGTGGTTCGCAAGTGGGGCGACTCGATCGAATCGAAGGACTTGTACACGCAGGGTCACTGCGTGCGCGTCGCCGATCTGTCGTGTGCGTTGTGGACGCGTGCCGGCGCCGGCGACGATACCTCCCTCTTCTGGTTTCGCATTGGCGCACTGCTGCACGACGTCGGCAAGCTCATGGTGCCGGCGGACGTG
>JANMAY010000214.1:0-16827 GCA_031360095.1 Gemmatimonadaceae bacterium
GTGGCGAGTGTCAAGTCGAACGCCATCGTCCTTGCGCGGAACGGCGCGACGATCGGGATCGGCGCCGGACAGATGTCGCGCGTGGACGCCGCATTTCTCGCCGTGCACAAGGCGGCCACGGCCGGCCATGATACGGCCGGCTGCGCGCTCGGCTCCGATGCCTTCTTTCCTTTCCGGGACGGGATCGACCAGGCCGCCGAGGCCGGCGTGCGCGCGATCGTTCAGCCCGGCGGGTCGGTGCGCGACGCCGACGTCATCGCCGCCGCCGACGAGCATGACATCGCGATGGTATTCACCGGCGTCCGATTGTTCAGACATTAGTCGGGGTCGGCAGCCCAGGCAGCCAAAAAAGCCGGTGTGACAGAGGGTCAGGAGCGCTGCGGCACTGTTCCAACTCCGTCACGCCGTTCATCTTACTACGCTGCGCTCCCGCCCCGCCTCCGCGGGGCGTCTGCTATCCGACCTCCCCGCACGCGTAATGGCGACGACGTCTCCGCCCAGCTCCCTCGACTACCGCCCGTCCTACCTGGCCGCGACCATCGTGTCCGCAGTCGTGTTCGCACTGTATCTCGCAACGCTGGCGCCCTCGACCGCGATGTGGGACACGAGCGAGTACATCACCGCTGCGTACACGCTGGGACTGCCGCACCCGCCGGGCAATCCGCTGTTCGTGCTCATCGGCCGGGTGTTCGCGATCCTGCCCATTGCAAGCACCGTCGCACGGCGCATCAACATCCTGGCGGCGGTGTGCAGCGCGATCTCCGCCGGAATGTGGTTTCTCATCACGGAGCGCGTCCTTGTCAGTTGGTTCGCTGAACGCTGGCAGCGGATTCTTGGCGGCACGCTGGCGGCAATCATTGGCGCCACGGCGTTCACCGTGTGGAATCAGAGCGTCGTCAACGAGAAGGTGTATACGGTTTCCCTGCTCGGCATCGCCCTCATCTCGTGGCTGATGATCCGCTGGTGCGACGAGCCCGATGGTCGCAAGGCCGACCGCATTCTCGTGCTCGTCGCGTATCTGAGCGGATTGGGCTATGCCAACCACATGGCCGGCATGATCGCGGCGCCCGCCGTGGGTCTCGCGGTGCTCATCGTTCGGTGGCGCACGGCCCTCCGGTGGAAGCTGCTGCTCGCCTGCGCTGCGGCGCTCGTATTCGGCATCACGCCGTTCGCGATACAGCCCATCCGCGCCGCGCACTATCCGGCGCTGAATGAAGGCGAGCCCACGGCGTGCCGCGAGGGACTCAAGCTCGATTGCACGCTGAGCGCCGGAACGTATGACGCGTTCATGTACAACTTCAATCGCGGCCAGTACGGCAAGCCCGAGCTCACGGAGCGACAGGCGCCATTCTCCGCGCAGATCGGCATGTGGTGGTTGTACTTCAAGTGGCAGTGGCTGCGCGACGCCCACTACGACCACCCCTTCGCCCAGAGTCTCCTGGCAGCGCTCTTTCTGGTGCTTGGATTCCTTGGCGGCTACGTGCACTATCAGCGTGACCGGCGAAGCTTCTGGTACTTTGGCAGTCTGATGTTCACGATGTCGATCGTGCTCATCTACTACCTGAACTTCAAGTACGGTGCGTCCCAGTCTCCCGACCTCGCGGGGGTCAACCGCGAAGTTCGCGATCGAGATTACTTCTACCTCTGGAGCTTCTCGGCCTGGGGCGTGTGGGCCGCGCTTGGCTTGATTGCGGTGTGGGACTCCGTCGCCGCGCTCATCGCGCGTGAGCGCGTCACCGAAGGCCGCGAAACGTACGAGCGGCCCACCCATCGCGCGCTCGCCATGGCGTCGCCGATTCTCGCGCTGGCGCTGATTCCAGTCTTCACCAACTGGACCACGGCATCCCGCGCCGGCCAAACCGACACCGCGGACTTCGCGCGCGACCTGCTCAATTCGGTCGAGCCGTATGGCGTGCTGGTCACCGTGGGTGACAACGACACGTTCCCACTCTGGTACATCCAGGAAGTCGAGCACGTGCGGCAGGACGTCGTCGTTGCGAATACGTCGCTGCTGAATACGGACTGGTACACGCGTCAACTCATCCGCCGTCCCGTGTTCGAGTACGACGCCGCAAAGGGGCCGGCCATCTACCGCGGAAAGACCTGGACAAAACCCACCGGTCCGCCCCTGCACATGACGCAGACGCAGGCCGATTCGGTGCCGGCGTACATTCAGCTCGACCGTCCGATGACGTTCCAAGGCGGTCCGATCAAGGCGACGATCGATCCGCAGCGCCTCTCGATTCCCGGCGTGCTGCAGCGCGCGGACATCTTCGTGCTGCGCATGATCGCCGACTCGTATGCCGATCGGCCCATCTATCTGAGCCGCACCTCCGCAGGCTATGGCAACGAGCTCGGACTCGGCGGCTATCTCCTGACGCAGGGCCTCGCGTCGAAGATCTTCATACCGCCCGGGGTTGCCGGAAAAGATACGCTGCTCGTGCCCGGCATCGGCTGGGTCGATCTCGCGCGGACGAAGGCCGTGTGGGACTCGGTGTTCGTCGCCCCCAAGTCGCTCTCCACGCGGCACGACTGGGTGGACCGTCCCTCCGTCGGCATTCCGTACCTCTATGTCGCCACGGGACTCATGCTATCCGAGGTACTTCAGGCCACCGGCGACGTTGCAGGCGCAGCACGCGTCATGGGACAAGCGCGTCAGATCGCGCAATCGGTGAAGCTCACCGATCTGCTCAGCCAGATGGAGCAAACCAATCAGCAGGCGCCGCCTGCGCCAAATCCGCTGCTGGTTCCAGTCAACCCATCAGATACGGTGCGCGGCACGACAGTTCCGGCCAAGCCGTAGGACACTGTTAATTTTCGGCCTGTTATCCCGGCAACCCCAGGCGGGCCACGAGTCCGGCGAATCGCGCGTCGGTGCGCACCTCGTCCGGCCACGGCAGCAGCTTCAAGCGGACGAGGTCACTGGTTCGCTCGACGAACGCCTGTTCGAGCCAGGTGAACACCGCGCGGACGTCGCCAAGGCCCGCGAAGCCGAGCGCCATCTCGAGGGGTGAGCCGTACGATTGCGCGCGCTTGTCCTCGAGTGCGCGCAGTGCGTCAGCCGCTTCCTCCCTGCGACCCGCCATCGCGAGAGCCTGCGCCGTATAGCCGATGAAAAGCTGACCGTTCGTCAGTGCGTTCGCGCGCTGGAACGAGTCGACCGCCGCGTCGTATTCTCCGCGGCGGAAGCGCAGCCCTCCGAGCCGCCAGTGCGTGAGTGGATATGCGGGATCCAGCTCGAGCGCGCGCTCGAATTGCTTCATTGCAAAGTCATCCTGCCGGGCGAGAAAATACGCGTAGCCGAGATGATCGTTGATCACGAGGGACAACGGGTCGAGCGAGTGCGCGCGCTTCATCTCGGCGATCATCTCGTCGAACCGCTCCATGACCATGAAGTACCACGCATACCACTGGTGCGCGCTCGGATACTGCGCGTCCAGCTCGATCGATCGGCGAAATCCAAGTGCGGCCGCGGTCCACGTACGGTCGAAGAACAGACTGGCGTACGCGAGTGACGCGTGTGCGGGCGCGAGGGCCGGGTCGATCTCGAGTGCCCGCGAGGCAGCCGCTTTCGCTTGCGGATACACTTCGAGTGGCGGACGCAGATTGTAATACCCCATCACGTTGAGCGTGTCCGCCAGGCCCGAGTACGCAAGCGCGTACGTCGCGTCCAGCTCGATGGCCGCCTGAAAGTGCACGAGTGCCTGCTTGAAGCCGTCGCTGCTACGCTTGTTCCAGTGGTACCGCCCGCGGAGATACTCCTGGTACGCGGCGGGATTGTCCGTGTACCGGCGCAGCAGCTCCTGGCGATCCTCCACCGTGAGCTTGAGCTGCAGCGAGTCGGAGATCTCGGTCGCCATCTCGTCCTGGATGACGAGAATGTCGCTGAGGGTGCGACGGTACTCCTCGCCCCAGAGCTGTCGGTCGTACTGCATGTCGACCAGCTCGGTCTTCACCACCAGCGTCTGACCGAACCGATGCAACCGGCCCGTCACGAGCGCGCGGACTTTCAATTCCTTCGCGACCGCCGGCAGGTCCACCTCCTTCCCCTTGTATCGGAACATCGTGGAACGCGGGATGACGCGAATTCCCGGGAGACGCGCCAGTCGATTGATGATGTTGTCGGTGATGCCTTCCGTGAGATACTCCGCGTCCGCATCGCTGCTCGTGTTGACGAACGGCATCACGCCCACCGAATCGATGACCGGACTCGTTTTGTGCGAAGACGTAACCCGCGTTTCGCTCGATGAACCCTGAGGCGTCAGCACGTTGTACCCGCCGGTGACCGGCGTTCGAAATGCCAGATCATCCAAGCCGATCAACGACGCAACCGCCGCGGCAAAATCCGCACTGCGCGCGAATCGGTCGTCTGGGGACTTGGCGAGCGCGCGGTAGATGATCTGGTCCACCTCGGGCGGAAGGTCGATCCCTCCCTCAGCAAGAGTGGGCACCGGCGCGCCGAGATGCTTCACGATGATCGAGACGGGCGTCTTTCCAGTAAAGGGAGGCGAGCCCGTGAGCATCTCGTACAACACACAGCCAAGCGAATAAATGTCTGCCCTGGCATCCTGCTCTCGCTCACCGGATGCCTGTTCGGGGCTCATGTAGAGCGGCGTGCCGAGTGACATTCCCGCCTGCGTGAGCGTCGTGGAGCCAACCGCCTGGTGCACGGCGCGCGCGATACCGAAGTCGGCGACGACGGCATGCGAGCCCTCGAGCAGGATGTTCTCCGGTTTGATGTCGCGATGCAGGATCCCCCGCCGATGTGCATACTCGAGCGCGTCGGCTACGTCGCGCGTAATCGAGACCGCCGCCGCCAGCGGCAGTCTGATGTCGCGACGCAACCGGTCGCGCAGCGACTCTCCCTCGATGAACGGCATCGTGAAGTAGAGCAGATCACCGGCTTTTCCGGCCGCGAATACCGGAACGATGTTCGGGTGGCGCAGCTGCGCGGCAACCTGCGTCTCGCGCTGAAAGCGCTCGATGCTCACGCCCGCGGCGAGATCCGGCGGAAGCACCTTGATCACCACCGCGCGGCCAAACGCGATCTCCTCGGCTTGGAACACGCGGCTCATTCCCCCGCCGCCGATCTCACGCACGATGTGATACGCGCCGCCCAACGACGATTCGAGATGCGTGACGAGTTCGTCGGATGCTTCCACTGCTACTCTCGGCGGGTCCAACGCCCCGGCTGAGGCGCATGAGGCGCTCGGGAGATCGAACGAGCCTCGCCAACAAGGACGATTGGGTCAACGGGTTGCAAAGCCAACGCCACCGACCGGTGAAAAGTGTACCTTCTCCGTGGCCAGCGCCAGCACCGCCTATGCCAATCGCGATGACCGCTCGTTGCTTGACGCACTTGCTGCACAGCGGCATGTTCGGCCCATGACTCAGATCACCATCACCGTCAATGGCTCAGCCGAGCAGCGGGACGTGGATCCGCGCGTGCTGCTCGTGCATTTCCTGCGCGACGAGCTCGCCCTCACCGGCACCCATGTGGGGTGCGATACGAGTCAATGCGGTGCCTGCACCGTACTCATCGACGGGGTGACGGTGAAGTCATGCACCGTGCTGGCAGTGCAGGCCGACGGGAGCGCCGTCACCACCATCGAGGGCATTGCCGTAAACGGCGAGCATCATCCCATGCAGACCGCCTTTTGGCAGGAGCATGGGCTCCAGTGCGGCTTCTGCACGCCAGGAATGATTCTCTCGTCAATCGATTTGCTGCGCCGCAATCCTAATCCCACGGAAGAGGAGATTCGCACGGGTCTCGAGGGCAACATCTGCCGCTGCACCGGCTATCACAACATCGTGAAGGCGGTCGCCGCCGCGGCGAAGCACATGGCTGACGCATGACCGCCCCCGCGAAACCCACCGGACCATTCGGCGCGAGCATCAAGCGTCGTGAAGATCCGCGCTTCATCACCGGCGCCGGCAACTATACCGACGACATTGCCATCCCGGGCATGAGCCACGCGGCGTTTGTCCGGAGCCCGCATGCCCACGCGGTCATCCGCTCGATCGACAGCTCGCGTGCCGAAGCGCTTCCCGGCGTCCGCGCCGTGTTCACCGGCGAGCAGCTGGCAGCCGCCGGCGTCAACGGGATACCGGTGGGATGGCTGCTGCCGAACATCAAGACGCCGCATCGTCCCGCGCTCGCAACGGGTCGCGTGCGTCATACGGGCGAAGCCGTCGCTGTCATCATCGCCAACTCGCCGTATATCGCTCGCGACGCGGCGGATCTCGTGAAGGTCGACTATGAGGTGCTGCCCGCTGTCACGGACACGGCAACCGCGCATGCGCACGAGACACACCTCCACGACCCCGAGTGGAACAATCGCGCCTTCGAATGGAGCATCGGTGACGCGACCGCAACGGACGCCGCGTTTGCGCAGGCAAAGCACGTCGTCACGCAGCGCTTTCTGAATCAGCGGCTCGCGGCGGTGGCCATGGAACCGAGAGCATCGATTGCGCGCTACGACAAGGCCACGGACGAGCTCACGCTGTGGGTCACCTCGCAGAACCCGCACGTGCACCGGCTCATCATGGGTGCATTCATCCTCGGACTCGCCGAGCATCGTTTTCGCGTCATCGCGCCCGACGTCGGCGGGGGCTTCGGCTCCAAGATCTTCATCTATCCCGAGGAAGTGGTCGTCGCGTGGGCGTCCAAGAAGCTGGGCATTCCGATTCGCTGGACGTCGACGCGCACCGAGGCATTCCTCACGGACGCCCAGGGCCGTGATCACGTCTCCGAAGCGGAGATGGCGCTTTCGGCAGATGGTAAGGTGCTCGGGCTGCGTGTCCGCACCATCGCCAATCTCGGCGCGTATCTGTCGTTGTTCTCGCCCGCGGTGCCCACCTACCTGTATGCCACGCTGCTCTCCGGGGCATACAACATTCCGGCGATCTACTGCGAGGTGCACGGGGTGTTCACAAACACGACGCCGGTGGATGCCTACCGCGGCGCCGGCCGTCCCGAGGCATGCTATCTCATCGAGCGCATGATGAGTCTCGCAGCGCAGCAGCTCGGGATGAGCCCCGTGGACATCCGTCGAAAGAACTTCATTCCCGCCGATGCGTTTCCATTTCAGACGGCCGTTGCGCTCGCGTACGACAGCGGCAACTACGAGCCTGCGCTTGATCTTGCGCTCGAGAAGGTGGGATACACACAGCTGCTCGTCGAGCAAGCGGAGGCGAGAAAGAAAGGGCGGTACATCGGCATTGGATTCTCCACCTATATCGAGGCCTGCAGCATCGCGCCCTCGCAGGTGGCCGGTGCACTCGGCGCTCAGGCGGGACTTTATGAGAGTGCCCACGTGCGCGTGCATCCCACCGGTTCTGTCACCGTCTTCACCGGCTCCCACTCCCATGGCCAGGGACACGAGACCACCTTCGCCCAGATCGTGGCGCAGGAGCTCGGGATTCCCATGGACAGCGTGGACGTCGTGCACGGCGACACGGGCAAGGTGCAGTTCGGCATGGGAACCTACGGAAGCCGGAGCGGAGCACTGGGCGGCAGCGCCATCTACATGTCCCTCCAAAAGATCAAGGAAAAGGCAAAAAAGATCGCGGCGCATTTGCTCGAGGCCGCAGAGGCGGACATCGAGTTCGAGGGGGGAAAGTTTTTTGTGCGTGGCTCCCCCGACCGCGTCAAGCAGTTCACGGACATCACGCTCGCCGCGTATCTCGCGCACAACTATCCCGCGGGACTCGAGCCGGGGCTCGAAGCCACCAGCTTTTTCGATCCGACGAACTTTACCTTTCCCTTCGGCACACACATCGCCGTGGTCGAGGTCGAGCGCGTAACGGGTCACGTCTCGCTGCTCAAGTACGTCGCGGTCGACGACGTCGGCAACATGATCAATCCGATGATCGTGGATGGCATGGTGCACGGAGGAATCGCGCAGGGCATCGCGCAGGCACTGTGGGAGTCCGTCCACTACGACACCGATGGCCATCCGCTCAGCGCGTCCCTCATGGAGTACGCCGTTCCGCGGGCCGATCAGTTGATCTCGTTCGATACCGGGCGCACGGTCACGCCGTCTCCCGTCAATCCACTCGGCGTCAAGGGAGCGGGGGAGACGGGTACCATCGCATCGACCCCCGCCATCGCGAACGCCGTGGTGGACGCACTCTCCCCGTTCGGCATCACGCATCTCGACATTCCACTGACGCCGGCGAAGCTGTGGACCGCGATGCAGAGCGCACAGGGCGGAGGAAACTGACATGTATCCCGCCCCATTCGACTACTCGGCGCCGACGACACTGGAGGACGCGCTCTCCATGCTGGCGAAGCACGGCGACGCGGCGAAGGTACTCGCCGGCGGGCACAGCCTGCTGCCCTTGATGAAGCTGCGATTGGCTGCGCCGCGGCATCTCGTGGATCTCCGCCGCGTTGCCTCGCTCGTCGGCATCGACGCCGCCGGTGACACCGTGCGCATCGGCGCCATGACCACGTACGCCACGCTCGCAGGTTCCGCCGAACTGCGGAGCGCGCTGCCCATGCTTTCGAATGCGATGCTCAGTATCGGCGATCCGCAGGTTCGCAATCGGGGAACCATCGGGGGAAGCCTGGTGCACGCTGATCCAGCGGCCGATCTGCCGGCCATCATGCTCGCAACGGACGCTGTCCTGACGCTCGTGGGACCCAAAGGCGAGCGCGAGATTGCCGCCGCCGATTTTTTTCTCGATGCCTTTCGAACGGCAATCGGACCGCGCGAAGTGATGACGGCAATCACCATCCCCGCGACGAAGCCTGGAACCGGGGGAGTCTACGTCAAGCGGCGCCATCCCGCTTCGCGCTTTGCGCTCATCGGAGTCGCGGCAGTGGTCACGCTCGCCGATGGCGGACGAACCATCAAGCGCGCGCGCCTTGCGGTCACGGGCATTGGCAAGAAAGCATCGCGTGCACGATCGGCGGAAGCGTCGCTGCTCGAGAGCGCGCCGAGCATCGGATCCATTCATGGTGCCGCTCTGCTCGCCGCCGACGAAATTCAGCCTCGTGTGGATCTTCAGGGCGACGTCGCCTACAAACGGAATCTCACGGCAGTGTTCACCGAGCGCGCGATGAACGAAGCAATTCGGCTCGCCACGCGCTGATTTCGATCACCCTCGTGCATCGGTGAAGCCGGAAGTCGCGGCGCTCCAGCAGCTCCTCGAGCGCGAATCGTATGTCACCGATCGTGCCGTGGCGACCGCCCTCTTTCTTGCTGGCTCGCTCGAGCGCCCGCTCCTCGTCGAAGGGCCACCAGGCGTCGGCAAGACGGAAATCGCCAAGGTGCTCGCCCGAACGCGTGCCGCGGACCTGATCCGCCTGCAATGCTACGAGGGGCTCGACGCCAGCACCGCGCTCTACGAGTGGAACTATCCCAAGCAACTGCTGCGAATCAAGCTCCAGGAGCAGGAGGACGCGCCACTCGCACAGCGCGAAGCGGCCATATTCAGTGAGCCGTTCTTGCTCAAGCGCCCCCTGCTCCAAGCGATAACACATACCGGCATCGCGCCCGTTCTGCTCATCGACGAGGTCGACCGAAGCGACGAGGAGTTCGAGGCCTTTCTCCTCGAGCTTCTCTCCGATTTTCAGGTGACCATTCCGGAGATCGGGACCATTCGCGCCACGACCCGTCCGTCAGTCGTGCTCACGTCGAATCGCACGCGGGAACTGTCCGAAGCGCTGCGACGACGCTGCCTCTATCTCTGGATCGACTACCCCACGCTGGAGAAAGA
Source organism: Gemmatimonadaceae bacterium (assembly GCA_031360095.1). Taxonomy (GTDB): domain Bacteria; phylum Gemmatimonadota; class Gemmatimonadetes; order Gemmatimonadales; family Gemmatimonadaceae; genus AG11. The sequence goes on from JANMAY010000214.1 coordinate 9,727, forward strand.
GCTGCGCATCGTGCGCCTCAAGGTTCCTCGTGCCAGTGCGCTGCTCTCGGCGCAGGTCGCCGCGTTCATGCAGTCGCTCCGTCGCATCGACCTCACACGTTCACCCGGCGTGGCCGAGACGCTGGACTGGGCCGCGGCACTCGTGGCACTCGGGGCGGAGTCGCTGGAGGAGTCGCTCGTGCGCGAAACGCTCGGCTGCATCGTGAAGGACCGCGACGACGGCGACCGCGTGCGGCGCGAACTCGACGGTGGACACTTCGCGGCAATGGCGTCGATCAGCGCGTGACGGGCGCACCGCCACGGGAGGAGTCGCGCCTCGGCAACACCCTCGTGCGGTTCTGCCGCCTCCTCAGAGAGCGGGGATTGCTCGTCGCCGCGGAGGAGACGGCAGACGCACATCGTGCCCTGTCGCTCGTGGACATCGGCGACCGGTCGGAGGTGAAGCTTGCGCTCCGCGTACTGCTCGCGTCGAGCGTGTCGGACCTGAGGACGTTCGACACGCTGTTCGACGAGTTCTGGTCCGCCGTCCCAGGCGCGCCGTCTTTTCCGGGACCACGCGTCCCTCAGCGGCCAAAGAATGCTGGTCGACAACCACCATCGTTTTCCATGGAAGGTTGGCTGCGTGCGTTCTCGGGCGACATGGAGACCGTGGAGACCAAGGCGGCCAGCACGTCGGACGCACCTGGCACAGTCGCTGTATCGCCATTCGGGCGCGACGAGACGCGCGAAGTCGAGCGCATAGCAGCCCAGTTGGCGCGACGTCTCGCGAACCGGCGCGGCAGGCGTTGGCAGGCGACCACCCGGGGACCGCGCGTCGATCTTCGACGCAGCATGCGCGCGTCGCTCGCCACCGGCGGCGATCTCGCGCGCCTCGTTCGCCGCAGCCGGCGCAGGCGCAAGGTGCGCATCGTCGCGGCGTGCGACGTCTCCGGCTCCATGGATCTCTACTCGCGATTCTTTCTGCAGTTTCTTCATGCGCTGCAGCGGAGCGCCGCGCGGGTCGAGAGTTTCGTTTTCGCGGCACGTCTCACGCGCGTTACGCACCATCTCGCTGCCGGGCGCCTGAACGACGCCCTCGCACCCATGGCGCTCGACGTACGCGATTGGTCCAGTGGCACACGCATCGGTGCATCGCTCGGTGAGCTTGCGGTGCGCTGGCAACCCCTGCTCGACCGCCACACCCTCGTCGTCATCCTCAGCGACGGCTGGGACACGGGCGAGCCGGAGCTGCTGGACGCGGCACTGACCTCGATTCGCCAGCGCGTCGATCGGGTAATCTGGTTGAACCCGCTGCTCGGCAATCCGGGCTATCGTCCGGCGACGATTGGACTCCTGACGGCCATGCCGCATGTCGATGTCTTTGCGCCACTGCACGATATCGCGAGTCTGCGCAAGCTGGCGCGCCTGCTCGGTCACTAATCGCTGCCAAGCCATGGCGACCTAGCGGGCTGACCTCGGCCCTGTAGGTTTGCGCACGCGAGCGCATTGTCGCAGGTCATCCACACCACGCCCGTGTCGTCGCCCAGTGCCCCTTACCACGGAGCAAAGCATGGCCGCAAAGTCCGGCGGACTGTTTCCGGTCGAGCCGAAGGAAATCACGATCCCCACCTTCGCGCCCCCCGTGGCGACGAACAAGACAATCAGCATTCCCAACAACTCCCCGTTCTATTACGCGGCCATCCAGTGCATCTGGATCTTCTGGCAAGTGGAGCTCGAGATTCTGGATACGTATCTCGCGCCACTGGGAATGACGGCCGTTCCATTTGGCCCTCCCGGGACAAAACCGAAGTTCGGTTGCGCGAGCATCAACTTTTTCAACGCCGCGGCGCTGTACGGTGCGGGGTTCCCAGGCAGTCCGGGCGTAGCCGGCTTCAATGAGACGGAAGTCAACATCCTCGCGTATCCCACGGCGGTCGAAGCGACAGTTCCGAAGGATTTCACGATCGAGCAGTTCATCTGCGGCGCTGACCAAACCAAGCGCATCGGTGCGTATCGCGTGTGGGTGGCCTGTGACGACGCCGTCGCTGTCGCCGCGGGACAACAGATTTTTTTCGAGAACAAGTTTCTCACGCCCTACCAGTACAGCGTCCCTGCGCTCAACAATCCCGGTGTGACAGCCTACGATTGGACGTGCTACGACGATCTTTCCGCCAAAACATTCATCTACCAGGGGCACGTCGACCTGTCGGGGCTCACCTCGATCCAGTCGAATCCCACGGAATGGATCGACTTGAGCTACGTCACCACCGAGGCGCGCGTGGCGGCCTCGCGCCGCAACTTCTTCGGAACGCCTGACACGTATCTCGCACAATCGGGATTGAACAAAGCGGTCACGATGAAGTACGGCACCAGCAAGCACGACATGCGCCGAGACATGGAAAAACTGATCGGCGGGCGTGAGCCCGTCGCCATTCAGGTCTTCCGCAGTCCGAGCGTGATTGCCGAAGCACGCCCTTACTGGGCCGACGTTTGAGTCGCGGCGCTGGAGCGCGGTCATGATTCAGGAGCCCGCCGCCAATCGCACCCCCTCGGGCGACTACCCTCCGTTGCGCGTCGGTCCCGATCCACTCGCGCGATTCATCAGCTTGTCCGCCGCCCTCACCGGGTTCAGTCAGGCCGAGCTGCAGGGGACCGGCATGGCGCAGGAGTACTACAACGTCATGCGCTCCACGCTCAGCGAGCCGCTGGTGGGACGACTGCTGCTCCAGTGGACGTTGATCGAAAAGCTCGACTCCTATCTGCAGGATGAGTATCTGTCGAACACGATCCTCGGCGATGAGACACTCGGTCCCATGGCGCGCAATCTCATCACGCTGTGGTATCTGGGGCAGTGGTGGCAGCTGCCCGTTGCATGGCGCCAACTCCATGGCGCGAACGCGCAAGACACGACGCGTGTCGTCTCCGCTCAGGCGTACGAGGAAGGGCTCGTCTGGGTCGCGATGGGCGTGCATCCGCAGGGCGCGAAGCAGCCCGGCTTCGGATCGTGGGCACTCGAGCCCGCACCGCTGCCCGAGAAAGCGACATGAGCATTCATCCCGGTGGACAGCCCGACGGCGAGTACGATGTCATCATCATCGGCGGCGGAGTCATCGGCGCGCTCATCGCACAGAAGCTCACGGCGCAATACAAACGCGTGCTGATTCTCGAGGCGGGACGTGCGGTCGGCAGCACCTTTCCGAGCTATCAATCGTACGTGGAGACTTTCTACGCTTCCATTCCGAAGACGCCGAACGCCCCGTACCCGCAGAACCCCAAGGCACCGTCTCCGCTGGCGATCGACGTTCACAACATTACCCCCGGCACACCGGATCTCTCGGACTACACGGTCGAGACGGGACCACTGCCCTACGGGAGCACGTACCAGCGCGCGCTCGGCGGGACGACGCTGCACTGGATGGGATTCTGCCCGCGCATGGTGCCCAACGACTTCAAGCTTCAGAGCACGTACGGCCGCGGCGTCGATTGGCCAATCGACTACGACGACATCAAGAACTACTACTGCGACGCCGAGTGGGCGATCGGCGTCGCTGGGAACAAGGCCGATCAGGAACGGTTCGGGATCACCTTTCCGGATGACTACGACTATCCGATGGAGCGTATCCCGCTCAGTTGGAGCGATCAACAACTGCAGCGGTACATCGATGGAGAAGTCGTCATCGACGGCGCCGAACATCCCGTGGAGATCTCCAGCCTTCCGCATGCGCGCAACTCCATCCCGCGTCCGCTCGCCGCACGCGGTGGGAAGGCCAAGGGAACGGGCAGCTATCAGCCAGTCCCCGCGGTCGGCACGCAGAGCACGGGTGAGCGCTGTGAGGGCAATGCGAGCTGCATCCCCATCTGTCCCGTGCAAGCGAAATACAGTGCGCTCAAAACGCTGAATCAGCTTCCGGAGGAGCGCCACACCCTGCTCACGCAGGCAGTGGCGACGGAGTTGCTGGTGGCAGCGAATGGGCGTATCGACGGCGTCGTGTACAAGCAGTATCCCAATGAATCGACCCCCGATTTCCTGGTCGCGCCGGTCACCGTGAAAGCCAAGCTGTACGTGCTTGCCGCCCACGCGGTCGAGAATGCGAAGCTATTGCTCGCCTCCGGCCCGAACGGCCTCGCCAACTCGAGCGATCAGGTCGGCCGCAACCTGATGGATCACCCCTTCTTCATCACCTGGGCGCTCGCGCCGCGTCATCTCAATCTCGGACAGTGGCGTGGGCCCGGCGCGACATCGGAAATACCGAACTTTCGCGACGGCGCCTTTCGCAGCGAGCGCGCGGCCACGCGCATCGACGTTGGCAATTGGGGCTGGGACGTCGCCACATTCCCGCCCGACTCCAACATCAACGCGTTTGTCTATGGCCAGAATCTCTACGGGCCGGCGCTGCGGAATCTCATCGCCGACGAGCTCCCGCGGCAGCTCCGCATTGGCTACGTGCTGGAGCAGCTTCCCGAGAGCACCAATCGCGTCACCATCGACCGCAACTATATGGGGCCGCTCGGCACATATCGCCCGGTGCTCCACTACGACATCTCCGATTACACCCGCGCCGGGATGGCCTTCGCGTGGAAGTTGTCCGATGCGATCTTCGACAAGATCGGCATTCCACGGGATCAGATCTTCACGCAGTTCGACGAGAACTCCACTGGCTACATGCCCTACACCCCTTCCGGAGGCAAGCAGATGAGTCTCGCGTACATTGGCTCGGGGCATCACATCGGCACGCACCGCATGGGCGTTCAGAAAAGTGATTCCGTGGTCAACCGGAACATGCGGAGCTGGGATCACGAGAATCTGTACATCGTGGGCTGCGGCGCCTTCCCCACGTCGGCGACATCGAATCCGACGCTGACCGCGTCCGCGTTGGCGCTCATGGCCGCCGACGACATGCTCAAGCAGCTCGGCTGATGCCGACGCCGATCACGACGAAAGCGCAGCTCCTCGATCATCTTCAGTTGGCGCTGGAGTTGGAGCACGCAACGATACCGCCGTATCTGTGCGCACTCTACTCCATCCGGGACGGATCGAATACGCAGGCCGCGAGCGTCATTCGCAGCGTCGTGATGGAGGAAATGCTCCACATGACGCTCGTTGCGAATCTCATCAACGCGATTGGTGGTCAGCCCAAGGTGAACGAGGAGAAATTCGTTCCGAACTATCCCACGTTCCTTCCCGAGATCGTGCACAAGTTCATCGTTGATCTTCAGCCGTTCTCGCCTGGCGCCATCCAAACCTTCTTGAGCATCGAGCAGCCGCCAGGTCTGCGGCCGGCCGCCGCCGAGCCCGCCGACGACGATCGCTACGGGTCCATCGGCGAGTTTTATGTTGCGGTGCAGGCGGGGGTCAACTTTCTCTCCGAGAAGGGGAAACCCTCGATCTTCACGGGCAACGTGCAGCGACAAGTTCGGCCCGAGCACTGGTACTACGGTGGAGGGGGCCATGCGCTCATCGTCACCGATGCCGAGTCCGCATGCAAAGCAATCGAGGAAGTCGTCGAACAGGGCGAGGGCGTGACGGGCGCGCTGTTCGACGACGACCGAAAGGACGGGTCGGACACGTACGAGCTTGCACACTACTACCGCTTCAAGGAGATCGAGCTCGGTCGCTGCTACCTCCAGTCGGACACTCCCGAATCCGGTCCGCGCGGGCCGGAGCTCCTGGTCGATTGGGAGTCGTCATATCCCATGACGATCAATCCCAAGGTGCGCGACTTCGCCGCCGTGCCGGAGATTCAAGCGCTGATGCAGGAGTTCAACCGACTGTACACCACGCTGCTCGACGTGCTGCACCACGCGTTCAACGGGCAACCGCAGCTGCTGCGCGACGCCGTGCCCCTGATGTACGAGCTCAAGTACCGCGCGCAGGCGCTGATGCGGATTCCGTGGCGTGACGGGCGCACCGCGGGTCCGAGCTTCGAGCTCACACGCTAGCGCATCACGGCGCTAGCGGACGTCGAGCCGCACAAATCCCCCGAGCCGATCGAGCGACATCACCTTGATCGCTTTGCTCGAAGGGCCCTCGAAGCACTCGCGCCACGCGGCCTCCAATGCCTTCCACGAAGGACTCGCGAGGTGCGCGTTCAACGCGCGACCGTTCCGATAGCATTCGTAGAACACCAAGTCGCGCGACGGTTTCTTGTTCTTGTCGAGGATGCGGTGCACGAGATATTGGAGCGTTTGTGGCTGCGACCGCTCCGACTCTCGCCGCACGGCGTTCACCAGCGCCAGCGCCCGCTTCTCTTTTCCAGCTTTCATTCTGAACTGCGCGACGAGGGTAATCATTGACTGATCCGTGGAAGGGAGAAGGGAAAGAACTGGTGACCAAAGTCGCGCTGGCGTTCAATGCGCATCAACACGCGGCGCAGAACGTGGTGGATCACGTCGCCAAGTAGAGTAATTCACGGCGCTAAGGGCGCCACCTCGGCTGCCGGCAGCGCCACACCGAGCACGCGCGCGAGCGTCGGTGCGATGGCGCGCTGGTCGATCAGGCCAAGGCTTCGCCCGGCGGTGATGCCCGGTCCGGCGATGAAGAAGCTCGCGCGCATGGCAGGCAAATCGGGGAGGTAGCCGTGCATTCCACCCGGCTCCACCTGCGTAACGAGCGGTGCGCGCGAGTTATCGCCGAACGTGTAGCCCGGCTTGAGATTCACGAGAAATGCCGCCGGCGGAAATCCACCGCGGCGGCGAAGCTCAGCGGTGTCGATCACGCGGTCGATTCCACTCATGCTGTCAGCAGCGAGCGCCATCAAGAGCGCACCCACGCGATCACGTACGCCCAAGTCGCTCGGGTCCTTCAGCATGATCGCGGCCGAGGCCCCGCCTGACCAGATGGCTGCGGTCCAGTCGCTCGGCTTGTCGTCCGCCTCGTTGCGGTACGTCACGAACCCGGCAGAGCGCAGCGCGGCGATCAGATTGACCGCGCGATTCGTGGCCTGAAATCCGTGGTCGGAGACAATCGCCATCACGACGTTCCGGCCGTAGGCACGCGTGGCCGCAGCGCCCAGGGCACCAATGATCGCGTCGATCCGCTCGAGCGTTGCCAGCGATGCGGGGCTGAACGGACCGCTCCGATGCTCTTCGTGGTCGAGGGCGGTGAAATACGCGAGCATCAGC
>JANMAY010000233.1:0-8234 GCA_031360095.1 Gemmatimonadaceae bacterium
GCGGCAAACTCCGCGGCGCGTGAGTAGCGATCCGCCGGGAGTTTCTCGAGCGCGCGTTGACCGCGTTCTCGACCCCCGCAGGAACGGCGCGGCGCTGAACCACGAGGCTGCGTGGCTCCTCAGCGAGGAGGCGCGCGACGATCGCCTGCACGTTCGGTCCGGTGAACGGCGGCTCGCCCGCGAGCATCTCGTAGGTGACCGCGCCAAGCGCGTAGAGGTCGGAACGTCCGTCGATCGTGCGCTCGCCCATCGCCTGCTCGGGCGACATGTACTGTGGCGTGCCTAACGTCATTCCTGTTTGCGTGATGCGCGCACCCCCAGCCGTCTGCACGGCGAGGGCTATGCCGAAATCGGCGACGAGCGCGTGCCCCACACGCAGCAGGATGTTCTCTGGCTTGACATCGCGATGGATCACGCCCAGCCCGTGCGCGTAGCCGAGCGCGTCGGCTACCTCGCGGGCGATGGAAATGGCGTCGTCGATCGGTAGCTGCTTTTCGCGCTCGAGCCGGTGCCGAAGCGTCTCGCCGGTCACGAGGGGCATCACGTAGTACAACAGGCCGTCAGCTTCGCCGCTGTCGAGCAGCGGCAGAATGTGCGGATGCTGGAGGCGCGCGGTTGTTCGGATTTCCGAAAGAAAGCGCTCGCTGCCGAGAGCCGCGGCGAGTTCCGGGTGCAGCACCTTGATGGCCACGTCGCGCTGATGCTTCACATCGACGGCGCGATACACGGTCGCCATCCCTCCTGCCCCCAATTCGCTTTGGACCTCGTAGCGGTCGGCGAGGGACCGGGCGAGGCGCGTGAGGACATCGGTCATCGGCATGAAACCGTCATCGAGTAGATCAGCCTTGCCATTCTGCAAACTTACCTGCCCCCGCTTCGTTCGTCGTCACCGTCACGAAGGCGATCAGAGCGGGGATCTCCGCGCATTCACTCGCGCTGAGAGCAACCTGCGCTACGCAAGGTACCAGCGTGACTTGGACGCGGCGAGAATGCACTCACAGCGAGCGAGAACGGATCACCTGAGGCGCTTCCATGGCGGACGATCCAGTTGGACACACGGGTGCCAGAGAGTGCTGCGCTCGAAGTCCTTGACGCGGAGGCTGGGCATCCTCGATTCTCATTTTATTTCAGTCGCTTGAGACCAGACGACTTGCCAGCTCGCATTCCTTTTTTCGTAGAGATCAGTGTGCCAGTACGGTCGACGAGGAATTTTCTGCCCCTGCACAACGATCTCCAACTGGGATCGGTATCGAATCACTGCCACTGGGCCGTAAAATCGGACGACAATGGTCTCGGGTTCCCAGTGCACATAGTCCAGCCGGCGGGAAGCAATGCCGCCCAGGTACTCCTCTTTGGTGAGCGACCCCCCAGACGGATTGATGAGTTGAAAGTCGTCTGCATGGAGGCGGCGTGCGACCTCCATGTTCGCGTCCACTAGTGAGCGCAGTCGTTCTCGTTCTGTATTACGAATAACGTCCGCATCCGCTTCGTAGTTCGACGAAACGCCGATTGACACAGGCGGGACGCTCGCAACCGGTGCACACGACCAGCAGAGAGAAAGTAGGAGGATCGTACTCATTGAAGCGTGATATTTGAAACTCATCAGTGCCTCCTTGATCAAATGCGTGAACGGCTGCCAAACGCCCGTCGGGCCATGTCGGCGCACGACGCGCTCAGCGAAAGGCCGGAATGCTAGAGCTCTCGCTCACGATGAATCGCAGAAACATTCCCGCGGCCGCGTGTCCAGGAATGGCGCACGCCAGTAGGAATTCCCCGCTCCGGTCCGCGCGAAATGCAAACACGTCCTCGGTTCCTGCCAAGAGCCCCGACTCTGCGCTCGCCGACTCGGCGCCCACGAACGTTGCGGGGCCGGGATCGAGCCGCACGGGACGCACATCGGCAACGATTCGCGCCGAGTGCGGCGCGGCATCCTTGTTTCGAAGCAAGACCTCCACGCGCCAGCCCAGCGGCACCACAAACGTGCGGGCACCGTTCACGGCGCCATCGAAGCTCAGACCACCCGCTCCGTGGCCCCCCGCGTCCAACTCGATGTACGCGGCCTTCGCCGTGGCGTCGTATGATACGAAGGTCCCAACGCGCGTGGCGTTCGCCGGGGGCCATGCTCGAGCGCGAGCGAGGTGGCCTTGGGATGCTTCCGACTCCAATCCAGTTACCGATCGGCCAGCGGGCCGCGCGGCACCCGTTCCGGCGCCAAGACCGAATATCAGAAGTGCCGCGCCACGGTGCTTCGCGTACCGGCTACCCGCCGCGATGACCGCGATGAACTGCTCGCCGTCCAGCTCGAAGCTGATGGCAGGTGCGCTGACCCCTGCACCGCAGAAGAACTCCCAGAGTGGACGACCGGTGTGCGCGTCGTACGCCCGGAACCATCCGTCGGTCTGGCCGACGAACACGAGTCCACCAGCCGTGACGAGCGCTCCGCTCCAGAGCGGCTCCGTTTTACGCTGCCACACTATGTGGCCGGTGCGGGGGCGGATTGCACTCAACGTTCCGTACATCTTTTCACCTGCGACGGGCTGCTGATCGCCGGCGATCCAGTACTCTCCCTTTTTGGGCTCCGCTTCCGCACGCGTGAGCGTAAATGGGAAATGCAATCCGAGCACGTAGAAAAGATCCGTCTGCGGTGAGTACGCCGAAGGTGGCCAGTTCGCGCCGCCGGCCGGCCCGGGCGCGGTGATCACACCCTCGGCATTCGGAGCGACGAAGAGATTCACCTGCGGGACAAAGGGCTCTGACCGGCGAACGAGCGCTCCGGTCATGGCATCGAGGACGTACACCCACCCCATCTTACCGGCGACGAGCAACACCTTGCGATCGCGCTGCTGCACGAGCACAGGCGGATTGGCGAGGTCGTAATCCCATACGTCGTGCGGTACCGCCTGGAAGTACCATCGCATGTTTCCCGTCGCGACGTCGAGCGCTACGACCGACGCCGTGTAAAGGTTGTCGCCGGGCCTCCCTCGGCCGTCGTTGCTCGGCGCGGGGTTTCCGACGGTGACATAGAGCAGGCCGGACGCGACGTCGTGGGCGAATTGAGTCCACACGGGACCACCGCCGATCTTCCAGCTATCGGCGTAGCGAGCCGAGTCCGCGCGCTCGCGCGCGATGTCGCGACCGAGTGACTCGCCGGTCGGCGCCGTCGGAGTCCACCGCCCCCACCAACCGCCTTCCTCGGGAGACGGAATGGCGTACCATCGCCAGACACGCTCTCCGGTGATGACGTCGTAGGCGGTCACGTTCCCGCGCGTCGCGAACTCGCCGCCCGAGCTGCCCACGATGACCCGGTTGCCGACGACGTACGGCGCCATCGTGATGCTGTACGCCGAGTCCGGATCGTTGGTCACCACCTCCCACTTTACCGCGCCGTTGTCCGCATCGAGCGCGATCAACCGGGAGTCGAGTGTCCCGACGAACACGAGTCCGTGCGCGACTGCTACACCCCGGTTGACTGGGCCGCAGCACGGCTTCGCAACGCCGAGCACGGGAGCGTAGCGCCACAAGAGGGTCTTCGCGCGAAGGTCGAACGCGGAGACCACGCCATAGTCGGATGTGACGTACATCCGTCCGTCGGCGACGATCGGGGTCGCCTCCGCTCCTGCATTCGGACGGGGCATCTCCAGCTGAAAGAGCGTGCGCGGGGCCAGGCGGCCGACGTTGCCCCGCGTAATCCGCGCGAGGGGCGAGTACCGCTGATTGGAATAGTCGCGGCCAGATTGTAGCCACTCGCCCGGTGCGGGATGCTGCAGGCGTTCAGCTGAAACGCGAGGCGCGGTGACAACCGGCTGCTGGCTTTCCAGTTTCGCGGCGAGTGCGGTTGCACACAGCGCACTTGCCACTGCCCACGAACGCAACGGCCGTGTGTTCATTCGATCTCCGTAGCGGGGAAGCCGAGCGCGCCTGCGTTCTTCGGATACCGGCCGGTCATCCACACGTTGCGGGCGGGATGGATTGCGACGGTGACACGACGATACAACCGGCGTATTCGCATTAGATCAATCCTGACCTCCTGAGGCCTCAGGCCCGCCGCCGCGCGGTCTATTCGGTGCTGCCTAGCGCCCGAGCTCAGCTGCAAGCGCGCCTTATAAGAGCGCGGTGCGCAGCACCGCGCAACTCGGATGATCGCGTGTCAGCTTCAGCGTTCGTCAGGCCGCGCGGAGTTCCTGTGGTCGGTGGCTCCAGCGTGTCGACATTCCGGTCCTGATACGCATGTGGTGGCGACGTATAGCTCTGACCGGACACGCCAGGCGCCCTCGATTCGCTGCCAGAACACAAGATACCGTCCCTGCAATTCCGTGAGCCCTCTCTCATTCCGTGTGCGCCACACCCATCGGCCCGCCTCGGCGGCTCGTCGCACGTCGTCGCTTGCGACGTCGATGCGCTCCGGTGTTCGCATCCCGGCCACGAACGTCGAATCGGTGAAGAACCTGGCGTATGCGCCTGTGATCGAGTCACGACTCACTCGTAAGGAGCCGAGCCCTCCCGTGATGTGAACGTCGGGCGACCAATAGCGAGCGAGAGACGCTACATCGCGGTCTCTGAGCGCGCGGTTGAGTGTGTCGCGGATGGCAATAATCGTCTGCACATCTGACTGAGGGCCCGTGGTGACCACCGCGCCGTGCGCGGTGGTGTGCGCCCGCGGCGGCATGACGCACGCGGCGGTGAGCGCGACCACGGTCGCGGCGAGCGCAGCGAACTTCATAGATCGCGCGTCACGTTCAGCGATATTTCGCCCACAGGCGCGACGATGTATTCACTGCGCGGCCCGCCGCTCCGCTAACCAATCCACTATCAAGTCTCCGATACGCAGATTATTGCGGTCCATCATCATCATATGGCTATTGCCGCGGATTCCGCGATCTGGCAAGTAGATGTTCTCCGCAATTCCGTGCACCGCCTTGAGCTTGTTGACGGTACTGGCGCAGTTCGCCATGAGGCGCTCCCACCCGGGATTCCCATTCTGGAAGTCACCGAACACTGTCAGAAACGGCACACGACTGAACACGGAGCTAACGTCCGCATCGCTGACGGCGCAATTGCCCGGCTCGATGGACACGAGCGCCTTCACCAGCGCCGGGCGCGCAATGGTCGCCGCGATTCCGTACGCGCCGGATTGCGAATGCACGACGAGGACGGCGGGCCCGACGCGGTCGAGGAGCTTCGCCAAGGCTTCGACGGTGGCTTGGCCGCTGTCTGGATAGCTCGTTTCCGTGTTTGGAACCATCTGCGCGAAGTACTGCTCGGCCGCGGCAACCGGAAACTGCGTGTTCTCGAACGGTGTGAAGGCCTGTGCGCCAATGCGAAAGTTCGTCCACGCTTGTTCGTTCGTGCGTCTGCGGTAGGTCGGCGCGAGTGACGCGCTGTCGTGCGCCTTGGCGCGGTTTGACAGAGACGGATCAAAACCAGACCGCGCGCGGCCTGCATGTTCGACCACATACACGGGCACCCCGCGTCTGACGAAATACTCGGCCCAGCCCATTCGGCCATCCGGCGTTTCCTCGTAGGTCTTCGCCGTGTGATTGGAGCCGTGCACCAGAATCATCGGGTATGCGTTTGCATCTCGATTTTGAGGAATCTGGTACTGGACGTACATCGCTCGAACGGACAGGTGCCCTGCCGTTACAGTTCCCGCAACAGTGGGGAACGCCGTTTCCACCGATCTCTCGTTGATGAAGAAGCTGCCCTGCTTCGAGAGCACGAGTGGGCCATCGATGGTCGATGACGCGGACATTGGGACATTTGTCTGGCCGACGCCGGGCGTGGCCGCGGCCACAGACGTTGCCAGGATCACTGCCACGGCTAGACGGGGCATCAAGCCTCCTTGTGGTTATTTCTGCGGGCTAACGCCAGCTCGGCTGCGGCCATCAATAGAATGCGGCGGCGAAGCCGCCGCTACCTTAGCGGCACGCGAGGACGTGGTCGGGAGAGCCCTGCGCCACAGGATCTTGTGCGAACCTCGTTCGCGTTTGACGCGACGTACCCGTTGCCGCCCCGGGACGGCCGTGCCGCTTGTCCGGATGAACACCCATTCGTCTGCCTGCTGGGGACGGAAGAACAGGTCGCGGGAGTGGGCCGTGAAGACGCGCGACTGACCGGAGGGAAACGTGATCCGAAGTCCCCCGAGGCCACGGTCTCCCTCGGGCGCCACACGGTACATGGCACCCGTATCATTCACGTACTGGCCGACCAACGGCAGCAGCGACGCGACGTCGACCGCGCTGTCCGCGCGCCATTCGCCCGGCAGCCGCGTCCACTGAGAGTGGGCTAGCCGCCATTCGTCGCCGTCGGCCAACCCGTGTCGCGTAAAGACGTCGGTCACGCGATACGCCTCGGGCGCGCCATCGAACGTCTCCGCGAAGTGTGCGGTCAGGATTGCAAAGTCCGCCCCCAGATGCTGCACGCGCTGGTCACGAAGCGAAGGCGGCTGGTGAGCGACAGCCGCCGCCAGCGATGGTGATGGCCGCGACGGCCGCGAGCAACGGCCGCGGCAGCGACGAGGGACAGAGCCGTCGTGCAGAGTGTGTGAGTCCTTCCCGCATGCCGCGCCTTCGGTAGTTAGTGAGATGGTGCACCGTTGTACGTGAGCCGGCGCTCGACCGCGCGCTTGACTGCTCCAACGCACGCTAAGGAACAGGCGCGGTGTTCGTCGGGCAGCTTGTGCTTCCCGTGCATTCAAGCGCCACAAACGCTTCGGTGTTGAGCCGCCAGCCCTCCGTGGTGCGCTGCCAAGTCGCGTAATACGTCCCCGACAACACCTGCACTCCGTCCGCTCGCTGTCGTCGACCTACCCAGCGACCATACTCTGCGGCGGCCGGTCCCGTCGTGCTTACCTCGATGACGGTAGGAGTCCGGACGTATCCAAGTCTCGCGGAGTCGGCGTACTGGCGCGTCAGGGCGGCAAATACCGAATCGCGCGACAGGTGGATGACTGACTGCGCCCATGTCCCACGGTAGCCTGGCAACATGTTCGCGACCGACCCTGCCGCATCACGTCGAGCGATGGCCGCGTTGTTCGCCGCTCGCTCCGCTCGAATCTGCGTGACCGACGTCTCGGGCGATTCAGTGAGATGTGCAGCTCGCGTCGCTTGCGATGTCGCACACGCGGCCTGGGCGCAGCATGCGATAATGAGAGTGACGCGCATCGTCCTTCCATGAATGGATGTGCACACAGCGCCCAAGTCGAGCAGCAAGCAGGCCGGCGCCTACCGTCTACACGTGAACTTCTGCACACGCTGTCCCCATGCGTCCACCACGTAGACTGCTCCGTCTGTCGCGACGGCAACATCGTGCGCGAGCCGGAACTGTCCATCATAATTGCCAAATGTGCCGAAGCGCTCGAGGACCTTGCCGCCCGCCGTCAGACGCGTGGCCCCGCTGCGATCCGGCGGGGCAGTCGGCTGATCGCCCCCATCAACGGTGAAGATCGTGCCGTCCAGGCTCACGGCCACGGCGTAAGGACGACCGAGCAAGGGTCCGTGCCAGTCGGCCAGGAAGCGCCCGGTGCTGTCGAAAACCTGCACGCGAGAGTTGCTGCGATCCGCGACGTAGACGCGACCCGCGCGGTCGAGTGCGATGCCGTGTGGCAGATCGAACTCGCCCGGGCCTTTGCCGGGCTTACCCCATTGGGCAAGGAAGCGCCCGTGCGCATCGAAGCGAAGGACGCGTGTGTTGCGGTAGCCGTCGCTGACGTAGAAGCCACCGTCCGGTCGCACCGCGACATCCGTGGGAAGATTAAAGTGCGCGCTGTCCGCGCCCGCCACGCCGCGCTCTCCCAACGTGAGCAGTAGTCGTCCATCTGGTGCAAACTTGAATACTTGCTGCCGGCCGACATCCGTGAGCCAGAGGTTGTCGTCGCGGTCGACGGTTAACCCGTGTGGCATGATGAACATGCCGGCGCCCCAGCTCTTGAGGAATCGGCCCGTCTTCCCATCGAACGCCCAGATAGTCGGCGCCGCGATCGGTTCAGTCGGAAACGGTTCGATCCAGGTGCGATTGGCGCGATGGAACACGAGCACGGCGCCCCGACTGTCGACGCCGACGCCAGTAGCTTGACCGAGAATCTCTCCGGTCGGTAGCGTCGGCCAGCTGTGAACCACGCTGCAGCTCGGCACGCTCACACGGGAGGATTGTGCGAACGTTGGTGCTGCGATGAATGCGACGAACGTAAGCGCGAGCAGCGCTTCGGTAGACGTATTCCGGCTCATCGCACTTTGGTT
>JANMAY010000236.1:0-18919 GCA_031360095.1 Gemmatimonadaceae bacterium
CCTCCACACTGAACAAATGGTCCACGTGTGTGGGAAGCGATCGACACTCGCTAGCGGACGCGAGTGGCTCGACAACGATGTCGTGAATCTCTTCTGCACAATGACGGGTGCAGCGGTAGCCGCACTGGTGGCCAGCGTCTAGCCTTCGAAATGTGAACATGGCGAGCGGGAATGAGCGATTCGACGTCATCGTCGTAGGAGGAGGCCCGGCTGGCGCTTCGACCGCGTTCTTCCTCGCGCGTTCAGGTGCGCGGGTGCTCGTGCTCGACCGCGCGACGTTTCCTCGTCCGAAACCATGCGCCGAGTATCTGAGCCCGCAGGCATCGCGTCTGTTAAGCGAGATGGGTGCGCTCGACCGCGTTGAGTCCGCGGGGGCGATGCACCTTGCCGGCATGACCGTGCGTGCACCGAACGGCGCGACGCTGCGCGGCGACTTCGTGGCGTCCCATGGCTATAGTGCGTTTCGCGATCGCGGACTCGCGCTCCGGCGTACGGTGCTGGACCCCATTCTGCTGGACTGCGCGCGACGCGCGGGCGCCGAGGTGCGAGAGGGAGTGCGCGTGACCGATGTGACACGCACCGCCGAGGGGCGCGTGAACGGCGTCGTCGTGCTCGACGCGCACGGCAACCGGCGCTCGCTCGCCGCACCGCTCGTGGTCGGCGCGGATGGACTGCGCTCGATCGTCGCGCGACGACTTGGTCTCGCGCGCACGAGCCGGGTGTGGCCGCGCCGCATCGCCCTGGTGGCGCATTTCGAAGGCTTCGCCGACGTGGGCGACTGGGGTGAGATGCACGTGACACGAGGCGTTGGCTATGTGGGACTCGCCGCCGTCGACGGCGGCGTGACGAACGTCGCGATGGTCGTTCCGGCGAGTGAAGCCCGCGCGGTCAGCGCGGATCGGACGGCGTACTTCGAGCAATGGCTGCGCAACCAGCCGCAACTCGCCGCGCGCGTCGCGGGCGCGCGCAGGGTCACTCCTGTGCTCGCAACGGGTCCGTTTGCATCGCACGCGCGGCGCGCGTGGGACCCGGGTGCCGCGCTCGTGGGCGACGCCGCGGACTTCTTCGATCCCTTCACGGGCGAGGGCATCTACTCGGCGCTTCGCGGCGGGGAGCTGCTGGCGGCGCACGCGCAGTTGGCACTTGGCACTGCGCGCGCGAACGGCGCCGACGACGCCCTCCGTGCGTATGATCGCGAACGCCGCAAGGAGTTTCGCGGAAAATGGATCGTCGAACGGCTGATCAATGCCACCGTGTGGTGCCCGCCAGCGATCAACTACTTCGCGCGCACCCTGGAGGCGCGCAAGGACATGGCGGATCTCCTCGTTGGCGTCACGGGCGACTTCGTGCCGGCACGAGAGGTGTTGCGCGCGGGATATCTGCTGAATCTGTTTCGGCAGACGGTGCGCACCCCTGTCCCCGACGCATGACGATCGATCCAGATGCTTTTCGCAGTGTGCTCGGACGCTTTGCCTCCGGCATCACGGTGCTGACGTCGCGCGACGCGGACGGACGCGACGTGGGCATGACGGTGAGTGCGTTCTGCTCAGTGAGCCTCCATCCGCCGCTCGTGCTCGCGTGCGTCGATCACGCGGCCTCGATGTTCGGCGCGCTGCAGCACGCGGAGCGGTTTGGTGTCAACATGCTCGCGTCGGATCAGGAGGCGCTGTCGCGGCGATTCGCGTCCGCCGAATCGGTCCATCGCTTCGAGGGCATTGCGTTCACGCGGGGAGAAAGCGGCGTGGTGCTGCTGGACGACGCGCTCGCGCATATCGAGTGCACCATCGTCGATCGTCACCGGGCAGGAGATCACACCCTTTTTCTGGGCGAAGTGGAGAGCGCCGCGTCAAATGACGGCCGGCCCCTGCTCTACTATCGCGGCGGCTACGCGCAGCTCGAGCGGTGACGATGATGCTCACGCCACGCCGGATACGCGACGTCGAGGTGCTCGACGATCCCACCACGGATCCGCTCGTGCGCGAGCGCTCGCTGAGAGACGTCTGTCGCTCGAACGTGCTGTTCGGGGGGACACACGCCGTGCTCACAGAGCTTGACCGCGTGATGACGTGGCTGGGCATGCGAGGCACGCTGCTCGACGTCGGCACCGGTCTCGCCGACATCCCCGAGCGCGCACGGAGGCTGGCCGAGAGCTTCGAGGTGGAGTTGACGACGTACGGTGTCGACGCCGCCGAGTCCCTCGCGAAGCACGCGGGCGCCGTGCTGGATGGCGCCGCGTGCGCCGACGCGCGTCACCTGCCCTTTGCCGACTCGAGCGTCGACGTCGTGACCTGCTCACAGATGCTGCACCACTTCGAGGACGAGCAGATTCCCGGCGTGCTGCGCGAGCTCGATCGCGTCGCGCGAAAAGTGGTAATCGTGAGCGACCTCAGGCGCAGCTGGATCGCCATGTGGGGCTTTTGGCTCGCCTCATGGCCGCTTCGGTTTCACCCCGTGACGCGCCACGATGGCGTTGTCTCGGTGCGACGCGGCTTCACCGCCGCCGAGTTGTCGGCGCACGTGCTCGGCTCGACTGGCCGCCCACCGCTGGTCCAGCGCCGACTGGGGTTTCGGCTCACCGCGACGTGGGTTCCGTCGTTGTGACGAATCTCCCGCCGTTCGAGCTTGGGCCCATGCCGGCGTCGCGCGAGATGACGACGGTGGACGAACGGCTCGTGCGCGCGCCGCTCGCACAGATCTTTGAGCTGGCGGCTGAGGTCGAGCGGTGGCCGGCACTGCTTCCGCATTATCGTTTCGTGCGGTTCATCGAAAAGCGGCGCGACGGCGGCGGCCTCGTGGACATGAGTGCCAACCGGCCCTTCGGCGGCGGAGCGGGACTCGTGCAGTGGCCCACATGGTGGCAGTCGCGAATGCAGGTGCATGTGCCCGGCAGCGGAGGGCCTCCGTCCATTCGCTTCACGCATGTCGCGGGCGTCACCCGCGGCATGGAAGTCGAATGGTCGTTCGGCGAGACGCCTCAGGGCACGCATGTGCGTATTCTGCATCTGTGGGACGGGCCGCCGATTCCGGTAGCGGGCTGGATTGCGGCGTCATTCGTGATCGGCCCGGTGTTCGTCCATGGCATCGCCAGTCGTACGCTCGATGGATTGGCGCTCCACGCGGAACGCGCGGCGATCGGAGCGGGTAACTAGCAGGATATTCATGTGAGAGGTAGCAGTGGCTGAGCAGCGGCGCGTAGCGATCACCGGTATTGGCGTGGTGTCTCCGATTGGACTGGGACGCGACGGCCTGTGGGATGGACTTCGCCGGGAGCGATCCGCCGTCGCAACGGTCACGCGTTGGGATCCGGCCATGTGGCGCAGCCATCTCGCGGCGCACGTGGATGACTTCGAGCCCGACGCGTACTTCGAGCGCAAGAAGGCAAAACGACTCGATCGCTTTGGGTGTTTTTCCGTGGCGTCGGCGATGCAGGCGATGCAGGACGCAGAGCTCGATTTCTCCCGCGAGAACCGCGAGCGCATCGGCGTGATGATGGGCAGCGCGCTGGGCGGCATCCGCTTCGCCGAAGAGCAGATGGGCAACTACGTGCGCGAGGGCATCAAGGGGCTCGATGCGACTCTCGCGCTCAACGTGTTCGGCGGCGCGTCGAGCTGCAACATCGCGATCGAGCTCGGTGCGCAGGGACCCAACAGCACCAACGGCATGAGCTGCGCGTCGGGCACCATCGCGGTCGGCGAAGCCTTCCGCGCCATCCGCGACGACTACGCCGACATCATGTTCGCGGGCGGCGCCGAGACGCCGCTGGCACCGCTGTGCTACGGCGCGTTTGCGATCATTCGCGCGATGTCCACGCGCAACGACGATCCGGCTGGCGCGTCGCGTCCGTTCGACAAGGGCCGCGACGGATTCGTGATGGGCGAAGGCGCGGCCGTCCTCATTCTCGAGGAGTTCGGACGCGCGACGGCGCGCGGTGCGCACATCTACGCTGAAGTATTGGGCTTCGGCAGCTCCAATGACGCGCATCATATGACCGCCCCTCGGCCGGACGGCACGCAGGCCGCGCGGTCGATGCGTCTCGCACTCCAGGACGCGCGCATCCTGCCGCACGAGATCGAGTACGTGAACGCGCACGGCAGCTCGACACCGCTCAACGATCCCACGGAGACGACGGCGATCAAGCAGACGTTCGCCGAGCACGCGCCGCGTCTCCAGGTGAGCAGTACCAAGGGTTACTACGGCCACGCACTCGGCGCGTCGGGTGCCATCGAGCTGGCGATCAGCGCACTCGCGCTGGATCGCAAATGGCTGCCGCCCACCCTGAATCACGACACGCCCGCCGATGGCTGCGACCTGGACTACATCCCGAACCACGGGCGAGACGCGGATGTGGAGTTCGTGTTGAGCAACAGCTTCGGCTTCGGTGGCATCAACGCAGCAGTGGTGCTGAAGCGACACGACGGGGTCTGACGCGGGGCGGCGCGGAGTGGCACATTCACTCCTCACCCGCACACCCGAGTCCCCATGCGCGACGGCTGGCGTCATTTCGCGGCAGAGTTCATTGGCATCTTCGCTCTCGTCTTCGTCGGCGGTGCGTCGATCATGTCCGCGACGTTGTCGAATCTGAATCCGCTGCTCATCGCGGCCATTGCGCACGGATTGATTCTCGCGCTGATGGTCACGGCGACGATGCGCATCTCCGGGCATCTCAATCCCGCGGTGACGATTGGATTTCTGGTGACACGGCGCATCGAGCCCATGATGGCCGTTGTCTACATCATCGCGCAGCTCCTTGGAGCGATGGTGGCCGCGTATGCCCTCAAGGCGGTGTTCCCGGAACGCATCGCCATCGCGACCCGTTTGGGCGGGCAGGTGATCAGCGGAGACATCGGCATGGGGCTCGCGATTCTGTGCGAGGCGATCGCGACGTTCTTCCTGGTGTTCGTGGTGTTCGGTACAGCGGTCGATCCGCGCGCACCGAAAGTGGGCGGCTTCGCGATCGGTCTCACGGTGACAGCCGACATCCTGGCCATCGGCACACGCACCGGTGCGTCGATGAATCCTGCGCGCTCGTTCGGACCGGCGGTGGTCAGCCAGATATTCGAAGGACAGGTCGTGTACTGGGTCGGGCCGATCCTCGGTGCGATCGCCGCCGCGCTGCTCTACGACGGGCTATTCCTGCGCCGCGGCAAGGAACGAGCGGATCACGGTGCCGTGGATCCGACGGGCTAACGCCCGCGTACGGGGTACGGCGTACGGCGTGATCGTCCGGAGTGCGGCGTGATGTGCGGCGTACGGCGCAGACCCCCGCTCCCCTCACGACCACGCCGCGCCCTGCACTCCTCACGAACCGCCGCACTCCGCACTCCGTACGTAATTACTTCCCTCTCGCCCCCTGAATCGCCGCACGTCGATCGGCCTCCGCCCGCCTCCGCTCCTCCGAGCCGTACGTGACGTCGTATCGCCCCATCGACTCGCTGATCACCTGCATCGCCTCCTCACTCTTGCCCCACCCCGCAATCTCGACGCGCTTCCCTTCGAGATCCTTGTAGGTGCGAAAGAAGTGCTCGACCTCCTTCAGCATGTGCTGCGGAATGTCGGCGATGTCGAAGAACTCCTGCTGATAGGGATCGTGCACGGGCACGCCGAGGATCTTGTCGTCCGGCTCACCGCGATCGAGCATCTTCAAAACGCCGATTGGGCGGACGTCGATCTGGCAGCCCGGGAACGTTTGCTCCTTGACGATCACCAGCACGTCGAGCGGATCGTTGTCCTCGTGCAGCGTGCGCGGGATGAAGCCGTAGTCGCCCGGGTAGTGCACGGCGCTGAACAGCACGCGATCAAGCTTCAACATGCCCGACTCCTTGTCGAGCTCGTACTTGTTGCGGCTGCCGGACGGAATCTCGATGACGGCAGTGACGATTTCGGGTGGGTGCTGCCCGCAGGGAAGGTCGTGCCAGAGGTTGAGCATCAGGTCTCTCGAGCCGCGCTCTGTAGCGCAGGCCGGCCGGTGGGATTGCGCGCATCCTGCAGATCGACGTTCGCGCCCGCTGCGCGCGTCATCGTGCCCTTGTACTTCATCGCTTCTTCCTCGATGCCAAAGTTGCTCGCGTCGAGCTCCGCGATTCGCGCGAGCTGCTCCGAGTCGAGATCCTCACACTCGATCGCGGCAGCGAATTCCGCGAGTTGAGCGTCGTCGTAGATGTTCGGCAGCGTCGTAATCACCAGCGGCTCGGCGAGCAGCCACTTGATGGCCGCCTGGCCGAGCGTCATCCGGGTGGTGAGAAAGTCGAGCGTCTTCACTTTCTGGACACCGTTCACGAGCCAGCTCCGCGGGCGATGGCGGCGGTGATCATTCTCGGGGAACACGGTGTCCGCCGTATAGTGCCCCTCGAGCATGCCGCTCGCGTGTGTCACACGGACGTTGAAGCAACAGTTTGGCGCGTGTCGGCGCGCCGCCTCGATCATCGCTGACCCCGGATGCTGCTCGAGCACGTTCCAGATCATCTGGATGGTGTTGATGTCGGGCTCGCGCTCCACCAGCTCCACGGACTCGTACAGCCAGCCAATGGCCGGCCCGAACGCCGCGCCCCATGCCTTGATCTTCCCTTCGCTCTTGAGATCACGCAGCGTGCCCCACAGCTCCGGGTCGCGCACGTGCTCCATCTTCGCGTTGTGAAGCTGGAGGACGTCGATGCAATCGGTCTGGAGCCGCTCCAGGCACTTGTCCACGGCGTGCCGCAGAAAGGCGGGATCGGTGCGCATCGGGAGCTCCTGCTGCCCGCGGCGCTGCGCGAGTGCGACTTCGTCATAGATATCGTAGCCGATCTTGGTGCCGATCACGATCTCACTGCGCCGACCACGAAACGCTTCGGCAATCTGGCGCTCCGCGCGTCCGTTGCCGTAGGCGTCGGCCGCGTCGAAGAAGGTGATGCCATGCTCGTCCAACGCGCGGCGCAGCATCGCGACCGCTTCGGCGTCGGTCTTGTCGCCCCACCAGCCGGTGGACAGCGTCCACGTGCCGAAGCCGAGCTCACTGACGCGGACATCCGTATTGGGGAAGACGCGATACTTCATTCAGTCATCATGGAATGGTCGATGCTCATGGCGCGGCACGCAGAGCACGCGCCGCGGCAGCGGCGAAATAGGTGATGATGATGTCGGCGCCCGCGCGGCGGATGCCTACGAGGCTCTCCATCATCGCCCGCTCGAGATCGAGCCATCCGCGCTCCGCCGCCGCATGAATCATAGCGAACTCGCCACTCACCTGGTACGCGGCGAGCGGATAGCCCGTTTCCGCCTTCACGCGCGCGATGACGTCGAGAAACGGACCGGCAGGCTTCACCATCACGATGTCGGCGCCCTCCTCGATGTCGAGCCGAGTCTCGCGTACGGCTTCGCTCACGTTCGCGACATCCATCTGATACCCGCGACGATCCCCGCTCTGCGGGGTGCTCTCGGCGGCCTCTCGAAATGGGCCGTAGAACGCGCTGGCAAACTTCGCGCTGTACGCCATGATCGCCGTGTCTTCGAGCTTGTTGGCGTCGAGCGCGCGACGAATCGCACCGACGCGTCCATCCATCATGTCGCTCGGCGCAACGATATCGGCGCCGGCGCGCGCGTGCGACAGCGCCTCCTTCACGAGCAGCTCGAGTGTGGCGTCGTTGTCCACCTCGCCGTTGCGCAGGATGCCGCAGTGGCCATGATCGGTGTATTCGCACATGCACACGTCGGTGATCACGACGAGCTGCGGCAGCTCGCGCTTGAGCGCGCGCACCGCCTGCTGCACCGGTCCTTCGTCGTCCCACGCGCTGCTGCCGGTGGCGTCCTTGCGCTCCGGAATGCCGAAGAGCAGCACGCCGCCTACCCCTGCCGCTGCGGCGGCGCGGGCGTCGACGAGCATCTCGTCGACCGACGTTTGCGATACGCCCGTCATGGAGCTCACCGGCTGACGCACGCGAGTGCCGGCGCGCACGAACAACGGCAGCACGAGCTGCGCAGGCGCGAGCACGGTCTCGCGGACCAGAGCGCGAAGTGCGGGGCTGCGGCGCAGGCGGCGCGGCCGATACTCGGGAAAGGAAGGCACGTTGAATTCTACTCGGGCTGCGGCTTGGGCAGAAACGCGGCTCGGCGCAGGCCCTCGAGAATCTCGGAGGCGCCTTCCCCGCGCAGTTGGTTCGCCAGCCGGATTCCGCTCAGCTCCGGATCGGCGACATCGAGCGGAATGCTGCCGCGCACGACGCGTGTGCCCTGAATGTCCGCGATGAAGCCATGCAGGGTGGACGAGGTTCCGTTCGTCACGACCATCGCGCCAATCGGCACCTGGCACCCGCCCTCGAGCGCCGCGAGAAATGCGCGCTCCGCCAGCACGTCGCGCATCGTCGGCTGATGATTCATGCGCGCCGCGAGCGCGGTGGTCTGCTCATCGTCGGCACGGGCCTGAACCGCGATCGCGCCCTGTCCCGCCGCTGAGAGCCATGAGGGCGGATCGAGGTAGCAGGCGATGTGCTGCTGCGCATCCAACCGGTGCAGGCCGGCCGCCGCGAGAATGGCGGCGTGCACTCGGCCCTCGTCCACCTTCATCAGCCGCGTCGGCACGTTGCCTCTCAGCTCGACGACCTCGAGATCCGGACGCAGCGCCAACAGCAGCGCGCGCCGCCGCAAGCTCGACGTTCCCACGCGCGACCCGCGCGGGACCTCGTCCAGCGATCCGCCGCGGATCCGACCGTTGATGACGAGCACGTCGCGTGGATCTTCGCGCTCGAGCGTCGCAGCCACATGCAGTCCTTCGGGCGATTCCGTGGGCAGATCCTTCAGCGAATGCACCGCGAGATGGATCTTTTTCTTGAGGAGCGCGGTCTCGAGCTCCTTGGTGAACAGCCCTTTTGCGCCGATCGCACTGAGCGGTTCGTCGAGCCGTTTGTCTCCCACCGTTTTGTAGGTGACGAGCTCACTCTCGACGCCGAGTGTGGCCAGCACCGACTGGACGAGTCGCGCCTGTCGCAGCGCGAGTTCGGAGGCGCGAGTGCCGATGCGCAGCGAAGCGGCGGCTGAGGTGGTCACGCGCGTAAGCTAGCAGGCGCGAGCGAGCCCGTTAGCTCCAATGCGAACCCGTGTCGCGACAACACCCGCGTGTGTGCATTTCGCCCTGGAGTGCGGTGCCGCGATGTCGCACGCCCGGCGAACCTCGCGATCGTTCAGGATGCTCCTTGCCTTCCCCTCTCCGCCGAGCGTAACCTGTGTTCATGCCTGCTCTGGCCAAGTCCTGGTCTCCCGACGAGGTTCGCGCGCTTCAGGCCGAAGATTCGACCTGGCGCCGCTACGAGCTCATCGACGGTGAGCTCATCATGACCAACTCTCCGTCGGTGCGGCATCAGACGATGGTGCTCGAACTGACATTCCTCATCCGAGGCTATCTCGGCATGCACGGATTGGGCAGTGTGCTGAATTCTCCCGCCGACATCGCGCTCGACGCGTATTCCATCGTCCAGCCCGACATCTTCGTGACGCCAGCCGCGCTGGCCGTGAAGAAATGGACTGACGTCACCAGCCTGCTGCTCGCTGTCGAAGTGCTTTCGCCCAGTACCGCCCGGTACGATCGCGTGGTCAAGCGCCGATTCTTTCAGTCGCACGGAGTTCCCGAATATTGGGTCGTCGACATCGATGCGCGCGTCGTGGAGCGGTGGCGGCCCATCGACGACCGGCCGGACATCGCGAGCGAGTCGCTCCAGTGGCAGCCCGACGCGCGCATCGTGCCGCTCACGATCGACCTCGTCGCGCTATTTGCGGCGGCGAGTCGATAGCGCCTCAACGGTCGCCTCAACCAACCCCTCGATCGACGCCTCCGCTGCCTCACCGATGAGTGTGAGACCCGCCTCACGCGCCGCGGCACTCGTCACCGGCCCGATGCTCACAGCGGGCGCCCAGCGCGCGAGCTCTCCGCCAATCGCATTGACGTAGCCGCGCACCGCGGACGCGGAGGCAAAGGTCACCGCATCCACATCGCCCGCGACGAGCGCCTCGCGGACACTGCTGCTGTCCGCCGCATCGGTAATAGTGCGATACACCGGCACCACGTCCACCGTGCATCCGAGCTCGCGCATTCCCACCGGCAGCACGTCGCGCGCGCCCTCCGCCGCGAGGTACAGCACGCGTGTTCCTCGTACGTCATCACGCGGGGCCATCGTGGCGAGCACCGATTCGGCGTTGAACCGCGCGGGAATGACGTCGGGCACGATCCCCATGCTCACCAAGGCATCGCCTGTCGCTCTGCCCACGCAGGCAATCTTGCGCCCCGCGAGCGCGCGTGCATCGGCGCCCCCTGACCGCAACGCCTCCCACGTGAGTTGTACTGCGTTTTGACTGGTGAACACCACCCACTCGTACGCGCCAATCGTTTCGAGCGCGTGTCGCAGCGCCGGAGTTCGGAGAGGCTCGATGCGCAGGGCGGGCATCTCGATGACATCGGCCCCAGCGTCTGACAGCGCGCTGTGCAGCGCCGTGGCCTGTGCGGACGCGCGCGTCACCACCACTCGGCGCCCAAAGAGCGGGCGGTGATCGAACCAGGCGATCTCTGCGCGCAGATCGACGACGTTGCCAATGACCGTGATCACCGGCGCAGTGAGACCGGCGGTTGCCGCAACGCTCGCGAGCGTGGTGAGCGTTGCCGTCACCGTTCGCTGGCGCGCATGGGTTCCCCACTGCACGGCCGCTGCGGGCGTGTCGGCCGACATTCCGCCGGCGACGAGCGCCTCCGCGATGCGCGGCAATGTCTTCACGCCCATGTACAGCACGATCGTTCCGCCCGCTCGCGCCAGCGCCTGCCAGTCGGTTTGCGTCTCCGGCTTCGCCGGATCCTCATGTCCCGTCACGAACGTGACCGACGTCGCGACGCCGCGATGGGTGACGGGAATACCCGCGTACGCCGCCGCCGCAATGCCGGCGGTGATGCCCGGTACGATCTCGAATTGCACGCCAGCCTCGGCGAGTGCCTGCGCCTCCTCACTTCCGCGCCCAAACACCAACGGGTCGCCGCCCTTGAGCCGCACGACGCGCTTGCCGTCGCGCGCCAGCTCAACCAGCAGGGCGTTGATGTCGGTCTGGCTCATGGAGTCGGCGTCGCCACCCCGCTTCCCGACATCGTGCAGCAGAGCGCGTGGATTCGCTGCCCGCGCGGACTTCACGATCGCCGGATTCGCCAACGCATCGAAGGCAATCGCATCGCACGTTGCGAGCAGATCCCGCGCCCTGACCGTCAACAGTCCCGGATCGCCGGGTCCGGCACCGACCAGATAGACGATGCCGCGCACAGCGGGACTCATCCTGGCTTCGACGGTGGCGCGAGTTGCGAGGCCAGCTGCACGCGCAGCCGCCGGGCCCGCACCGCGAGCGAAATCGCATAGCCAACGTACACGACCGCCGCCGCGACATACGAGGCGTGATAGTAGAACGCGTTATCGGGTGTCATCGCTCGCCCTCCCGTGCCTCCACGTGGTCGCGCAGCGTGGCGAGCCGATACCGCGCGCGCAGCAGTCCCGCAAAGAGCAGCGCGAACGCGAAAAAGCTCGAGAAGAACGTCAGCTGCATGTCCGGCGGCATCGACGGGGCACTCGGCTTCAACACGATCGGCATGGGATGCAGCGTCCGAAACAGGTACACGCTCAGGTGAATGAACGGAACGAGGATCGCCGCGAGAAGCCCAAGCACGGCGGAGTATCGCGCGCGCATCGCGTGCTCTTCCACCGCACCGCGCAGCAACAGATAGCCGAGAATCAGAAACCAGAGAAAGAGCGTGGCGGTGAGACGCGCGTCCCAGGTCCACCACGCGCCCCAGATGGGCTTTCCCCAGAGTGGTCCGGTGATGAGCACGACCGTCGTGAAGACCAGCCCCACCTCCGCGGCACTCTCGGCGACGCGATCGAGCTTCTCGTCCCTGAGCCAGAGGTACAGGGCGCTCGTGACCGCAAGCAGTGCGAACGCGAGGTACAGCGCGACGAACGCCGACGTCGCGTGCACGTACAGAATTTTTTGCGCCGGCCCCTGTCGCGCCTCCACCGGCGTGAAGCCGATGGCGCGCACGTACACCGCCGCGACCGCGAGAAATCCGCTGGTGAGCAGCCAGTCGAAGCCGCGGCGCGACTCCACGTCAACAACGGTAGAAGAGCTCATTCCTCGACGGTGTATGGAAACGCGAGCGTGCACGCGACGATGAAGACCAGGTCGAACGCGATGAGAATGCGCAGCCAGGGCCACGCCTCGGACACCGGACGTCCAGCCAGCAGCCGCGCCGTCGTTCCGGATGCCGCCATCACGATTGGAAGAAAGAAGGGCAGACTCAACATGGGCAGCAACAGCTCGGCGAGTCGAGTATTCACCGCCATGCTGCTGAACAACGTACCAACCGCGACGAGGCCGATGGCCGCGAGCAGGGCCAGCCCCGCCAACGGCAGCGCCACGTGCGACAGGGGCACGTTGTACAAGAGTGCAAGCGCTGGGAGCGTGATCGCCTGCACCCCGGAAACGAACAGCAGATTCGCGAGCGCCTTGCCCAGGTAGATGGACTCCCGCTCGACGGGCGCGGCGAGCAGGGCATCCATCGCGCGATCGGCCTGCTCGACGCTGAACGACCGCTGCAGCCCGAGCAATCCGCTGAACGTGAAGATCACCCAGAGCACGCCAGGAGCGAGATCGATTGCGGCAACCGCTGTCGAATCCCACGCAAAGTAGAAGATGGTGAGACCCAGCAGCGCGAACACGAGCGCCGAAAAAAATGCCGTGCGCGTACGGAACTCGATCGCCAGATCCTTGCGCGCCACCAGCCAGGCGGCGCGGAGCATTCCCGGTGGCGCGAGGGCGATCGACGTCGCCTCAGGCATCGAGCGTCACCAACTCCCGGTACTCGGACGCATACGCGCTCGCATCGACCTCGGCGCGCCGTTCGAAGCGGGCAAAGCGACCGCCGCGCATGATCGCGACGTGCGTCGCCAGCGCGAGTCCTTCCACGAGGTTGTGTGTGACCACCACCATCGCCGCGCCGGCCGCGCGTCGTTCGGCGAGGGCGGACGTGAGCGCCGCACTCCCGATCTCGTCCAGTCCCGTGTACGGCTCGTCACACAGGAGCAGCCGCGGCCCATGCACGATCGCGCGCGCGATCGACACGCGCTGCTGCAGCCCGCGGCTGAGCGAGCGCACCGGCGTGTCCGCGCGGTCGAGCACCTGCATGGCCGCGAGCGCCTGCACCGCTGCGCCGCGTGGATCCGCGACGCCGTACAAGGACGCGCCGAACTCCAGGTTTTCGCGCGCCGTCAGCGATGCGTAGAGCATGCTGGCGTGCGAGACGAGTCCCACCTGCGCTCGCCCAGCATGCCCCCGCCGAACGTCCACCTGCCCCACTCGGCATGATCCCGCGGTTGGCGCAAGGAGTCCGGCGAGCAGCCGCAGCAGAGTGGTCTTGCCGGCCCCGTTGGGACCGAAGATGGCCAGGCACTCGCCCGCATCAAGCGTGAAGCCGATGCCGTCCACCGCGCGCCGTCCGCCGAACGAGCGGACGAGCCCTTCTGCTTCAACGACTGACTCGCGGACTTGCAGCATCCGTCAAAGATAGGTCAACCATGGTCGTTCAGTACCCATTTACTTTCATGTCATGGCCACCCGATCCGCGCAGCAGCTCGACCCCGACCTCTTTCTCCTCGATCTGCACTTCCAGTCGACGCCGGGAGTCGTCGGCGCATATCTGATCACTGGGCGCGACGGTCACACGCTGCTCGAAACCGGTCCGGGGTCGACGCTCCCCGCGCTGGAGCACGCCGTTCACGCTACCGGCGCACGTTTCGATGAGATCACGCAGCTCGTGGTCACGCACATCCACCTTGACCACGCTGGCGCCGCCGGAACACTGCTCCGCCGCTTGCCCGGCGCACGACTCTTCGTGCACCCTGTCGGCGCGAAGCACATGATCGATCCGGCGAAGCTGCTGGCGAGCGCCACGCGGATTTACGGCGATCGGATGGACCGCCTCTGGGGGGCCTTCGAAGCCTGTCCTCCCAATCGGGTGGTCACCCTGGAGGACGGCGACGAAATAGCGTGCGGAGCGCGAACGCTCACCGCACTCCACACGCCAGGCCATGCGGTCCATCACATCGCCTTTCACGATGCCGACGCCGGCTCGATCTTCACCGGAGATGTCGGCGGTGTGCGCATTCCGGGAACCCTGCAGGTGCGCCCGCCTACCCCGCCGCCGGACATCGATGTCGAATTCTGGCATGCCAGCATCGACCGGCTGCGCGCACTCGAGCCTCGTGCCCTGGATCTCACACACTTCGGGCGGTTTCACGATCCGGGTCGCCACTTCGACGACCTGCTCTACCGGCTCGACGACTGGACGACATGGGTGGACGGTCGCCTCAGAGACGGGTTTTCGCGCTCCGAGATGGCTACGGCGCTCCGGCGGCGCAGCGACGCAGAGATTGCGGACGACGAGGACATGACGGCGACAGCCGCGGCATTCGAGCTCGCGACGCCGGCCGACATGACGGTGGATGGGCTCGTCCGGTATTTGAACGGCCGATAGTCGCCGAACGGCCTCGCCTACGGCACGACGTTTCTGACCGTCGGATATTGGATGCCGAGCTGCTGCAGATACGTGTCGTATTTTTTCGAGTCGTAGTAGTACTTCCGCATCTCCGGCCGGTATTTCGCCATGATGTTCTCGTTCAGCGTGATCGCCGGCTTGTCGGCCGGCGCGAAGAAGGAGACGTACTTGGTGGTCTTCGTCTGCTCCTTGAAGTAGTCCCACGCATCGGACACGATCTTCGGCGTGAGCAGGATGTCGAGCATCGTCATCGCCTGCACCTTTGCGCCGGCAACGACTCCCTTGTGCGCGATTGGTGTCGCCATCGCAATCGCGTTCGCCCAGTTGTGCCCCGGCAGCCCCGGGATGTTCGCTGGATAGCGCAGCGTGATCGTCGGAACGGTCCAGCTCACGTCACCGATGTCGTCCGATCCCCCGCCCGTGCGCGGTTCGCGCGCTGGACCTTCGAGCGGGCCCGG
Source organism: Gemmatimonadaceae bacterium (assembly GCA_031360095.1). GTDB lineage: Bacteria > Gemmatimonadota > Gemmatimonadetes > Gemmatimonadales > Gemmatimonadaceae > AG11. The sequence continues at coordinate 15,004 of JANMAY010000236.1, forward strand.
CATGACGTTGAGACCGCTGTCCGGCGCAGCGAGCTCGCGCTGAATGCCGCGCGCCAATGTGAGATCCTTCGAATCCCATGCAGGCATGCCGACGCGCTTGACGTTCTGATACATCGTCTCCGCGATGGGACGCGAAAAATGCGAGCTCCAGGCCGACCCAAGCATCATGATGGTGTCGATCTGCGTCCCCGTCATCAGCGTCGCGCCCTGCGCCATCTTCTTCGCGTCATCGAACATGGCCTGCGTGCGCGCGTAGTCGAGGTTCCGGAAGTAGAACCAGATGCTCGCCGAGCTGGGCACGACGTTCGGCTGGTCGCCGCCATCCGGAATGACGTAGTGCGACCGCTGACCCAGCTCCAGGTGTTCGCGGTGGAACTCCCACGCCTGCGCCATCAACATCACCGCATCGAGCGCGCTCTTGCCGCGCCACGGCGCACTCGCCGCATGCGCGCTGGCGCCCTTGAACTTGAACAGCGCGGACACGATCGCGTTCTGGTTGGGCTGACCCCACGCCACGTTGAGCGTGGAGCCGACGTGCGTGAACAACGTCACGTCGACGTCCTTGAACACACCGGCGCGAATGAGCCACGCCTTGCCCGACACGAGCTCCTCGGCAACGCCCGGCCAGAGCACGAGCGTACCAGGAATATGATCGCGCTCCATGATCCGCTTCACGACGAGCGCCGCAGCGATGTTCAGCGGCACACCGGAGTTGTGTCCTTCGCCATGTCCCGGCGCGCCGGCGATGATCGGATCCCTGTAGCCGACCCCCGGCTTCTGCCCCGCCTGCGGAATGTCATCGATGTCGCTACCGAGCGAGATCACCGGCTTCCCTGAGCCCCAGCGCGCGACGAATGCGGTTGGAACGCCGCCGACGCCACGCTCCAGCTTGAAGCCGTTCTCTTCGAGCAGACCGCTGAGATACTTCGAAGTCTCGAACTCCTGGAACCCGAGCTCGCCGAACGAGAACACCTGGTCGACCATCACCTGAATCAGCTTCGCCTTCGCATCGACATCCTTTGCCGCCTCGGCCTTGAGCGCATCGAGGCGCGCCGTGGACGGGTACGAGTACTTGATGGACGGAGCGGTGTCCGGATCCGCTCGTTGCGCAGTGGCGCTGGCGCCGAGGGCACACAGGCAGGCGCTGGCGACCGCAATGCTATGGCCGAGATGCATGGGTAGGTTCACGATTCACGGTTCACGGTTCACGGTTCACCCTCGTATGTCCACGTCTTTCGTCTCCCGCACCCAGATCATCCCGATCACCAGCGTGATCGACGCCACGATCACGGGATACCACAAGCCCGAATAGATGTCGCCAGTCGCGGCGACGATGGCGAACGCCGTCGTCGGCAGAAATCCGCCGAACCATCCGTTGCCGATGTGATACGGCAGCGACATCGATGTATAGCGAATGCGCGTCGGGAACATCTCGACGAGCATCGCGGCAATGGGGCCATACACCATCGTGACGTAGAGCACGAGTATGGTGAGGAGCAGCAGCAGCATCGATTTGTTCATCTGTGCCGGATCCGCCTTGGCCGGATAACCCGCCGCGTCGAGTGCCATCGCGAACTGCACGTCGAACGCCTTTGCGGACTCTTTGGCGGTCGGCGATGTCGCATCGTAAGACGCGAGGTCGATCGCACCCACCTGCACGATGGCAGCGCTGCCCACTGGCGCCGACTGGTTCGAATACGGCACGCCGCGCTTCACCAGTGCCGCTTTCGCGACATCGCACGGCGAGGTGAACTTCGATTTGCCCACCGGGTCCCATTGGACCGAGCACGTCGCGGGATCCGCGATCACGCGCACCGGCGATTGCGTCTGCGCCCGTTCCAGCGCGGGATTCGCGTAGTGTGTGATCGCGTGAAAGAGCGGAAAATACGTGAGGGCGGCAAGCAGCAGCCCAACCATGATGATCGGCTTGCGCCCGATCCGGTCGGACAGCGCGCCAAACAGCAGGAAGAACGGCGTCCCGAGCAGCAGCGATCCGGCGATCAAGAGGTTCGCCGTCTGCGAATCCACCTTGAGGGTCTGCGTGAGGAAGAACAGAGTGTAGAACTGTCCCGTATACCACACCACAGCCTGCCCTGCCGTGAGTCCGAACAGTGCAAGCAGCACCAGCCGCAGATTGCCCCAGCGCGCAAACGATTCGGTCAGCGGCGCCTTGGACGTCGTTCCCTCGCGCTTCATCTGCTGAAACAGTGGCGACTCGTCCAGCTTGAGCCGGATCCACACCGATATGCCGAGCAGCAGCAGCGACACGAGAAAGGGAATGCGCCAACCCCATGCCTCGAAGGCCTCGGTGCCGAGCGCGACGCGACACCCGAGGATGACGAGAAGAGAGAGAAACAGGCCGAGCGTCGCCGTCGTCTGGATCCACGACGTATACGCGCCCCGCTTCCCCATTGGCGCGTGTTCGGCGACGTATGTCGCAGCGCCGCCGTACTCGCCGCCCAGTGCCAGCCCTTGCAGCAGCCGCAGCAGCACGAGAATCACCGGCGCTGCCAACCCGATCTTCGCGTAGCTCGGTAGCACGCCCACGACGCTCGTCGACACGCCCATGATGAGGATCGTGACGAGAAAGGTGTACTTCCGCCCCACGAGATCGCCGAGGCGCCCGAAGAACACCGCGCCGAACGGCCGCACCGCGAACCCGGCGGCGAACGCCATGAGGGCAAAGATGAATGCCGTCGTGGGGTTCGCGACACCGGAGAAGAACTGCTTGCTGATGATCGCCGCGAGCGAGCCGTACAGGTAGAAGTCGTACCACTCGAAGACGGTGCCGAGGGACGACGCGATGATCACGCGCCGGACGGCACTCGCCGAGAGCTCCTCGACGGGAGTATTTGTGTCGATCATTCGCGTAGCCTATCGCCTCGTCGGGCTCCGTCAAGGAGACGGGTTGATTCCCGCGCTCCCACAGGGCAGAATGCTCACCATGTCCGACGACATCGACGTCCTTCTCCAGGAGCATCGCAAATTCGAGCCGGACGACGCGTTCCGCAAAGCGGCGCACGTGTCGTCGCCGGATATTTACGCGACGGCGAGCAAGGATCCGGAGACCTACTGGGCCGAACAGGCGTCGTCGCTGGAGTGGATTGCGCCGTGGACCACCGTGCTTGATTGGAAGCCGCCGCACGCGAAGTGGTTCGTGGGCGGAACGCTGAACGCGTCCGTGAACTGCGTGGACCGGCACATTCGCGGTCCGCGACGCAACAAGGCCGCGTTGATCTTCGAAGGCGAGCCGGGCGATCGGCGCACGCTCACCTACTGGGATCTCTACGTCGCTGTCAATCAGTTCGCGAACGTGCTCAAGTCGCTCGGCGTGACGAAGGGCGACCGTGTGGCGATCTACCTGCCGCTCATTGCAGAAGCCGCGATCGCCATGTTGGCCTGCGCCCGCATCGGCGCGATCCACTCCGTGATCTTCGGCGGCTTCTCGCCGGAATCCGTGCGCGATCGCATCAACGATTCGCAGTGCAAGGTCCTCGTCACCGCCGACGGAGGCTATCGGCGCGGCCAGATCGTGCCGCTCAAGCGCAATGCCGACAAGGCGCTCGAGGAAACGCCGTCGATTCAGCACGTCGTCGTTGTGCAACGTCGCCAGGGTGCCGTGAGCGGGGAAGCCGGCGCCGAGATGACCGAGGGCCGCGATCACTGGTGGCATCGGCTCATACGCAATGCGCCCATGTGGTGCGAGCCCGAACAGATGGACGCGGAAGACGTGCTCTTCATCCTCTACACGTCGGGCACTACCGGAAAACCCAAAGGGATCGTCCACACGACCGGCGGCTATCTCACCGCCGTCGCGTCGTCGATGAAGATCGTGTTCGACCTCAAGGAAGACGACGTGTTCTGGTGCACGGCAGACGTTGGCTGGGTCACGGGCCACTCGTATCTGGTGTACGGC
>JANMAY010000274.1:0-2449 GCA_031360095.1 Gemmatimonadaceae bacterium
GCAGCTGCTTCGCGTTCGCGAGGCTCTCGGCCAATGATGGCGTCGCGTGGATCACGTTCGCCGCGAGCACGATGTCGAAGGAATGCGGCGCGAACCCCTGTGACGCGACGTCCTTCTCGATATCGAGCGTGCGGGCGGAGAACGCCGCGTGACCGGCGAATCTGCGCTTCCCCTGTTCGGTGAAGAACGGCGTGATGTCGGTGAACACGAATTCCGCGCCCGCCGCCTCGAGCGCCGGCAGCACCAATTCGGTGGTACTGCCCGTTCCGCCACCAATCTCGAGCACGCGGAGGGGACGAGACACGTCACGATCCGCCACGATCGACGCGATGACCTCCGCCACGAGGAGATTGTAGAATCGCGAGGGCGGCGCGCCGTAGTAGAAGCGCGTGAGGAGATCGAAGCCCTCATCGCTGAACAGCACCGCGCCGGCGTCCGTGCGGCCCGACATCACCTGCGCGAGGTGCGAACCGCACCGCACGAGCAACTCCACGTCGAGCGCGTGCGCGGGATGCTCGGCCGCGATGTCGCGCGCGAGGGCGTCCGGGTCCGCCTCGGGCGAAGCAGACGTGAAGCGCCACACGCCGTCGTCTTGCGCCAACACGCCTTCGGCCTCCAGGACGCCGACCACGTGCGCGCCGTGCTTGTGCCGAGTCGAGGCGACACCGAGCGTCTCGAGCGTGAACGAGTCGATTTCCCTTTCGGCGGCGAGCGCGCGAACTGCCTGCGTCATGTAGGCGAGCGTGAGCTCGGTGAATCGCGGTTCGACGCGCGTGTAGTACTCGTCCCAGTTCCACTCGCTGCCGAGTGCGTCGATGCGCGGCTGTGCGTGCGTCGCGATGTCGATCATCGAGCGCGCGATCACCGATCGCTCGATCGCAGTCGCGAGCGGGCGCTCTTCCCACTGGTACTCGTAGAGCCAGTCTTTCACGCCCTCGGCGTTGGCGCGCGGACGCTCGAGGCGCTGGGCGCGGAAGCCGCGCGCCGACACGAGCACACGCCCCTCCCCGTCGGTGAGGCGGATGTCCGCCTCGAGTGCCTCGCGATCGTACGTGACCAGCTTCGCGTGCGCCCAGAAGCACGTGCCCGTGGGCGCGTGCACGGTGATCTCACGTAGCAGCACGGGAAGGAAGACGCCAGCGTCCTCCTCATTTCCGTCGGCGTCGGCGCGATGTGTGCCGCCGCCGGCGCTGATGAGCAACTGAAACGCGGCGTCAAGCAACGCCGGATGCAGATGGTAGCTCGTCGGGTCGACGAGTGGCATGTCGACGCGGCCGAGCGCTTCACCGTTCCCCGTCCAGAGCTCGGCGATGCCGCGGAACGTCGGGCCGTACTCGAAGCCGTGTTCCGCCAGCGCGGCATAGCACTCGGCCTGCGTGAGCGTCGTCGTGCAGCGCGTGCGGATCTCGCCGAGGTCGATGGTCGTGGCACTCGCTGTTGTGCGGCCGAGCTCTCCGCTGGCGTGGAGCGTCCAGGCGAGCGAAGTATCGGCGCTCGCTACGTCGGCGCTCGCGCCATGCACCTCGAAGTGGGTGCCGGTCTCATCGAGTCCGAGCTGCACGAGCGTCCGTTCGCGATTCGAGAGGAAGAGCGCACGCTTGAACACGACGTTCCGCACGGCGACGATCTCGTCGCTTCTCGCGGTGCGCAACTCCTCAGCAGCGGCGAGCGCCATCTCGACATGCGCGGCGCCCGGGAAGAGCACCGTGCCCTGGATGAGGTGATCGTCGAGATAAGCGAGCCGGTCACTGCTGAGAAACGACTCCCACAGCGGATGCGCCGCGCGTACACGACGCCCGAGCAGGGGATGCTCGTCCCCCATCGGAACTGACGCGCGCAGCCCGAGCATGTCGGACGGTGGTGCGGACTCGAACCAGTGCCGTTCGCGCTGCCACGGATATGACGGAAGCTTCGCGCTGCTGCGATGGCCCTCGAACACACCGTCCCAGCGCACAGGCCGGCCCTGCGTGTACAGCACGCCAAGCGTGCGGAGCAGTCCCGCGCGTTCATCGTCCTTGCGGCGGAGCGATGCGAGCACCGTGGCCTTCGTCTTCCGTGGCGCCAGGCATTCGTTGATCGACCCGGCGAGCACGGGATGCGGCGCCTGCTCGAGCAGCGTCGTGAAGCCTTCGTCCACGAGTTTGCGAATGGCGTCGGCGAAGCGAACGGTCCGACGCACATTCTCAAACCAATACGACGGCCCGAACACCGTGCCCTCGGCCCACGTGCCCGTGATGGTGGAGATGATGGGAATCGCCGCGGGCCGCGCCTTCACGTCGGACAGCGCGGAGGTGAGCTCCTCACGGATCGGCTCCATCTTCGCGCTGTGGTATGCCACCGCGAAGCTGAGGATGCGCGCGAACACCTGGTCGCGCTGTAGACGTTCCGACAGCGCGACGATTGCCTCCGCGCCGCCTGCGACCGTGCACGACACGGGGCTGTTCACGGC
>JANMAY010000284.1:0-1802 GCA_031360095.1 Gemmatimonadaceae bacterium
GGTCGTGTGGCGGACGGCGCCGCCCCCCTCAGGGGGGTGAGTCGCTGCACACCGCCGCTCGCCACACGACCACGCCGCTCACTGCACCCCGTACGATCACGCCGTACTCCGCACTCCGCACGCCGCACGCGAGCGTACAACTTGCCTCACAGCCCCCTATGCCCCCCACCGTCGATCTCCGCGCAGCTGCCGCAGCCGCAATGCTTGCGAACGGCTTTCTTCCCGACTTTCCCCCCGCCGTCACGCGCGAGGTGGCGGCCATCTCGCCGGACCTGGAACAGGACGCTGGCACAAAAGACCTTCGCGCGCTGCCCTGGTCGTCCATCGACAACCGGGAATCTCGCGACCTCGACCAGATCGAAGTCGCCGAACGACTCCCCGACGATGTGATCCGGATCAGCATCGGCGTCGCCGACGTCGAGACTCTCGTACCGCTGGGCTCCCACGCCGACCTGCACGCGGCGGCCAATACGACCTCGGTCTATACCGGCGTGGCCGTCTTCCCGATGCTGCCGGAACGGCTCTCTACCGATCTCAGCTCGCTGAACGAAGGGAAAGACCGGTTGGCGGTGGTGATCCAGTTCGACGTCAGCGTGGACGGAGCACTGCTCGAGTCGAACGTGTATCGCGCCGTGCTGCGCAACAAAGCGAAGCTCACGTACAATGAAGTCGGCGCCTGGCTCGAGGGCGATGGGCCCATTCCGCGCGCGCTCGCCGCGAATGTCGAGCTGCGCGATCAGGTGCTTCTCCAGGATGAAGCCGCGCAGCGTCTTCGCCAAGCGCGCACGGTCGCCGGTGCGCTGAACTTCGAGAGCATCGAGGCGTCTCCGGTCGTCGTCAACGGCAAGGTCGTCGACCTCGCGGTCGCGCGCCGCAATCGCGCGCGGGATCTCATTGAAGATTTCATGGTCGCGGCGAATCGCGCCGTGGCCACATATCTCATCGACCGCGGCTCCGCGTCGCTGCGCCGCGTCGTCCGTGAGCCCAAGCGCTGGGATCGCATCGTCGCCATCGCCGCCGAACTGGGCGACACGCTCCCCGACGCGCCCGACAGCAAGGCGCTCGCGGACTTTCTCGAGCGCCGCCGCGCCGCTGACCCGGACCACTTCGCCGATCTTTCTCTATCGGTCGTGAAGCTGCTCGGCCCCGGCATCTATGTGCTCGAGCGTCGACTGGGCGATCGGCGCAATGCGGGGCATTTCGGGCTCGCCGTTGCTGACTACGTGCACTCCACTGCGCCGAATCGTCGTTTCGCCGATCTCGTGACGCAGCGGATGCTGCGCGCCGCCGAGGAGAAGTCGGGGCCGCCGTATACCGATGAGGAGCTGACAGCGATTGCAAGTCGGTGCACCGAGCGCGGCGACGCGGCGCGCAAGGTGGAGCGCACGATGCGGAAGATCGCGGGGGCGTCGATGTTGTCCGAACGCGTGGGCGAGAGCTTCACGGCGATCGTGACCGCGGCATCGCCCAAAGGTTCGTACGCGCGGTTGCTCAGCCCGCCGGTGGAAGGGCGCATCGTGCGCGGTGAGCGTGGACTCGACGTCGGCGACACGGTACGGCTCACGCTTGCGGTCGCCGATCCGGTGCGGGGTTTCATCGACTTCGTGCACGAGGTGGAAGGCGATGACGTGTCGCGCAAGCGTGAGCGCAGCCAACGCAAGAAGGCGGCGGCGAATCGGATGCGTCCGCGCATCGGCGAGACTTTCGACGCCGTGGTCACGGGAGTGTCGGCGAGCGGGACATGGGTTCGGCTGGCGGATGGATCGGCTGAGGGGCGCGTCGTCCGCGGCTTCAAAACGCTG
>JANMAY010000319.1:0-31075 GCA_031360095.1 Gemmatimonadaceae bacterium
GGCCGACCCTGGACTTCTTGAGCGTGACATCGTCCTCGATGTACACGGGATCGATAATGGTCGAATCACCCGCGCTCTTCGGCCGGCGCGCTCCGCCGCGCGTGAGCATCGCCTCGTTGGTCTCCAGCATCGTGTCGATCTTCCCGGCATCGTACCAGCCTTCGACATCGATCACCTTGATCTTCGCACCCTTGTCGATCATGTACTGGAACGCATCGGTGAGGTAGTACTCGCCCTTGTTCTTGGGCTGGGTGAGCACGTGATCGATGCCCTCGTACAGCAGCTTCCAGTTCTTCATGTAATACAGCCCGATGTTCGCCCGCTTGGAGATGGGTGTGCTCGGCTTCTCGATGATCTGCGTCATGTTGCCGTCCTTGTCCGTGACGACGACGCCGAACCGCTGATAGTCCTCGACTTCCTTCACCCAGATGATTCCGTCGGCATCCGTGTTCTTGATGACGGAGAGATCCGTTTCGAAGATGGTGTCCACGAAGATGATCAGCACGTCCTGATCGACGTACGGCTGCGCGAGCTTGACCGCGCCAGCCGTGCCGTCCTGCACCACCTGCTCCACGAACACCGCCGGAAGCTGCGCAAACTTGGTCCGCGCGTGGTCCTCGACCTTTTCTTTCAGGTGCCCGGTCACGTAGACGACCTGTTCGACGCCGCCGAGCCGCTCGAGGTCTTCGAGGATGTAGTCCATCACCGGCTTGCCGGCGATCTTGAGCATCGGCTTCGGCACGAGATGCGTATGCGGGCGGAGCCGCGTTCCCTTTCCGGCCAGCGGAATGATCACTTTCATGGTGCGCTCGTTCCCTCGCGTCCGTAGACGTCTGTGAGGCGGACCACGTCATCGAGATGCGGCGTGCTCGCTTCGAGCACATCGCAGTCGGTGATCGCCTCCATGTAGTGAATGGTGCCGGCGGTGACGTGGAACGCCTCGCCGGCCTTGAGATGCATGTCCTCGGGGCGCTGGCTGCCGTCCAGCTGTACGCAATACTTGAGCTCACCCGACAGCAGGTACACGGTCTCGTCTTTCTCCACGTGGTATTGAACGGAGAGCTTGTGGCCGGCGGTGATGTGCAGAATCTTGCCGACGTACAGGTTGTTTGCTGCCCAGATCGTCTCGTGTCCCCAGGGTTTGGGGACGTGCCGAACCTCGGTGCGACCACTCATTCGTATACGTATCGGGATAGGGAGTGCCGTGTCTCTACGATGCCCCAATATCACCCGCCGCTTCCGCATGGACTAGGGGAGATGCTGCTCCATTTGTGTCCGTGCCATTCTGATACTTGTCGGAATCAGCGCGCTACACACCGAGAATGCGCAGCTCCTTCGCGCGCTCCCGGCTCACCGGCAGCGCCGATCCATCCGCCATGACCGCCACGAACTTCCCGCCATCGCGGCGGCGAAACGCCGTCACATGGTTGAGGTTGACGATGTGCGTTCGGTGAATGCGCACGAACTGCGAGGAATCCAGCCGCGACTCGAGCCTCGCGAGCGCGAGATGCAGCATGTACCGGCTGCGTCCGGCATGCGCGGTCACGTAATCGCCGGCCGACTCGAACCATGCCACGTCGCCGACGGCGACCGGGATGATGCCGCCCGCCGACCGCACGAACAGGCGCGAGATCGGCCCTTTGCTCATCGCTTCGCCGAGTCGGCTGAGTGCGGGCACGGCGGTCGGTTCGCCGATGGCGGCGCGCACTCGCTCCAAGCATCGTGCAAGGCGCTCGGGCCCGAACGGCTTCAGCAGATAGTCCAGCGCACCGAGTTCGAAGCCCGACACCGCGTGTTCGGCGAAGGCGGTCGTGAACACGACGAACGGCTGATGCACGACACGGGCGATAACGTCGGTACCGGGGAATCCCGGCATCTGAATGTCGAGGAACACGAGCTCCGGGCGCAGCGTCTCGATTGCCTCCACCGCGGCCGGCCCGCTCGCCGCCTCGCCCACGATCGTCAGCCACCGGACCTCGACGAGCATGCTTCGCAGGCCGGCACGCGCGATGGGTTCGTCATCCGCGATGACGACGGAGACCTTCATCCGTTCGCCACCGTGTGAGGGATCGTGAGCGTTACGCTGAAGCCGCGTCCCTCTGCTGTCTGCACCTGGAGGCTCCCCTCGGTGCCATACAACGCCGCGAGACGTTCGCGCAAACGACGCAACCCTGTTCCCGCACTCTTATCGACCTGATCCGGCGTGGTGCCGGCGCCCGTGTCGGAGACTGTGAACGTCACGCGCCCGTCGGTCGCGACTCCGGTGACGGTAATCTCCGTCGGCTCGACACGCGGCGCCGCGGCGTGACGCACGGCGTTCTCGACGAGCGTTTGAAGAGCGAAGAGCGGGATCTCCGCCGCGCGCGCCTCCGCGCTCAGGTCGACGTGGACACGCAAGCGGTCGCCGAATCGCATTCGTTCGAGATCCAGGTAGCGTTCGACGAACGACCACTCCTCCTCCGCAGGCACCAGATCGCGGTCTTCCTCGATCGTTCCACGCAGCAAGCTCGCCAGCTCTTCGGCGGCCTGCGCGGCTCGGCGCGGATCGCTCGGAATGAGCTGTACGACCGAATGCAGTGCGTTGAAGAGGAAGTGCGGATGCAGCTGCGAGCGCAGCACCGCGAGCTTCGAGCGTGCCGCGTTGGCCTCGGCGCTCGCGGCGCGTTCGGTGGCGAGGGACGAGTACGAGACGCCCACGATCATCACGTAGAGCCAGACGCCTAGGAGCAGGAAGGACGCGAGCGTATATCCCACCGTGAGCACCGGCCGACCGCGAAGAATGCTTTCGATCGCGCTGTTGACCAGCACCCACGCGTGGGCATAGATCGCCGCGAGGACCAGATGAAGCGCAACGAAACGTACACGCATCGGCCGCGGCCACGGAAGGCGAACCACAGCCTTGTGGACGGGGATGCTGAGGAGGGCCCCCGAAAGGATCATGCGCAACGCGATGCCGGCGGCAACGATGAGTGACGCGTTCGCGTGCGCCGTCACGATCAGCGTCGTGAACAGCGCCCAGACGGGGAACCACCCGATCAGGAGTTGAAGCCAGACAACACGTCGCGACATACCGCAAGCTTATTGGCGGGACGCGCTCGCGGCCACGCGCTTCGCCGCGATGGTCAGCGTTGGCTCCTCCCACGTGCGCCCTTCGTCGTACGAGCGCTCCTGGCGAAATGTGAATGAATTCGGCGTGATGTCGTAGTAACGGCCGCGAGCAACGTATCCCCTGCCGTCGGCATCGTTGCCCGCGGCCGTGGACACCATTTCCTTCTCGCGCCATTGCGATGTGGACGACGTGAACACTCCACGATACGCATCGATCGTCGTCGCTTTCCAGCGCTTCGCGTCTGCGTCGTAGAAGCGCACCGCATGCGTGAGGGATTTGGGATTCCCCGCCTCGTCGGTGATTCGCAATTCGTCCTCGATGCCGAATCCATCCAGTGCACGCCACGCCCTCCAGATGCCGATCAGCTTCGGCACGCCATGCATCCGCTGGGCAAGGCCCGATGCGGCGGGCTTCACCTCGAGCTCGAACTGGCCAACGAGAAAGGCGAACTGCTTTGCTTCGGGTGGGGCGACGCGGACTGACGACGCACCGCCACCATGCTGCGTGTGCGCGGATGTCGAAACGACAATGGTCAGTGCGAGAGCGCGGGCGATGCGCATTATCATAGGTCCATCTCCGTAGGTTGGCTGCCTGCATCGTACGCGACTTCGTCGCCTTCCGGACCGACTTTTCGCTGAACGGTTCGCTCGGTACGTCGAACGGCGCGCTGCCCCATCGCGCTCGATCGCACTCGGCGCGTATGCTGCGGAGATGACGAATCCACTGATCGTTCTTCGCGATGTATCCAAGGTCTTTCCGAGTGCGGCCGGGCCGTTCACCGCGCTCTCCCATGTCTCGCTTTCGATCGACGCCGGGGAGTTCGTCGTCGTGGTCGGCCAATCCGGGAGCGGAAAGTCCACGCTGCTGGCGCTGCTCGCTGGAATCGATCGCCCGACAACCGGCGAAGTGACGATCGGCGCCACCGCGGTGCACGCGCTCTCGGAACGGAAGATGTCCGTGTGGCGAGGCCGAGAGGTGGGCATTGTGTTCCAGTTCTTCCAACTGCTTCCCACACTGACCGCGGCGGAGAACGTGATGCTGCCGATGGATTTCTCGCGGACGCTGCCTGCAGCCGCACGACGCCCGCACGCACTCGCGCTCATGGACCGACTCGGCGTTGCCGACCAGGCGGACAAGCTGCCTTTCACGCTCTCGGGTGGACAGCAACAGCGCGTGGCCGTGGCGCGGGCACTGGCCAACGATCCATCCATGCTCCTGGCCGACGAGCCGACAGGCAATCTCGATTCGCGGACCGCCGACTCGATGCTCGAGCTGCTCGCCGGGCTCGCTCGCGAGGGTCAGACAGTCGTGATGGTGACACACGAACGGAGCGCTCGCCGCTTCGCAACTCGCGTGGTCACGCTCGCTGATGGCTGCGTTGTGCCGTCCGCCCACATCGCGAGCGAGGCGGAGGTCGTTCATGCTTAGCCCGCGCTGGAGAAAGGTCGTGCGCGACCTCTGGCTCCACAAATCGCGGACGAGCCTCGTCATCTCGGCGATCTCGATCGGGATCATTGGAGCGGGCACCGTGCTGGACGCCTGGTCGCTCGTGCGGCGCGCCACGCGCGCGGAGTTCGCCGACAGCCATCCGGCGTCGGCTGTGCTGCGCATCGATTCCATCGACGCGGCGCTACTGGCGCGCGTCCGCGCCTTGCCCTCCATCGCCAGCGTACAGGCGCGGCGCGTCGTCTTCGCGACCGTGCAGACATCCGCCGGATCGCGCACCGCGTCGCTGATCGCAAGCAATGACTTCACGACGAATGCCATCGGAGTGATCAAGTCGGAGCAAGGCGCCTGGCCGCCGACCGACGATGGCGCCATCGCCGAGCGATCGTCGGTAGAGTTTGCCGGTGTGAGCGTTGGTGATTCACTGTCGATTCGCGTCGGGGATGGCGATGCGCACACGGTGCGGTTGTCGGGGATCGCGCGCGACGTCGGTTTGCCACCGGGCTGGATGGAGCACGTCGTGTACGTCTTCGTTACGCCCGCTACGCTTCATCGCCTTGGCGCGCCGTCATCGATGAACGAGCTGCAGATTCTGGTGCGCGATGCGTCGCTGAGCCGAGCCGGTGTTCAGAGCATCGCGCGCGATGTGCAGCACACAGTCGAGCAAACGGGACATCGGGTCATCGGCATCAACGTGCCGGTGCCCGGCCGGCATCTCCACGCGGCGCAGATCAACTCGCTGCTCCTCACCCAGGGCGCTTTCGGGCTCCTCGCACTCGTGCTGAGCGGAGTGCTCGTAGTGAATCTGATTTCCGCGATGCTAACGGGTCAGGTACGGGAGATCGGCGTGATGAAAGCGATCGGTGCGCGCGCCGATCAGATCGCGGCGATGTATCTCGCGCTCGCCCTGCTGCTCGGTCTCGTCGCATCGGTCATCTCCATTCCGGTCGCCGCGCTGTTCGGACATTGGTACGCGGAGTTCACCGGAGATCTTCTGAACTTTGACGTCAGCAGCTTCCGCATTCCGATGTGGTCGTTCGCGCTGCAACTGGCAGTGGGCACGCTCCTGCCGGTCGTGGCGGCAGCGTTTCCCGTCGCTCGCGGGTGCCGTATCTCCGTGACCGAGGCGCTGCGCGACTTCGGCATATCCGGGCACGGTGACAGCCTTGGCGGAGCCACGTTCGCGCGCTTCAGCGGATTGTCCCGCCCCGTACTTCTTTCGCTGCGCAACGCCTTTCGCCGACGGCAGCGGATGATTCTCACCCTCGCCACGCTCTCCATCGGCGGTGCGGTGTATCTCGGCGCGATCAATCTTCGCCGCGCCGTCGTCGACGCGGTGGATCTCTTGTTCTCCACGCAAAAGTTCGACATGTCGTTTCGGTTGGCGGCGCCACATGCGGCAGACAGTCTCGTCGCCGCCGCCATGACGGTGGACGGTGTCGCTGCCGCCGAAGCATGGACCGCAACACGAGCCGCCCCCGCATCAGCCGACGGTTCCTTGACAAGCAGCTTCCCGATTATCGCGCCGCCCGTTCCTACTCGCATGCTGTCCAGTCGCGTGGAACGGGGACGCTGGATTGCGCCGGGGAGCACCAACGAGCTCGTCGTGAATCGCGCATTGATTGCCGAGGATCCCCGTTTCGAGCTCGGGGGCGAGCCAATGCTCGTCATTGCTGGCAAGAGCGGGCGCTGGAGAATCGTGGGTGTCGCGGAAACGGCGGGCTTGTCGGCGATGGCGTACGGCTCGCGTGAGGCAGTTGGCCACTACATCGGCACGGCGGCGACATCGTTGGTCATGGCGGCGTCGAGCCGGAGTATGGCAGCGCAGCTCGATCTGATTCGACGCGTACGTGCCGAGCTTGGCGATGCCGGATTTGATGTTGCGACCGCGCAGTCTACCGCGCAGCAGCGCACCGTCGTCGAAGATCATCTGCTCATGGTCGCCGGCTTCCTCGGCAACATGTCACTGCTGATGATCGTCGTCGGCGGACTCGGGCTCGCGTCGACGATGAGCCTCGCGGTCCTCGAGCGCACGCGCGAGATCGGTGTGCTGCGCGCGATCGGCGCGCCGCACGGCGCCATCCTCGCGATGATTCAGATCGAGGGGGTGTTCATCGCGCTGCTGAGCTGGGCGCTCGCGATCCCCCTCTCGCTGCCGATGAGCGTGACCCTCGGCGAGGCCTTCAGCCGCATCATGCTGAAGGTGCCGCTGCGATTGGTTCCTGATGCGGGCGGGGTACTGCTGTGGCTCGCGTTAGTGGTCGGTGTGTCGATCGTCGCGTGTGCGTGGCCGGCGTATCGAGCCACGCGCATCACGACTGCGGCTGCCCTGGCCTCCGTCTGACAGTCATGGCACCAACGCAACCTTTTCCGGCTTCGACCCGGCGTTCTTCACGTACAGATCCAGCCACGCGACCCAGCGGCCCCACTGATCGAGCAGCGTTTCCTGCATGAGCGGCCCGTGATCCTCGTACGGATACATGTACAGCGCCGCCGTTTTGCCCATCCCTTGTAACGCGTGGAACAGCCGGATCGAATTGGACGGATCGGTGCCGGTATTCTGATCCTCCATCGAATGGTACATCAGCAGCGCGCCCTGAAGCCGGTTCGCGTGTAAAAACGGCGACATCTCGAGATATGTCTCCCGCGCTTCCCAGAGATCGCGCCGCTCGCTCTGGAATCCATTGGGTGTGAGCGTGCGATTGTAGTTGCCGTCGCCCGCGATGCCCGCCTTGAAGAACGGCAGATTGACCATCGCATTCACGGTGCTGAACGCACCGTATGAATGTCCGCCGATGCCGAGCCGCTGCCGATCGATGAGGCTTTGGCGATCCAGCTCGTCGATCACGGCGGTCAGGCCGTTGCGCAGATCGTTTACGTAGTTGTCGTTCAACCGTCCGGCGGCGCCAAAGATCGGCATATCGGGCTGAATCACGGCGTAGCCCTGCGTGGCCATGATCTCCATCGAGCGCGGCCCGACGGTCGGAAACTTGTGCACATTGAGCGTCCGCTTGGTACGGTCGTACGCCTGCTGATCCGTGTACTCGTATGGATAGAACCAGAACATCGCCGGCAGCGGAGTGCCTTCGCGGTATCCCGGTGGCAGCGTGACGTTCGCCCACAGTGTCTTCCCGTCAGCGCGCGTCACCTGAATCATTTTCCGCTTGAGTTGCGTGACTTCGGCGGTGACGTCGGTATTCCTGGTGAGCTGTTTCAGCTGTCCCGATGAACGGCCGCGCAGCCATTGATCGGGAACGATCTTCTCTGTCTCACGCGTCACGACGAAGCGCGAGAAGTCGTCGTCCACCGCAACCGGATTGCTCTCGAAGACCGCAGTATCGCTCTCGAACAGCCGCGACTTCGCACCTGTCGCGAGATCGACCTTGTCGATGAACGTGCGGGGCGCCGTCTTGTGCGGATCCTTATCGTACCGCGTACCCTCGAGGAACACGCTCTTGCCGTCACTGCTCACGAGCGCCTGACGCGCGCCGCCGCGCTCGCGAAGCACGACCGCTCCGGGGTTGGCGAAGAACGCCTCGTCGTCGGGAAGATTGCGTCCGCCGGCTCCGCCCCCGAATCCAGTGCCACCGAAACCGAGTTGCGCACCACGCGCGCGAACGATCGTGCGCTTGCCCGAGGGATCGGTGAGCGACACTGCAAACGTGTGGACCGGGCCGTTGGCGCCTGTGCTCTCACTCAACAGCACCCACTTGCCATCCGTCGAGAACACGAGGCCGGCGATGCGATTGTCACTCTCCACTATCGGCTTAGCGGTGCCGGAATCGAACGGTGCCGCCCACGCGTACACTCGATCCTTTCGGCGCGGGCCACGCGCGCTGTCGCCTGACGTCGTGTCGCTCGCGTCCGACTGCACTGCCGTGCCGCGTCCACGACGCGGCGCCGGGTCCTGATACAGATAAGCGAGGCCGCCGCTCGGCAGCCACGCAAATGCGCGACGCCCCGTGTCCGCCCGCGCGCCGCCCGGCGGATCATCATCGCTGCCGTCGTTCTCGCGCATCGCGCGGCGCGCCAGCGTCGCGACGACGCCACCGTCGGTCGTCCACACCTGCTCTGTCGTCCCGAACGACAAAACGGGAACGGCGTATGAGAACGGTTTCTGAAGCAGCGTCACGCGCAGATACCTGCCGTCGGGTGCCACGTCGACGCTCTGTATCATCGCAGGCGTTCCCACGGACTTCGCACCGCCGCGCGCCTCGATGCGCGCAAGCTGTCCCGTGCCGTAGTACTCGAGCAGCGCCTTTTCGTACGGACTCTGGAGCAGGCTCGCGAACGTTGGGGTCTTGTTCTTCGCGCCATTCGTCATGCGAACCAGCGGTCCATCCGCCACCGCGGGCTCCTTCGGCATCGGGATCCGTCCCTCGGGAACGAGCACCGCGTACACCGCGCTTCCGTCAGGCGTCCAATCGAGCGTCGTGGCCAGCACCGGCAGCGCGGCGCGATCCGACACGCGGCGCGATGCGCCCGACTTGGCGTCGGCGACGTAGACGTACGTCGCGTCGTCGAAGCTCGCGAAATACGCCAGCTTCGTCCCGTCCGGTGACCAGCTGGGCGACGTCGCGGTCGCGCCCGCCGGAATTTGGAGGCTCGTGCGAGCGCCGCTCTCGACGTCGACGATCTCGATGGCAGACTGGCCGCGCGTCGTAAAGCTGCGCACCCGGTTCGCCCTGTGGTCCACCTGCAGTCCGCCCAGGTAGTAGTGCGGCTTCCCGAACTTCAGTTGGCTTCCGAGCCCTTCGCCGTGCAGCACGAGAAAGTGCGTGCGGTCGGGACTTTGGTCGGTCAGCGCGGAATTGAGGTGGCGCGCCGCCGTGACCAGCTTCGCGACATCCGCCGGCGGCTTCACATAACGCTCGGATGCCAGCAGTGCTTTGTCGGCTTCGACCCCCTGCGCACGAACGCGTGGCGCCACAGTGAGGGCAGCGGCAAGCGCCAGGGAGAAACGAATAGACACGCGGAGGGGACGCATCGTGCGCATACGGTGCTCTCGGTTGGGCGTAGGGGACTCACCCTAATATGCGCAGCCCGCCCGAGACGTTGCGATCTAGCGTCCGACCAACATCCTCCGCTTGAGCGACGCGAGCCGCTTCTTCACCGAACCGTCAAGGACGGTGTCGCCCACGTGGACGATCACTCCGCCCATGATCGACGGATCCACCGTGAGATGCGGAATGACGTCCTTCGCGAACAGACGCGACAGGTTCTTCGCGATTGCCGCCTTCTCGTCGTCGGGTGTCTCGCGCGCCACCACCACGCGCGCGTGAATGCGACCCTCCGCCGCATCGACGAGATCCAGATACTCGCGCGCGATCCCGGGGATCAGCATCTGCCGGCGGTGCGCGACCAGCGACTGCAGAAACCGCAGAAAATTCCGCGGCATGCGGTCCTTGAACGCCGTTCCAAGCACCGCGTTCTTGTCCTGCGCACTCACGCGCGGTGATTCCAGGAAGAGGCGCAGCTTTGGATTCTGCCCCATCGCATCCGCGACCTCGGTGATCAGCGAGCCCCAGCCGCGCAAATCGTTCGCGCGCTGCGCCAACACAAGCAGCGTCTCGGCGTAGTTCCGGGCGATCGTCGTGTCGTTCATCGCGCTTAGCGGCTCGCCGTGACGGCGTCTGGCGACACACTTGCCAGAAATTTTTCGACCAGCTCGCGGTTGCTCGCCTGATCCAGGTTGCGTTC
Source organism: Gemmatimonadaceae bacterium (assembly GCA_031360095.1). Taxonomy (GTDB): domain Bacteria; phylum Gemmatimonadota; class Gemmatimonadetes; order Gemmatimonadales; family Gemmatimonadaceae; genus AG11. The sequence goes on from JANMAY010000319.1 coordinate 10,256, forward strand.
GATGACCTTGCTCGCGCCCGCAATCGCAAGGTTCACCGCTTCGCGCCGCAGCTCGGCAATCGCCTTCGTCTTCTGCGTCTCGATTTCCTGCCGTGCCCGCGCGAGCATGTTGGCCTGCTCCGCGTGTGCCTGCTCGATCAGCTCCGCCCGCACGCGATCCGCGGCGACTCGAGCGTCGGCGATCAGCTTCTGCGCCTCGCCACGAGCGGCATCAAGCTGTGCGCGATGCTCGGCCAGTAGTCGCGCCGCCTCTTCACGGTCGCGCTTCGCGGCGTTGATCGCGTCTTCGAGCGCCTGCTCACGCGCTTCCACCGATTTGGTGATCGGCCCAAACGCGTACTTCGACAAGATGAACGCGAGCACGACGAAGATGATGAGTGTCCAAAACATCAACCCGTAGTTCGGGTCGAGCAAACTCTTCTTCGTTTCTTCGGCGAGCGCCGGGGTGGCGGTGAACGCCAACAGCGCGAGCGAGCGGAGCACAGTGCGCATCGTGAAATCCAATGAGGGTGCGGCCCGCCGCTGCCAGCACGCGCAGCGACGGGTCGGAAAAATCAGATTTTGCCCTGAATCAAGAATGCAATGACGACGCCGAACAGCGCAGCGCCTTCGATGAGCGCGGCGAAAATGATTCCCGAAATCTGAATGCGGCCCGCCATCTCAGGCTGGCGCGCCATGCCTTCGACGGCCTGCCCACCGATGCGGCCGATGCCGATTCCGGCGCCGATCACGGCGAGTCCTGCACCAAGGCCTGCGCCAACGGCCATCAGACCGCGCGCGCTCGCCGCCGTGTCGGCTGCGGCCTGCAACATCGGAAGAATCGAATGAACCATGGGTCAATCTCCATGCGAACGAAAACGTGAGCCCTCAGCGCCCGCGGCAGGAGCCGCTGTCCGTCACCGAGACGTAGGTCTCAACGAACTTCACAAGCCACTCGGCCTGCTACAGTCACGCGGGTGAGCGACATCCGCGTGTCACCTCGAACAAGACGTGCAATACTTAGTGGTGCGCCTCGCGGATCTGACCAATGAACACGCTTGCGAGCAGCGCGAAGATGAATGCTTGTAGAAACGCGACGAACAGCTCCAGGAACATGATGCCGAGCGCCAATGCCAGCGGAATGGGTGCGATGAAATAGCTGTTGAACGTAAAGATCAACCCGAGCAGGGCGAGCACGACGATGTGCCCCGCCGTCATGTTCGCGAACAAACGGATCATGAGCGCAAACGGCTTCGTGAGCTTTCCGAAGAACTCGATGGGCGACATGAGCAAGAACATCAGAACGCGCATGACGATCGGCATGTCCTTGTTCCAATAAAAGATCGTGCTCAAATATCCCACGCCCTGCGCCCGCATGCCCGCCACCTCGACCACGATGAAAGTGACGATGGCCAGCGTGGCAGTGACCGAGATGTTGCCGGTCGCCGTTGACCCGTAGGGAATCAGGCCCAGCAAGTTCGCAAAGAGAATGAACCAGAACAGCGTGAGGATGAACGGAACGTATCCGGAGCCATGTGGACCCAGATTCGGAATGGCGATCTCGTTCCGGATGTAGAGCACCATCGACTCGATTCCCGCCGCGAAGCCCTTCGGGTGACCGATCGCATGCGTGTGCTTCACGTGCGCGCGCGCGGCCGTGATGAGCACCGCGCAGCACAGGAACGCGGCGAGCAGCATGTACACGACGTGCTTCGTGGGCGACAGGTCGATCTCGACACCCCCGATGTGAAATGGTGCGAAACGCGGGAGCGCGACCTCGCGCGGTTCCCAGAAGCGCAATCCGTTCGGCACCTCGAGGCAGTGCGAATCGGTGATGTGGGGCGTAATGTTGTCGCCCGGCACATGCGGGGCACACGCTCCGTGCGGCGCCTCGTGGCCCTCGGGGGTCGCAGTGCCATGGGCCGCTTCCGCGGCAACAATGCTGGACGCGCGCGATGCCGCACTGTCGAGCCGCTGCGTGGGACTCAGCGCGGAGGCATGAGCGGCAACGGAGTCCGGTGCGGGCGTCTGCGCCCAAAGTATGGAACCCGCGAGCAGCAGGCCGATGGCGAGCGTTACAGTCTTCATACGGTGAGGAGCGGCGCTTCGATCAGTTCGGTCAAAAAGAAGAATGTCGCAAGGCTCAGGAGCGCCGCGTTCTGCGGCAGGCCGAGCGCTCGACTCACGAATCCATACACAAGGAGCACGGCGAAACAGATCGCCGCTCCCACTCCCCAACCCGCGATCAGCGATCCTCGCGGCCCCGCGGCGATCAGTCGAGCGATGGCGTACGCGATGATTTGCACGACCAGCGCAAGCATCGCGCTCGCAAGAACCGCCTTTCGCTCCTCCCAGCCCCCGAATACCGCGACGAAGGCCCCACCCGCCAACCCAATCACCACGAGACACGCCAGCGCATACAGCGCCAATCCCCGCCCGATCGGGTGGCCGGTCACCCGGTCCCGCCTGATTTGTCACCCTTCGACTGGGTCACCATCAGTTTGTGATACATGCTATAGAAGCCGAGCCCTGCACCAAGGAATACTCCCAACATCAACAACCAGGGTGCGGTGCCGAGCCGGCGGTCCAACCACTGGCCGACATAGACGAACAGGAGGATTGCTCCTGCGAACTGAAACCCGACCGCCGCCAGATCCCCGGGCGTCACCATCTTGCCCGGACCGGCCGAGCTCCCGCTCCGCTTGGGAGGCAGGTCATCCGGTTTCCCGTTCATTCGGGGCGAAATCTAGTGCTTGTGAAATTTTTCGCAAGCGATTCCAGACCGCAAACCGAAGAACACCCGAAGATTTGTGTGAGGGGCGCAAGTGTAACCCAGATCACCACTTTCGTTGTGACGGTTCACGTTGACTATTCGTCCCTGTGTTGATAAGTTCGCAGTCCGTCGGATGTGTGAGCGGATGCCCGCTTGTTCCCGACGCCGAGCCCCAAATCGGTCTTTCTCATGAATTCCCGTCTGCTCATCACGTTGCTCTGCGCTGGAGCCGTCGCACTCGCCTGCGGCTCGCTCGCCAACAAGAACACGTCGGCCGCGCAAAGCACCAAGAGCACACGTCTGTCGCGATCGGCGAACGATGCACACGTCGCCCCCAACGTGAATGGCAACTTCGTCGTCAAAGTCGAAGCGCACGCACTGCACTTCGCTCTCGATCTCACCAACGACAGCAAGAAGCAAATGGAGCTCACCTTCCCCAACGGGCAGGAATACGAGTTCACGGTAGTCGATACGGCCGGACACGAAGTGTACCGGTGGGGTGCCACCCGCATGTTCACACAGTCGGTGCAGAATCGCCTGCTCGGCGGCGGTGACACGATGCACATCACCGAGCGTGCGAAGACGACGCTGCCTCACGGCAAGTACGTCGCCGTCGCCACGCTGCGCAGTACGAACTTCCCCATCACGCAGCGCTCCGAGTTCGAGCTTCGCTGATTCACCCGCGGTCCGTGTGACCGCGAGATATGCGGTGAGGTTGAGCGGGGAACGAATCCCACGCCACTCGGGTTTCCGGGTGGCGTTTCTATTTTTCCCGCGCTCCGGAGGGAAATCATGCACGACTCCCGCGCATTCACCGCTCGTGTGCTCACGGCGACACTCGCTCTTGCGTCGCTGACCATGGGTGCCGCGTGCCGAAGCGGCTCTGTGACGTCGCCATCCAGCGACGACGCCGCGCTCGTGTTCTCGCGCCTCGCCGACTCCGTGTCGCGTGCGGGTGGCGACTCCAGCACGAGCGGCGCGTACGCGGCACTCGCCGAAGCGTTGCGGGCGGGCGGACGCGTCTCGCCAATCACCATCACCGTCGACGGCACGCCCACGCTGTTTCTCGGCACCGCGCAACTGTCGCGCATCCAGGTCATCACGAACGTCTGCGCCGCGGGCGCCAGTTGCCCGAGTTCATCCAACGTCCCGCCGCTCCGCACGCTGATCGCGTGGCAGAGGGACGACCCGCGCCGTGTCATCCAGCTCTCGTCAGGGTCGGACGCAGAACCCATCTCGGCATATCTCTATCCGACCTTTGCGCCATTGCCGTTCCCAGCGGCGTTGTTCGTCTATCTCGATGGAAAGGGAGGCTCGTACTTCGGGTCGAGCGGATCACAGGCCGTATCGGTCAAGACCAGCGAAACTGCGTGCGATATCCAGGGTAAGCCCTTCCCCGCCATTCCCCCTGCTCCGCCGAAATGCACGTTGGCGGACTTCACGGTGCGCTTCGACGCCAAGGCCGAGCCCTCGTCATTTCTCGTGCACAAGAACACTGCAACGGGCTCGCATATATTCAGTATGTCATCACAGGCGGTGCGTGGCACCGCGTATGATATCACCGCATCACAACCCATCCTTCCGCCGATCAAGGTGCAACCGTCAGCCGCACTTCCCGCCGTGCTGACCGCGAAAGTCGACAGCGTCGTCACGTTGACACTCACGGTGACCAATCCTTCCGTCACACCCGTGGACGTCGTCTTCGCGAGCGGCCAGCGTTATGACTTTGCCATCCTCAGTGCCGCGACCGGTGCTGAAGTTTGGCGCTGGAGCGTGGGACGCGCGTTCACGATGGCGTTCGGCCAGCACACCCTTCCGGCGAATGGCACGATCGTATTCATCGACACCTGGAAACCGACGGTGAAAGGCAATCTCGTCGCCGTGGGTTCGCTCGTTAGCGCGTCACATCGCGCCGAGGGAAAAGCGCAGCTGACCATCCCCTAGTGTTCGGAGACTGCTGAGCCTCACACGCCGACAGCCAGGGGCAACCTCACTGTAAAGCGCGAGCCCACACCCAGCTCGCTTTCGACGGTGATCTCGCCCCCCATCAGCCGCGCGAGCTCGCGACTGATCGCGAGTCCGAGTCCGGCACCTTCCACGGGGTTGGCCAATTCACGCTCGAGCTGCACGAAGGGCTCGAACACTCGCGCCAGGTGCGCGGGGGCGATCCCGCATCCGGTGTCACTGACGTAGAGCCGGACGAATCCATCACCATCGAGCTCGCAACCACTACGAATCGTTCCGCGATTGGTGAACTTGATCGCGTTGGCGAAGAGATTGATCAGGATCTGGCGCAGCTTCTCAGCGTCGGCTTGCACGAGGATCTCGCGGTCACAGACGCGATGCTCGGTGAGGAGGTGCTTGGCGAGAGCCTGCGGTCCGACGAGGTCGATGACGTACTCGAATTCGCGCTGCACCGGAACGCTTTCGACGTGCACCTCCACATGACCTGCATCCACCTTCGCGAAATTCAGTACGTCGTTGATGAGCCCGAGCAGATGTTTCTGGCTCCGCTGAATGCGGCCGAGCACGTCGCGCTGCGCGTCGTCGACGGGGCCGTAGATGCCCAGTGCGAGCAGGTCCGCATATCCGCCGATGGCGTTCAACGGCGTGCGCAGCTCGTGGCTCATGCTGGCGAGAAACGACATCTTGGCGCGATTTGCATGCTCCGCAGTTGCGCGCGCTGCGCGTTCGGCCTCGTAGAGACGCGCACGCTCGAGCGCGACAGCGCACTGGCGGGCGACAGTGATGGCGAGAGCTCGCTCCGCGGTGTCGAACGTGCGCGGACGATCGAACGCGACGCCGAGCGCACCGTTGGGCGCACCTGCGACCATGAGCGGAACGACGATGTTTGCCTGATGCCCGGCCGCGTGTGCCGCCTGTGCGATGGAGGGGAAGTGTCTGTCCCAGTCCGCGGACTCCTCGAGAAACACCGGCAGGCCGGTGCGCGCGACGTACGCAAGCGGGACAGGGGCGTCGAGCGGAAAGCGCTGCCACTCGCGCCGGTCGTCGTCGCTCATGGCGTGCGCATCGACGAGCTCGAGCCACTTTCCATCTTCGCTGATGCGCGCGAGCACAGCGCCCACGCCGCCGAAAGCGCGAGCGAAAAGATCCACCGTCGCGGCGACGACTTCCCCGAAGGTGAGCGCGCCTGCCAGGGCGGCGGCGAGTTCGTGAAGCTGGTCTGCCTGCTGGAGCGGGCTTTTGCTTCCTTCGGTGTCCGGCAATACGCCTCCGCCCCGTTTTTGCTATCATGCGCGTCCGCACCGCGCTCGTGAACGCACGCTAGCGACAAACCACTTGCGAAGCGAGGGAAGTGTATGCACTTTAGTACACAATTATGACGCACGCCCATGAGCCGCGCCGCATCGTCAGACCCGCCGACGAGCCGTTCTATCTCCCCATCGGCGGCGAGGTGGCACTGTTCACGAGCTGCCACCGCCAAGGCCTTCCCGTCCTGATCAAAGGACCAACAGGAACCGGAAAGAGCCGCTTTGTCGAGCACATGGCCTGGCGCCTCGAACGACCGCTCATCACCGTCGCCTGTCACGATGACCTCTCCGCGAGCGATCTCACGGGCCGCTTCCTCATTCGCGGAAGCGAGACGGTGTGGACTGACGGACCGCTCACGCACGCCGCTCGCATCGGCGCGATCTGCTACCTCGCCGAGCTCGTCGAGGCGCGGCAGGATACCACGGTCGTCATCCATCCGCTCACGGACGACCGCAAGGTGTTGCCCATCGAAAAAACGGGCGAGCTGCTCGAGGCTGCACCTGGGTTCATGCTCGTCGCGTCGTATAATCCCGGCTATCAACGGGCGATCAAGGATCTCAAGCCCAGCACTCGCCAGCGCTTCGTGACACTCGAGTTCGAGGTGCCGTCCGCCGCGATGGAAGCAGAGATCGTCGCGCACGAGGGCGGTGTCGACCTCCGCACGGCGCGCTCTCTCGTGTCGGTCGCCGAGCGTGTGCGGCGGCTGCGCGATCAAGGGTTGACCGAAGGACCCGGCACTCGTCTGCTCGTGTCGGCGGCACGGTTGATCTCCAACGGCATCGCCCCACGCGAGGCATGTCATGCCGCACTCTCCAGTGTGCTGACGGACGACCCGGATTTGGTTGCCGCCATCGATGACGTGATCGACGCGCTGATCTGAGCGTGCGCCGTCTCTCGCGTCGATGGCATGCGGTGCTGCGACCGCTGCGACGGCTGTCATCGCTCGCCGCGCGCATGCGCCGGAGGCTCTTTCCGGAGAAGGGGCCGCGCGTGCTGCACCTCAGCGACGTGCAAGCGCGGCTCGAACACTACCTGCTCGCCACGTACGGAATGGGGATGCGCGTCGTGCCCGTGGACAATCGCACGGTGGGAGCGACGCTCCATCGTCGCGCACTTCAGTATTTGCAGCCGGCGCCGTCCCGCATCGCCACGGATCCTGATGCGGTGGCCATTCGGCTGCCGGCCACCCTGCCCCTGCGCACTGACGAGCCAGTTGATGCACTCGCGCGCTATCGCGTGCTCGCGGTGCAACAGGCCGAGCGCCTCGTGCGTGACAGCGCGGGTCACGAACAGTCGACGGATGCGTTGCTGCTTCACGACCTGTTCCTGCTGCGTGAAAGCGTCAACGTCGATCATGGGATCGTCGCCTCGCAGCCCGGCCTTCGCGCGGCGCTCGAAGCCGGGCGACTCAGCGCCCTCGCGCAGCGACCGAAGTCGATCGGGCTCACGCCCATCGAGCGCCGAGTCGAACACTTGGTCGTCACGGCGCTGAGCACACCGCTCGACCTACGCGGCCACGCCGAAGAAAGCGGCGATGACGCGGCCGCGTGGGCGCGTAGGCGCGCGACGGAGATCGAGGCGGAGGTCCGGCGCGCGGAGAAAAAACCGCGGGCGCTCATCTATCGCGGGCTTTCCCCGATCGGCATGTGGGGCACCCCGGTGGACGCAGCACGACGGCGCGACGTTCCGCTCATTCCCCAAATGGCGAGTGCGAACGCGTCGTTGATCGCCAGCGTGGTTGGTGAGCGCCGCAAGCGCGAGATGGAGAGCGGATCCATCGCCGAACAAGGCTCCGACTCGGAGAGCGCGCAGGTCGCCGATCAAAGCGGAAGCAGTGACGGCTCTCCGGATGCGTCCACGGAGCGGTCAGCCGACACCAGCGGTGACGGCGGCGCACCCACAGGCGCCGCGCACGGCGCGCGGCGCGCACGCCCCGCGGCATCGGTCGAGCGGTTCGAATATCCCGAGTGGGACGCCTATGCCGATGCGTATCGTCCGGAGAGCGTCATCGTATACGCGCCCGATCCACCCACCGTGTCGGCGGCGTGGGCGGATCGCGCACTCGTCGAACACGCGGCGCTCGTACGTCGCACTCGGCAGCAGTTCGAGCGACTGCAATCGCGGCGCGAGCACTTGAAGCGACAGGCGAGCGGAGACGAGATCGATCTCGATGCGTGCGTGGAATCTCTGATCGATCGGCGAATGGGCCGCACGCCGGACGACCGGTTGTACTCCGCCGTGCGTCCGGGCCGGCGCGAGCTCGCGATTGCGGTGCTCGCCGATGTCAGCGGATCAACCGAAGACGTCGTGTTCGACACGCAGCGCGTGATCGACATCGAACGGCTCGCGCTGCTCCTCGCCGCGGAAGCCCTCGATGCGCTCGGCGACCGTCATGCGATGTACGCGTTTTCCAGCGATGGGGCGGCGGACGTGCGAGTGTTTCCGGTGAAGCGGTTTGGCGAGCGCAACTCCCCCGTAATTCGGCAACGCGTCTCAGCGCTCGTGCCACACGGCAAGACACGCTTGGGCGCAGCGATCAGGCATGGGGCATCTCAACTGGCGCGACAGGCGGCCCCGCATCGATTGCTGCTGGTGTTGTCGGATGGGAAACCGAATGACCGCGACCGCTACTTCGTGGGGTACGGCGTCGCCGATTCACGGCGTGCCGTGATGGAAGCGCGGTTGGCGGGCGTTCACGCGTACTGCATCACGGTAGACCGCGATGAACCGGGCGCATACCTCGCGGACATCTTTGGGGAAGGCGGGTATCTCGCGTTGCGACACCCGGAGCAACTCCCACGCGCGCTCGTGCGGTCGGTGGAGCGAATGCTGTCGTCCTGAGCGTCGTCGAGATTGTCATGCCGAAGAAGTCGAGGACCTGTACTCTCGCTCTTCCACACGTCGGTCGAGGTGACGAACCGGACGCGGCCATTCGGCTGCTCGTTGACCGCGAACCACTGCATCCAAAGGCACGCACCCTGCCTAGCACTGTCCGTACTATGGCATTCATCTGGAAAGGCGCTCTCGCCTTCGGGTTGGCGAATATTTCCGTTGAACTTCGTCGCGCCGAGGTGAGCACGAAGAAGAACGCCGGTAAGACCGTGGCGAGGAAATCCGGCGCGAAGAAGACTTCCCGCCGGCGGAAATCGGCGTAGGCGCGCACCATGTCGCGCGCCCCGGCCCCGATGCTCGCTTCACCGGCGGGTGATCTGCCGCCCCTCCGGGGCTGGACGATCGAGCCGAAGTGGGACGGCATCCGGGTGATCGCCGAGGTGACGCGCGGCCGCGCGCACCTGTGGAGCCGAAATGGCATCGACAAGGCGCGCCAGTTTCCCGAAGTCAGCGCGGCGCTCGAGACGCTCGCCGAACACGCGGGCGATCTGCTGTTGGACGGTGAGCTCGTTGCGATCGATCGCGCGGGGAGAGCACTACGATTCCAAGCGCTGCAGAGCCGTCATTCGAGCGGTCGCGATTCCACGATTGCGAAGAGCGCCGCGGCCACCCGCACGGCATTCGTTGCGTTCGACATCCTCTCGCATGACGGATGTTCGATTGTCCGCGAGCCGTGGAGCGCGCGCCGAACGGTGCTCGAGGCGGTCGTGAAGAAGAATGCGCGTGCAATCGTGCGTCGCGGCGACTCCTACCCATGCGGCTCGGCCGGCGCGAAGCGGCTGCTCGTCGCCGCGGCCAAGGAAGGGTGGGAGGGTCTGATCCTCAAGCAGATAGACGCGCCATACGCGTCGGGCCTTCGCTCTCCGCTGTGGCGAAAGGTCAAGCTGGAGCACGAGCAGGAATTCGTCATCGGCGGCTATACGCTTCCAACCGACGGCGCGGATCGTGACAACTTCGGCGCGTTGCTCGTGGGCTACTACGACAGGGAGAACGCGCTTCGCTACGCGGGAAAGGTCGGCACGGGCTATACGCGAAAGACACTGGCGGAATTGGGAAAGAAGCTCGCGGCGCTGAAGCGTACAACGTCGCCGTTCGTCAATTCGCCGAAGCGGCGCGATCAACCCGTGTGGGTAAAGCCCGTGCTCGTCGCGCAGGTGAAGTACAACGAGATGACGGACGCGGGTGTCCTCCGCCAACCAAGCTTTCTCGGCCTTCGCGACGACAAGAACGCCGCGGACGTGCGCCTCGAGGATGACACATCGCGGGGAGCGATCCTCGACACGCTGCGGTGCGCCTCATGAGCGATGCCGAGGGTGGCAGAGCTCTAGCCGCGAGCAATACTGGGCGAGGCCTGCTTTTGGTGCACCGCGACACGGGGTAACCTTAGGGGCCGCCGAGTTGTCTCACCTCCGTGCCGCCCCCTCATCGTGACGAGCTCTCTGAAAGTCAGCAATTCACGCGACGACAACCGCGACCTCGAGCTGCTCGATCAGCTTGCCAGCGCGCGCAAGGCGCTCAACGAGCAGATCGCACGCCGAATCATCGGGCAGCGCGAAACGGTCGACAACCTCGTTGCAGCAATTCTGGCCGGTGGTCACGCGTTGCTCGTCGGCGTGCCCGGCCTCGCGAAGACCCTGCTGGTGCAGACGGTCGCACAGGCGCTCCATCTCCAGTTTTCGCGCGTGCAGTTCACGCCGGACCTGATGCCCAGCGACATCACGGGCACGGAGATCCTCGAAGAGGATCACGCGACGGGACGGCGGATCTTCAAGTTCGTGCAGGGCCCGGTATTCGGGAACATCATCCTGGCGGACGAGATCAACCGTGCACCGCCGAAGACGCAGGCCGCTCTGCTGCAGGCCATGCAGGAGCATGCCGTAACGGCCGCAGGCAAGACACATCACCTGCCCGAACCGTTCTTTGTGCTCGCGACGCAAAATCCAATCGAGCAGGAAGGCACATATCCGCTGCCCGAAGCGCAGCTCGATCGCTTCATGGTGCAACTCACGGTCGGATACCCCAGCCGCGAGGAAGAGGAGCGCATCGTGCTCGAGACGACATCGGACCGCGAGATCGATGTCACGCCGGTACTGAGCGGCGCAGAGTTGATCGACTTGCTGCATCTCGTCCGTCGCCTCCCAGCGGCGCCGAGCATCGTCGCGCATGCGGTGAAGCTCGCACGCAGCACTCGGCCGGACTCCCCTGAAGCGCCGGCGAACGTAAAGAAATATGTGAGTTGGGGCGCCGGTCCCCGCGCGTCGCAGTATCTCATACTCGGAGCGAAGGCGCGCGCTGCAATGGATGGTCGCGCGATGCCGGACCTGGAGGATGTGGATGCGATGGCGCTGCCGGTGCTGAGCCATCGCGTCGTTCTGAATTTCCAGGCGGAGGCGGAGGGCGTGTCGGCGACGTCACTTATTCGCGGGTTGAGCAGCGGCTTGCGCTGATTTGACGCATTCCATGAAGCTTGGCCTCGGACTGTATCGCAGCCTTCTCACCGACGAGAACTTCAAGTTCGCGAAGCAGGCCGGCGTCACGCACCTCGTCGTGCATCTCGTGGACTACTTCGGCGGCAAGAATCCGACGCTCACCAGCGGCGCGAACAACACCGGCTGGGGAATCACGCAAAACGCCGACAGGCCTTGGACGGAAGCAGACCTCCGCGGGCTCAAGCAACACATCGAAGCCAATGGCCTCGTGTGGGAGGCGATAGAGAACTTCGATCCGTCGCACTGGTACGACATCCTCCTCGACGGCCCCAAGAAGCGCGCGCAAATGGAGGCGCTCAAGCGCACCATCCAGATGATGGGACGTGTGGGCATTCCCATCATGGGCTACAACTTCAGTCTCGCTGGCGTGTGGGGCTGGACGAAGGGTCCGTGGGGACGTGGCGAGGCGAATGCACTCGTGTACGATGAATCGAAGATCGATCCGCAAACGCCGATGCCGAACGGCATGGTGTGGAACATGATCTACGATCCCAACGCGCCAAGCGGTACGGCGCCCCGCGTCGACAGCGAGGAGCTCTGGCAGCGCTTCGAGTGGTTTCTCTCCGAAATCATTCCGGTCGCGGAAGACGCAGGTGTGAGGATGGCGTTGCATCCGGACGATCCGCCGGCGGACATGCTGCGCGGCACGGCTCGGCTCGTGAACCAGCCGCACAAGTATCAGCGCGTGCTCGACCTCGTTCCGTCACGCGCCAACGCCCTCGAATTCTGCCTTGGCTCTCTCCAAGAGATGCGCGAGGGCGACGTGCTGGAGAGTATCGCGCACTACGGCGTCCAGAACGCGATCGCCTACGTCCACTTTCGCAATGTGCGCGGCAAGGTGCCGCACTATCAGGAAGTGTTCGTCGACGAGGGCGATCTCGACATGCTCGATGCGATCCAGGCGCTGCGCGATGTTCGCTACGACGGCGTGATCATCCCCGATCACACGCCGGAGATGACCTGCGGCGCGCCGTGGCATGCGGGGATGGCGTACGCGCTCGGCTACATGAAAGCGGCGCTGCAAATGACAGGGCGCGGTGCGAAGGTCCTACGGTAGCGCCGCTGGCTCCGGCCGCTTCGTCCCCGCCGCGGCCGCATCCTCCACTCGGCGCGACGGCAGCGAGAAGGCGAAGATGGTTCCTCCCTCCTCCGGAAATTCGGCCCACGCCTTGCCGCCGAGGCCACTGATCGTCTCACGCACGAGACTGAGACCCAGTCCACTGCCCTCCACCCCGGTGATCGTTTTTTCGTGCGCGCGAAAAAATTGATCGAACAGGCGCTGGCGCGATCCCACCGGAATGCCGACGCCATTGTCCTGAACGCGCACGATCAGCTCTCCGGAGCTCGGCGGATTCTCGTGGAACACAAGGTCGCCCGTGACCTGCACCCATCGTTCGCGCTTGGCGGGATCCGAATACTTGACTGCGTTGGAGAGGTAGTTGGCGAGGCACAGCTCCACGGTGGCGGCATCGACTTCCACAGCAGGGAGATTGTCGGCGACGCGCACCTCGACACCACGCGCCGCAATGGGATCGCGAAGCTGCCGCACTGCCTCCGCCACCGCTTGCGGAAGGAGCACATTTCTGTTCTGCCGCGCTTCGCCTTCCACGCGAGAAAGCGTCTCGAGATTTTCGAGTACGCGCTGCAGGCCAGAGGCGTTCTGAAGGATCATGCGATGGAACTGATCACGCTGCTTCGCGTCGAGCCAATCTTCGGGCAGGAGCTCGGCCGCGCCGCGAATGGCGCCCACTCTGTTCTTGAGCTCATGCGACACCATGCGGTTGAACCGCCGCAGGCGCGCTTCCCGTTCCTGCACCCGCTCATTCGACAGGCGGAGGAAGTGCGTCATCGTTGCCTGCCGGATCATCTCGACAGCGTGCGACACGCGCTGCCAGGTGTGTAGCAGCTCTCCGCGCGTTGCGGATGGAGCGACGACGTCGATGTTTTCGCCGAGGAACGCAATGAGAATGGCGCCCAGTATCTCGTATTCCTTCAGGATCTCGTAGGCGTCGAAGCCCTGGCCGTGCCGCAGGGCGCCGAGCTCCATCGCCTTGGCGACGACGGGAATGGTACCGTCCAGCTCCTCGTCGGGACTTTCGATGTAGTTGGCGATTCCGTCGATGAGGAGCGGAACGTGATTCAGTAGCTCGTCCGTGGGAAAAACACGGTCGGGAGTAATTGCGACGCGCGCGGCAATGCGCTCCAGCCAACGACCGACGAGATCGTTTCTCGCATCCCGCAAACGTGCGGCAGCCTGGGCAGCGAAAGTCGTTGACATGACGGGTGAGTGCTCCGGCGGTGGCCGCGCTGCTCGCGTGGCTCGGCAGGGAATCTACTCATAAACACGGCTGGCGAAACAGACGCTCGGTGTCGGCATGGGCGCAATGTTGAGGCATAAGTTCTGCCCTTGGGAGTATGGAGTGAACGGTACATTATTTCCCAAGCCGAGAATGGAGATGGCCGAGCGTGCCAGCACGGAAAAGAAGCTCGAAGAGCTGTACAAGCTCATCGATGGAATAGAGATCGCGATGTTCACCACGCGCCGGGCGGATGGACAGCTCGTGTCGCGCCCAATGGCAACGCAGGAGCGAGTGAGCGGTGTGGATCTCTGGTTCGTGACCGACGTGTCGTCAAACAAGCTCGACGAACTGGGCTTCGACGCGCACGTGAACCTCTCCTACTACCATGTGAAGTCGCGCGAGTGGGTGTCGGTCGCGGGAATCGCGCAGGTGACCCAGGATCGCAATCTGATCAAGGAGCTGTACAAGCCCGATTGGAAGGCGTGGTTTGGCGACGAGGGCGGCGAGCGTGACGGCAGCCCGAGCGATCCGCGCCTGGCGCTCATTCTCGTGGAGGCGCAATCCGTGGAGTACATGGTCACCACGAAGCCGCGGCCGGTCGTGCTCTTCGAGGTCGCCAAGGCGTTGCTTACCGGAAACCCACCCAACGTGGGTGAGGAGCGCAACCTCAGCGAGCGCGAACTGCGCACGGATGCGGCGCGCGAGGCGCGCTAGCGTTTCACCCGCGTGACACAAAGGAGCGTCGTCCAACTGCTGGACGACGCTCCTTTCTCGTGCCCCACTAGAGTCAGTGCGATCGCGTGTCGAGAATGCATGCGGCCGCCAGTGCACGGCGGCCGCTCCCGGCGCATTAGAACGTCAACCCCAACCCTGCCTGAAACACGAGGTTGTTCGTCGTTCGCTTGGTGCCACCGGTCGCCGTTGGCGTATTGAACAGGATCAAATCCTTCGCCTCGGCGCGAAGCTCGAACCGATTCGGAATGGCGATGCGAACGCCACCGCCGGGCAGCAGCGATCCGAATGTGTGCGACGAGCCGATGCGGCCAAACACCGCGCTGCGCTCGCTGCGCACTGCTGTTCCTCCACCACCGATCGTCAGGAACGGGTCGATCAGCCCACCAATCGGGCGGCGCACGAAGAACTGATCGTACTCTGCCCCAAACGAGGTGAGCGATGTCTGTTGCCCGCTTTGCGACGGCGCGTGCGAGCCGTACAGCGCGATGGAGCTGTTGAGAATGAAGTGGAACGGGTCGAGGTTGATCCAGAGCCGGCCGCCAAATCCATTCAATCCATCCTTGCTCACCGCGCTGCCGACGTCGAGCTGCGTGCGCTCGTAGTACGGCTCGAGCGCAAGAAACTGACGCTGCGGTCCGAGCGCTTGCGCAGCCGCGGTTGACATCGGAGCAGATGCTCCGAGCGCGACGAGGGCCACCAACAGTGTGCGACGCATCAGCGGCCTCCCGCGATGAATGGAGTGACGATCTGGAGAACCTGGTTCTTGCTCAACGTCTCGTCGAATGCCTCGGTCATCGCTTGACTGTTGCTGTCAGCCTGGCCGAGGATGAACTGGAATCGGTTGCTCTCGCCCTTGTACGTTCCCTTCGCGGCGTCGGGAAGATTTCCGGGCATGCTGCCGGTGATCCATCCCTTCTGTCCGCGCATGCGTCGCACCTGCGAGGCGTGGCGGGCTTCCACGGAGTGGATGCAGAGCGCAGCGCGCAGCACGTCGTTGTGTCCCATGAGATTCGCCGCCTGACCCTTGTACGCGCGCACGCCGGTGTCCTCGAACGCCTGTGCCACCGCGGCGAACGTCTGCGCGTTGCGAAACACGTCAGCGAATGGGCCATTGCCCGATCCGCCACCGCCGGTGAAATCGAACGTCGGCTTGGCCACGGCAGCGCCGCCGAGCACACCGCGCAGGAACGCGACGTGTGCGACTTCGTGCTTGCGGATCTGGTCGAACGGTCCGCGCATGTCCGCGGGAATCAGGCCGGACGTGCCGACACCGGTGACGTAGAACTCGGCCTCGAGATACTCGAGCGTGAGCGCGAAGTTGAGGACGTCCACCACGATGGATGGAAGGCCGCCCTGCGCGAATGCATCGCTCGCGAGCGCCGCGGTGGCGAGCACCGCGCCGCCCATCATGAGTCCGGCGCTCGTACGGCTGCTGACTGCCGCACCGGCGTGGATCTCGGCCTGCCGAGCCGAAAGGCGCGCTGCGATCTCGGGATCGAGCGCGAGGAGCCGCTTGGGCTCTGTGATGTCAGATGTATGCATGGAATCTCCTAGAGTCCGACGACGCGATAAGGTTCGGCGAAGTACTTCTGAGCGAGAGCGAGCACTTCGCCCGGCTCCATTGCGCGGTCCAGACCCCGCTCGTCCACGACGTCGTCGCCGGCGAAATCGCGCGACATCGGGTTGAGCAGATCCCGAATGGCGGCCGCGTGGCGCGCCTCCACCGACACGATCTTGCCGGCGATGGTCAAGAATTCGGCGAGCCGGATGCGTGAGCCCGCGCCATTGTATGCTGCCACGCCGAGGTCCTCGAACGTCTTCGCGGCGCCGAGTACGCTCGAGCGGCTCGAGAAGTCGATGCCCGGCCAGACCGACATCGGCACTTCGACGCGGAGGACCTGCAGGGAGCGCTTGAGAAAGCGGCGGTGTGCGACCTCGTGATCGCGGATATCCTGAAGTACCTGCAGCTCTCCCGCGCGCAGGTCGCGCGGTGGCGACTCGCACACCTTCGTATAAAAGCGCGACTCCAGACACTCGAGCGCGTATGCGAAGTTGAGAACGCCGAAGTCGTCGCGAAAGTCGATTTTTTTGGTGCCGGCCGCCGCGACGACACAACCGGAGAGCGCGCCGGTGAGACCCAGGGCCGCGGCGCCTTTCGCCGCGAGCACGAGGAATTCTCTGCGGCTGCTGCCGCCCCACGCGTCGCCCAGTTGTGCGTCGGAGGCAGCGGATACTGCGATGCCGTCATTCATGTGCGTCATAGGTTGAAGGCTCGAGTTACTTGAAAGCGCGGGTGAGCGCGGCAACGGCATACGACTCGGCATCCTTCGCTTTCGGATGCACAGCCCCCATGCCGAAGAATTCGTGCGTGACGGCGTCGTAGGTTTTCTGGTCGACCGTACCGCCCGCCTCCTTGATTTTTTCCGCGAGCATTTCTCCGTCGCTGCGAAGCGGATCGATCTGCGCGTTGATGATGGTGACGGGGGGCAGTCCCTTGAGATTGGCGCTGACGAGATTGATGCGCGGGTCGCGTCGGTCTGACGGCGTGCGCTGGTACTTGTCGAAGAACCATCCCATCATCGCGCGGTTGAGCGGCTTCGCAGTGGCGTTCTCGACGTACGCGGGCGACGTCGTGTCCCCGAGTGCGATGGGATAGACCGAGATCACGGCGAGCGGCGCCTGGAGCTTCTTGTCTCGCGCGGCGATGGCGGTGGCAACGGCGAGATTGCCGCCGGCGCTTTCACCGGCGAGCGCGATGCGCTTCGGGTCGCCGTTGATCGCTGCTGCATTCGTGAGCGCCCATTGGTAGATCGCGAGTGCATCGTCGTGCGCAGCAGGAAATTTGTGCTCCGGTGCGCTTCGATAGTCGGCAGAGACAACCACCGCTTTCGCGCCGATTGCAAGTGATCGCGCGCCACCGTCGTAGACGTCCTTGTTGGCGATCACCCATCCGCCGCCGTGATAGTACACGATGATGGGAAATGGCCCTGTGCCGTCTGGTGTGTAAATGTTTGCGGGCAGCTGTCCAGCGGCGCCGCCGACCTTGCGTGTGGTCAGGACCGCGCCGGGAGGTGGTGTGGTGGGCTTCCCCTGCTTGGTCAGCAGCTTTTTCACTGCGTCGGTGGGAGTGGGCTGCTTTCGAGCCTCTGTTGCCTCGAGCATCTCGATCGGTTTGCCGTTCAGTGCTGCGAGCTCGTCGAGCACCGCCTGCATTTCGGCATCGGGCGTTCCGGGCGTGCTTGGTGCGGACATCGTTGGCGGGGTGCTCGAGGAGAGGGCGCTGTCGGATAGCGGCTTCGCTTCGTCGCGGGCGCCGCATGCAGCGACGAGTGCGAAGCCTGCGATACAGGCGAGGGCGATAGGAGTGCGGATGGACAGCGTGATGGGTGCGGAGCGGTTCATATGAGAGAGTCGGACCTGCGCTGGCAGCGATGGCTGGTTGGCGTTCCCGGTTTTCGCGGAACCCAGGATGCGAGAAACGTTCCAGTCTGCTCACTTTTCTATGAGCAGGCTGTGTTGATACACATATGTGCTCATGTAGCGGGTGTCAGTACACGCATTCAGCGAGCACAGCTATAAAGGGGGTTTGCCACAGGAATCGCCCGTGAAGAGCGTGAGCACGTCGAGCACGGCAGCTCCTTTTCCCCTGAGAAAACACTCAGCTACGTCATCGCTACCCGTGCGAGAACTCGGCTTGCGATGACGCTGAAGTGACGCCAGTGTGAGACTGTACGGTCGGAGCGAGCGATGCAGTTCGCACGGGGATGCGCCACGACACAGGCGACGCAATGCACGAGCTCCGCATCTCAATTCTCGGCGAGTGTGCAATTCGGATCGGCAGATCTGAACTGACGCCCGCTGCATCGCACCTGTTTGCGCTTCTGCTGTTCCTTGCGTTCGAGCGGGATCGCTCGCACGCGCGCACCGACCTGCAGCAACTGCTGTTCGCCAGTGGCGACGACGTACACAGTGCGTCTCACAATCTGCGTCAGCTGATCTATCGGCTTCGCCGGATGGGCGTTCCGCTGGAGCAGACCATGTCCGCGATCTCGCTGGCAGACGTCGCAGTGATTGGCCCCGTGGAAGCGCTTCGGGCACTTCCGCCGCAGGAGCGCGCACAGCGCACTATCGCTTCGCTCGACCTCTTGCCCGGCTATAGTCCTCGGCTGCCGCGCTGCTTCACGAACTGGCTGGACGGCGTCAGGGATCGTGTTCGGCAAGACGTGCGGCGATTGCTGTTCGCGGATCTGCGACAGAGTCGCGACAAGCAGGAGTGGCGCCTCGCGTGTCAGTTTGGCGCGCTGATGCAGGAACTCGATCCGCTGAACGACGAGGCAATGAGCGCGCACGCCGAGGCGCTCGCGATGCTGGGACGTCGGAATGACGCGCTGGATGCGGTCGACGCATTCATCCTTCGGTGCGAGGGAGATGCGGCGCTCGTCATTCCGGCGCGAAAGCTTCGCGCGCGGATCGCGAAGACACCGGCAGCGCGTCGTGAAGGTACGCTATGGGGGCGGGAGCAAACTCTCGCACTGTTGGATGCGGAGTGGAGTCTCATTGACCGTGGCGGGGCACGGCTGACGGTCATTGTGGGTCCGGCGGGAATCGGGAAGACACGCGTGGCTGAGGCCTTCAGCAATCGCGTCGCGATGGGGCGAGGGATCGTGATGCGCTATCGGTGCGACGCGGATTCCAGGTACACCCCACTGGCACTGTTTTCACATATTCTACCCGAGCTGCAATCCTTACCGGGAAGTCTTGGTGCGTCACCGGATTACAAGAGCGTGCTTGCGCGCCTGAGACCGTCGGCAGGTGTTCCCGAACCCACCATTCCCGAAGGGCCCTCCATTGAGATGCTCCGCGCGGAGCTGCAGGCTGCGCTCGTCGATCTGCTGGAGGCGGTAGGCACCGAGCAACGCATCTCGGTGATGGTTGATGACGCACATCTTTTGGACGACGCTTCGGCGGCAGTCATTCGTGCGCTCAGCATGGGAACAAACTGTGCGCGCGTTCACGTCGTCGCCTGCTCACGACCAATAAATAATGCGGAATCGGCATTTCGCGTCGGGGGCCGTGTCACGTATCACTGGCTCGCTCCTCTCCGCGATGACTTAAGCCGTCTCCTTGTTCAGGAATACGCCGCGGAAGACTCTCTCGATGAGGAGCGAATTGCCTGGTGCGTCAAGGAGGCTACCGGCAATCCTTTCTATCTTCGCGCCCTCGCACTACAAACACCTTCGAGCACCACCGACGTACCGTTCGACATCCACAACCTGGCCGCGACGTCCTACTATTCGCTTGGATCGAATTGCAAGACAGTCCTCGAGGTGTGCCTCCTCCTGGGTCGCTTTGCCTCCCTTCGTCGTGTAGTTGCGATCAGCGGCGTAGAGGAATTGGCGCTGCTTACCTGTCTGCGAGAGCTAGAGGAACACGATCTGGTTCAATTGAAGGATTCCGTGTTGTGCGGACCGCATGCTCTTTTGCTCGAAGCGCTTAGAGGGCTCGTTCCCAGATCTGTTGGCGCGCTGCTGAGTAGACGTATAGCCGGCCTGTTGGAAGAAGAGTGTGTCGCCGACCAATTCTCGCCGGACCTCGCCTGGGCCTCGGCACAAAGCTGGATTGCGGCCGGAGACGTTCAAGCTGGCGTCCATCTTGTTCGTCGGTGCGCCGCGCAAGCTGCGTCTTTGGGTGAACCGGCTGCTGCGGCAGATCTCGTCGCACTTGTAGTGGACGAAGAGCTACCTGCGACGCTGCGATCACTTCTACTCGACGATCTCGTTCGCTATAGCGAAGCGAGCGGCCGTTGCGCACTGGTTGCATCGTCATCGCGCGCGCGACTAGAACACGCTCGGATCAACAACGAGCCGATCGCCTTTATCAAGCGCCTGGAAGTTCAGAACATAGAAGGGGAAATGCTGAACGGTCGCTCGCTCCTGTCCGTCATGGATCCCTTGAAAGCAATCGTGCATGACGTGTCGGCAGAATCTGACGTTCGGCTAAGGGCAGCTGCACGCTTGATGGTGATCGCTGATGCAGAGCTCGATCGCACTCTCGCGGATCATATTTATGCAATTGCCACACAACTTCCGCTCAAATGTGATCAGGGCGTATCGTCAATGATGAGAGTTGAACTTGTATATCACACTGCTTTCGGCAACCAGGAGCGTGCGATCAAGACAGCACACGAGATTCTCGAACGTTTCCCCGAAGCGGAATTCAACGAAGCATCTTTTCGAGCACGTAGCTACGCGGGATTTTTCTTTTATAGAATGAGCCTCCTTGATTCAGCCCTTCAGGTCTTTGAAAGCACCTACTCGTTCATGAATGCGCGTGCGGCCACCGGTTACTCCGTGTATGCGGCCACGATGTGCGCAGATAC
>JANMAY010000328.1:0-6995 GCA_031360095.1 Gemmatimonadaceae bacterium
GAGAAGTGACGATCGCGAGTGGTTCCCGCTTCCTCCGAGACGATCGCTTCGTCGTCGCCGATGATGCGATTGAACAGCGCGGACTTGCCCACATTGGGACGGCCAATGAGTGCCACGACGGGAGCGCTCATGCGGCGCGCGCTCCCGCGGCGCCCGGCTCCCCTTCGAGCGAAAGGACGTCGATGAAATCGTAAGACGGAAACACGGGCATCGCGAATTCTTCACGCAGTGTGATGAACCGCTCCTCGTCGAGGAACAGCCCATCGTCATTGATGGTCTCGGCTGGAATTAGCGCGAGATCGAGATCGGTGCGGCCTGCCAGCGCGCGACGAATGTCTGCGCCGACCAGCAGGCCAGCCGTCGTGGTCGTGGGGCCAAACAGGGAGTTTTCCATCACGATGAGGGAGAACCGCGCACCGGTCTGCCTGGCCAGCGCGTCGAGTAGTTCGGGCATCATCGTCGCCATCGACACGCCCGTCACCACGCCAATGTGCTTGCCCTCCAGCCGTGGAAGCGCGCCAAGACCGCCTCGCACTCGTTCCCGGAGGGACGTCACCGCACCGACGCCGTTCTCGATCTGCGAGTACTCACCATAGTGCTCGGGTCCGGGAAGGTCTCGCTCGGCGAGGAGATACAACTCGTCCGAGCCGTATACCCACCGATCGCCCCGCTCACGGAGCGCACGCGCTTCCCACCGCTCGACGGCATCGAGAATTCGCGAGGCGTTCTCACGATCCATCGGCCGCCCATTGTACAAGTGCGAGAACTGGGTCACGCCAACCGGCACGAGCGCCACGCTCAGCATGGCCTCGCCGAGGTTCCACAGATCCGTGAGCGAGGCCTCGAGCACGTCGCCGTCATTGAGGCCAGGCACGATGACCATTTGCCCGTGAAACTGAATGCCGCCCTGTGACAGGCGCGTCAGTTGCTCGACGATATTGGGGACGCGCGGATTGTTCAGCAGGATCTTTCGCGCCTCCCACGGTGTCGCGTGGACCGATACATAGAGGGGCGACAGGCGGTACTCGAGGATGCGCTGGATGTCGCGCTCCTTGACGTTGGAGAGGGTCGCGAAATTCCCGTACGCGAACGACAACCGGTAGTCGTCGTCCCGAACGTAGAGCTGCTTGCGAAGCCCTTTCGGCAACCCCTCGATGAAGCAGAATTCGCAGCGATTGGCACATCGGCGAATCGTTGGCGGCTCCAGCTCCACTCCAAGCGCCTCGCCTTCGGGCCGATCGAGCTCGTAGACGATATCTTCGCCCTCGGGCAGGCGGGCCTCGATGACGAGTTCGTCGTCCGCCGTGAGAAATTCCCAGTCGAGGAAATCCGTGAGCTCGCGCCCGTTCACCGTCAGGAGCTCCGTCCCCGGCACGACACCCATTTCGTCGCAGACGCTACCGGGAATCACTCGACTGACGCGAACCATTGCTATTCCTGCCTCCGTCGGCCGGGTTGGGCGCTCGAAGCGTGAAAACGAGAGGAAATGACGTGTGTCATCGCCTCATGCAAGCTAGGAGCTTCAGGCACGGAAAACAAGCAGAATCCAGTACTTCCGTCGCAGCGTTCTCCCAGTTTGTCATGCCCGGCAACGAAAGAGCGCCCGCGATCACGCGGGCGCTCTTTCACATGCAAAGTCGAGTGCCTACTCGACGATCGTGTACCGATACGCCGCCACGTTTGCGGCAGGCACTGTGACCGCGAACTTGGCGACTTTCCCGGGGGTCAACGGCTCCGTCGTGATCGACTGCGAGCCCACCACCGCGCCCGACTTGTCGAGTGCCGCGAAGTTCAGCGTGAACGCCTTGGGCCCGTAGGTCTTGGCGGTTGGTTTTGCCGCCTTGGCCTTCGCACCCTTCGCACCCGCGGGCACAGGGGTGTCCGCATCAGACCTGTCGCGACGATCGGTAACGGTTCCTCCGAGGACGACCTGCTTCTCCGACGGAGAGAACTCAGTGAACAAAACCTCCACCGGCAGCTTGTTGCCCCTGTTGAACCAAGTGAGCGTCGAATCGTTGTACGCCGCGGCGATAGGAGTTTTCTTTGCCTTTTCCGCGACCTTGGCCTGCGCCAAATAGGCGCGCGCCGCAAGATTGTAGTTCTCCGGGTTGCCCGGATCGATGGCAACGAGACGGGTCACGATCGGACCAACTTTGTCGTTCTGCTCGAGTGTCAGGTACGTGACCGAAAGGTTGAAAAGGGCATCGCGATTGTTCGGATTCTGCACGAGCGTGGCCTCGAACAACTTTGCCGCCTCAGTGGGGCGATTCGATCGCGCGGCATTCACCGCCGAGTTCAGCAGATCCTGATACTCGAACTCGGCAGGGTTCGACAGGAGTGGATCAAGGCTTTTGATGACGGACGCCGTGTCACCGGCTATCAGATAGGCGGTCTGAAGACTCTGACGGCCTCCGCTCAAGAACGAGCCGCGCGTTCCCGGCACTGCGATGAGCAACGCGAAAGCGTCCGCTGCCTTGCGCGCGTTCGCGGTCTTCTCGGCGCCACTGCTGTTCTGCGCCGCAGTCAGATACAAATTGCCAAGGTTGGCCAGCATCTGCCGGCGCACGTCGCGGTAGGACGTGTCCTTATCCGCGAGCGCCGCGGCGGTGGACCAATACTCCACGGCTTTGGCCGAGTTGCCGCGCTTGGACGCCACGCTGCCCAGCACCATGGTTCCATACGGAGAATTCGCATAGAGCCGATTCGCCTGAGTCGCGAAGTACTCGGCGGAGTCGAGCTTCTCAGAATTTAGCGCGGAAATAGCACCATTGACGACGTCGAGGTAGAACTTCTGACCTGCGCGCCAGTACGACGTGAACTCCGCACAGTTGGGCTTTGCCGTTTCTACCACTCGGAACAGGGAATCGAGCGTGCCCACGAGATCGAGCGTGGCCTCGGGGTTCGTGGTGAACCCGACCGTGCCGCGCTTGGGCGTGAGACCGACGCCGGGTTGGTTTCCCCACAAGCTGAGGGCGGATCCGAGCACATAGGCGCGTACGATGGGATCGTCCGACTTGTCGGCCGTTTCGACAAGCTTCACGGCATTCTTGAGACTGGTCGAGGCTACAGGCCCCGGCGGAGTTTCGCGCGCCAGGTTAACGCTGAGAGTCGCACGGGCCGCATTTCCCTTCGCGCCCTCGGCAACATCACAGGACGGCTTCGCGGGCGCCTGCGCGCCGAGCGACGATGCCATGAGCAACGCACTCGCGACGAAATATCTATTACCGAACACAGCCATCAGATCTCTCCTGATTGAAATCGAGACGAGTCCGTTTACGGACTAAGAACTCCAAACATACCCCGAACGAGTCACCGCCGTTCCGACGCGGCGAGGACGAGCTGGTAAATATCTGCCGGTCGGCGTCCAGTCGCCAGGGCGACGCGCTGTACGTCATCGAACTCCGGTTTCACGCGGTCCGCGCCATCGGGAAGCGTGACGATTTTGACGCGAACCGAAGCGCCCAGTACTTCGACGCATTCCTCGCGCCTCGGGAGCGCGAGGCGGTCGACCTGCGAGCGCCGCACGCCAATCGACGTGCTCTCGCTGAGCATGAGCTGCTCGAAGCGCGCGGCGTCTTCGGGCCGGCACAGCACCTCGATGCGTGTTCCCGCTCGCCCCTTCTTCATCGTGGTCGCCATGACGACCACATCCAGGGCGCCTTCCTCGCGAGCCCGTTCGGCAACGGCGGCGAGATATTCCGGCGACATGTCGTCAACGTCGCAGGCGATGAGTGAGAGGGTTTCGCGCGTCGCTCCGTTCGGGAGCGTGCCCGCGTCGCCGGGTGCCGCTACATGCTCGACGTCGGCGAGGATGATTCGCAGCGCATTCGCTCGCCCCGGGAAGTCCTTGGTGCCCGCTCCGAATCCAGTCGCGAGGGGGACGTAGGTCAGAGGAGGCACGCCCGTGGACAAAATCTTCACGAGCGCGGCACCGGTTGGTGTCACGAGCTCCCCCGCCCCCTCGGGTCCGGGACTGATCTGAAGCCCTTGCAGCAGCTTGAGCGTCGCGGGCGCCGGCACCGGAAGCACCCCGTGCGCCGCGTGGACCGTACCATCTCCGACGCGAAGCACTCCGCACCGAACATCCTCGACGCCAAGCTCCGCGAGGCCCCAGATCACACCCACCACGTCGAGAATCGCGTCGACCGCCCCGACTTCGTGCAGGTGAACCTTCTCAGGTGCGACGCCGTGGATCTCTCCCTCGGCCGTAGCAATCGCCCAGAAGGTGGCATCCGCGCGCGCGCGCACGGACTCGGGAGCGCCCGACTTCGCGACGATCGAGCGAATCTCCTTGACGTGGCGTCCGTGGGGCTGTGGCGGAATGGCAAAATCCACCTTCCAGCAAACGATGTCGCCGCGGCGCACCTGACGGATGTCGACCGTCACGTCGTTCAATCCCAGCGTTGCCGGGAGCGCGCGCAGCCACGCCGGATCGAGCCCCACGCCGATCATCGCGCCGAGGGTCATGTCGCCGGCGATGCCGCTGAACGGGTCGAGAATGGCAATGCGCATGCGCGGTAAAGTAGTCGGTCGTCGGAAGGGCGCGCGTGTCTCGATCAGAATCGGTACGAGGCGCCGCTGCCGGTGTTGAAGACGAGCACCCGTGCATCCCTCGGGATCCGTTGCTCCCGCACGAGCAAATCCAGAACGCCAAGCGCACAACCGCCTTCGGGGGCAGCGTCCACGCCGGACGAGCGGCTCAGGCGGAGTGTGTCCGCACGAATCGTCTCTTCGCTCACGGCAGCCGCATCCCCTTGGCTCTCGTACAGTGCGCGGAGAATGAGCCGATCGCCGAGCGGGCCCGGTACGCGCAGACCACTGGCGTGCGTCTCCGGATTCTCCCACGGCGTCGCGCGGTCGGCGTGCGCGGCAAATGCACGCACCATCGGTGCGCACCCAGAAGCCTGCGCCACCACCATCCGCGGGAATACGGCATCGCGCGGAAGCCACCCGCCATCGCGCATCTCGGCGAAGACCTTCCACATGCCAATGAGTCCCGTGCCGCCGCCGGTCGGATAGATGATGTGCGTCGGCAGTGTCCAGCCCAGCTGCTCGGCGAGCTCGATTCCCATGGTCTTCTTGCCTTCGATGCGATACGGCTCGCGCAGCGTGGACATGTCGAAGTATCCATGCTCGGCAGCGAAGGCGCGCGACTGTTTTCCGGCATCTCCGATGTGTCCGTCTACAAGCTGCAGATCCGCGCCGAGTGCTTGTATGGTCGCGAGAATGGGAGCGGGGGTCGTGCGTGGTGCGTAGACGCGCACGGGAAGTCCGGCCGCTGCGGCGTATGCGGCGAGCGCGGCACCGGCGTTGCCCGCCGTAGGAACGACGACGCCCGCGACGCCGAGTGACTTCGCACGCGTCACCGCCGCGCTCATCCCCCGTGCCTTGAACGACGCCGTTGGATTGAGTCCTTCGTCCTTGACCCAGAGTTGTGCGATTCCGATCTCGCGTGCCAACGCGGGAAGCTCGTGCAACGGCGTCGCGCCTTCGCCGAGTGAAACTGGTTCTTCTCGTTCACGGAGGGGCAACACGGCCGCGTAGCGCCACATGTCCCACCGCGGAAGAATCGCGTCGCGCGACGGCCAGGCCGAGTCGTAGTGCACGAGCAGCGGTTGTCCGCAGTTTGGACACACGGACGCGAGCGCGTCCCCGGATTGCGTATGCTCGCACGCCGAGCAGTCGAGGTGCCAGGCGCTCATGCGGCGCTCGTGTCGCTGGGAGGGGACGACGGCGCCAGCGCGTCGGTGGCGCGGAGGCCGTCGAGGATGCGTTGCGCGCTCTTGAGCGAGAATCCGGGGACCGCGGCGATCTGTTCGGGCGTCGCGTCGCGGATGGCCTGAAGGCTGCCGAACGCCGTGAGCAGCACGCGGCGCTTGTTGTCGCCGACGCCGGGAATGCGCAGCAGCTCCGAGGTGATCGTGCGCACCGCGCGCCGCTTGCGTTGAAACGAAATGGCGAATCGATGCGCCTCGTCGCGCGCCTGCTGGAGCATGCGCAGTGCGGGCGAGCGTCGCGGCAGCCGCAGCGGCTCACTCTGGCCAAGTAGAAAGATTTCTTCCTCGCGTTTGGCGAGGCTCACGAGCGGCATCGCCTCGAGGCCGAGTGTGCGTAGCGCATCCGCCGCGGCATTGAGCTGGCCCTTGCCGCCATCGATGAGCACGAGGTCGGGCAGCGGACGATCCTCCTCCACGCGACGCTGAAAGTAGCGGCCTACCACCTCCTTCATCGAGGCAAAATCATCGATGCCGTCCACCGTCTTCACCTTGAACTTTCTGTACTCGGCGCGATATGGCCGGCCGTTCTGAAACCACACGCAGGAGGCAACCGTGTCGGTCCCCTGCGCGTGCGAGATGTCGAAGCACACGAATGCGCGAGGAACCTTGTGCAATCCGAGTTGACGCTGGAGCTCATACACGGGGTCGCCGGCACGCTCTTCCGTTGGCTCGTCGCCGGTGAGACGCGCTTCCTCGAGGAGATGCCGGGCGTTCTGCTGCGCCAGCTCGATAAGGTCGCGCCGCGGCCCGCGCTGCGGCACGTGGAGTTTTGTGCGCTCCAGTGACTCCTCGACGACTGCACGCTCGCAGACGTCGAACGGAAGCAACAACTCGTGTGCGCGCTCCTCGAGCAGCCGATACGGCCCGGCGAGATACGTCTCGAGGACGTCCGCATCGGATTCGTCCACCACGTTCTCCACGAATTGATGATCGCGGGCGAGGAGCTTGCCCGCGCGAATGCGCATGAGGGCAATGACGGCGTCGTCGCCGTCGCGCGCGTACCCGATCACGTCGCGATCACCTCCCTCGACCTCGAGCACGATCGTCGGCTCTTCCATCGTCTCGAGGTGCGACAGCACATCGCGCAGCTGCGCCGCTCGCTCGAAGTCGAGCGACTCGGCGGCGAGCTGCATGCGCTCCCGCACTTTGCGCACGACCTCGTCGGGCTTGCCCGCCAAGAAGTCCAGCACTTCGTCGATCATCACGGCGTATTCGCTT
>JANMAY010000355.1:0-4817 GCA_031360095.1 Gemmatimonadaceae bacterium
GGCTCCGGAAGCCCATGCTCCTTGAGGCGCGCGGCGAGCTTGTCGCTCAGCGTGCCCGTCTTGGTGATGCCCGTCAAGTCTCCCTTCACGTCGGCGAGGACCACCGGCACGCCGATGCGCGAAAAATGCTCGGCGAGCACCTGGAGGGTGATGGTTTTGCCAGTGCCCGTTGCCCCCGTAATGCAGCCGTGGCGGTTGGCGAAAGCCGGGAGAAGCGCGAGATCTTTATCGCCAGCTTTGGCGATGACGAGTGGTTCGGTCATGCCGAAAGATACTTCCGCCCGAATACCGGAACCAGCCTCGCCTCGCAGTTCACCCCATCGGCTGCCTTCCTCTCCGACGCAGACTCCCCCCCGCGATAACCAACACCAGACTCACGAGGTTGAGCTCCCGGGATGAGGTTAGCTTTGGAGTCAGCCCCGACATCCCGGCAACGTTGATGATGATGATGAGAATGCCGATGCCCAGGAAAATATTGCCGATAAGCCTGGTTGACGCCTGTGTCATTGAAAGCCCGCTGAGTGAATGATGACGGTGATGCACAACTTGCGAGCGGTCGTCCCAGAGCGCCATCTCGGCGCATGATGCCGCCTGTCGAGTCAGCCGGAGCTCCGCCCAGCGCTCAACTCGCACGAGCGCGTGCCGTCGCGCGCGTGCTCGACAGCGCCTTCGCCATTCCCGGCACCTCCTTTCGGGTCGGCCTCGACCCGCTCCTCGGCCTCGTGCCCGGGCTCGGCGATCTCGCCGGTGCAGCGCTCTCCGGATACATCGTGCTCACCGGCATTCGACTCGGCGTGACGCGCGTCGTGGTGATGCGCATGCTGACGAACGTCGCACTGGATACGCTGGCTGGCGCCGTTCCGGTGGTAGGCGACCTGTTCGACGCAGGATGGAAAGCGAACAACCGCAACGTCGATCTCATCGAGCGGCATGTTGCGTCGTCCACTGCGCCGCACAAATCCAGCATTGTGACGACCGCCGCGGTGATCATCGCGCTACTGCTCGTCGCACTGAGTAGTGCGGCGCTCGCAGTGCTCGGCGTGCGCTGGCTGATGAATCGCTGAATTACGGATTCAGCCAGTACGTCACTTTCACCTGGAACACGTTGTCCGGCCGCAGACCGAACAGCTCCTTCGCGTCGTAGTACGGATTGAAGCGCGTGAGATTCGGGTCGTTGGCGCTTGCGCCGGTCGCGGTGAGATTCTGCGAGCGATTCTGCTGCCACACCAGATACATCGTCGATCCAGCGCGCCACTCCCAGCGCAGCACGGCGTTGCCGCGCAGAGACCGAAACGAAAAGTCGCGATCGGATACGGTGAAGGGGGGCGCTGCTCCTCCCTGATCGGGATCGATGCGATACAAGCCGGAGTTATCGCGCGACATCGTCCCGAGGTCGCGCCCGTACTCGGCGAAGTCGAATCCACCAGGCGTGCGGAATTCCTTGAGTGCCCCATAGTCGCCGGCGGAGATGTACGGCTGCACGTATGTCTCGAGTGTCAGCCGCGGCGTGAAGGACACATTGACGCGCGTGTCCATGCTCAACGTCGTTTGCTCCAACGTCGCGAAAACGTAGCGGCGGCCAAAAGTACTCGTCGCCAATCCATCGCCGACGGAGGTGACGTACTGCGCAAGATTGCGGCTGCGGCTCAACTCCGGCCCGACGCGAATCTCCACATTGCTCGCCGGCTTGAATCCCACGTTCACTTCGCCGCGCGAGAAGTAGCCGCCAAGGTCATTCCACACGCGATTGCCCTGGAGCTCGAGCGTCACGCGATTGCGCGAGTCTGAGTTTACACGCCCGCCCATCGACCGCTCGCCGGGCCGCCGTGCGAGCGGACCCCCGCGTGTGAGGCGGTCGTCGAGCGACGATGGACGCAACTCGAGGTTGCCGTCGACATTCCAATAGTTGAGCAGCGTGGCGAATCCGCGAACACCGAAGTCGCCCCCAACGCGATCGCCACCGTAATTCCAGCGTGCGTCGGGGTTCGCATGCACCTCCCAGCGGCGCAGGTAGCGGCCGGGAGTGTTCTGGCGATAGCTGACGTTGACCTCGGCGCCGAGTCGGTCGGTCGTGGTCTGAAAACCCAGGTCGTTGATCTCGTACTTCGGGCTGATTGCGGACAGCGTCAGGTTGCGCTGCCAGTCGCCGGCGAACTTCCCGAGCGCGAGGAATCCGCTGTACCCAACGAGGTTGGTCGCCATGCTGTCGACGCCGAGATACGCAGCATCCGGACGTTGGAAATACCGCGCCGAGGATTTCTGCGCTGCGGTGATGACCTCGCGTCGGCCACGAATTGAGCTCGTGACGGCCTGCGCGACCATTGAGTAGGCGCGATTTCCCCATTCATGACGGAAGTCGGTGCCCGCCACGACCGCGGACGACCGAAGGCGCTGCGCCAACGACTCATCCTCGAGCGCGCGATTCACGGCCGTCATGAGACCACCGAGCGACGTGGTCGCGCCCGAATTGCTCCGTTTGACGCGAGCGGAGAAGTAATTCGTGAACGGCTCGACGACGGCGAAGGCGCGACTCCCGTCCGCGACGACATACTGTGCCTGCTCGCGCGACGTCACCGCGTCCAGCACGCCGAGTGACCAGCCGGATGCCGTCTTGCCGGTGAGCTTGGCGGCGCCGAGGATGGTGGCGATCTCCGGGACATCGCTGTAGGCGGCGGTGGAAGACACCGCGCCTTGCGGCGCTCGTCCGATGCGCCGCGAATACAGAAGCTGCGCCTCACGCGCCAGCGCGCTGCCAAACCGAAAGATCTCGGCGCCCTCGACGAAGAACGGGCGGCGTTCCTCGTACCGTGTTTCGAAAGCGCTCAGGTTGAGCACCGCGGGATCGACTTCCACCTGGCCGAAATCCGGATTGAAAGTCGCGTCCAGAGTAAAGTTCGAGGTGAGCCGGAACTTCAGGTCCCCACCGACGCCGGACGCATAGGCTCGACGGTTCAGAAATGGATTGGCGAACGACACGGCGTCGTTGCGGGCTACGTCGCGTGCCGACGCGCGACCGTACACATATGGAAGCACCTCGAGGCGGTGGCCGTTCGGCAGGTCGTGGATACCGGTGAGATGGCCAAAGCGCGGCGGGCCTCCACGCACGCGCTTTGGCGTGAACGCGAAGAACGCATGCTCCTGATTGCTCGCGATGCGTCGCTCGAGCTGAATGCCCCACGTCTGTTGTTCATCTCGGCTGAAATGGAGCTGACTGAACGGGATGCGGAGCTCCGCCACCCAGCCGGAATCGGATACCGTGGTTGCTGCTTCCCACACCGGGTCCCAGGACGGGTCGCCGCCACCAAACCCGCCACCTCCGAACCCGCCACCCCCGAACCCGCCACCAGTCGAGGAGAGGACTTCGTCGCGCTTGACCCCCGAGGCGTTGACGACGAAACGAAAGGCGGTCTGGTGATCGTGGTAGCTGTCGATGGCGATGGCGAACGTGTCGGAGTCGTTGAAGAACGCATCGCGACGGGATAGGCGAAGCGAGACTGGTTTGCCGTCCTTGAGCACTGCGCCGACGTACAACGCGTCGCCGTCGAATAGCAGCCGTACTTCGGTGACCTGGCTGACAGGGGCGCCTTCGTGGGGATCGGACTGCGTGAAATCGCGGACGACCGTGGCGGCGGCCCAGCTCGGCTCCGTCAATCGACCGTCGACGGCGATGGGCGTTGAGGTACGCGATGCCGACGCCCGCGGCGCGGCCTCCATGTGCGCGGAGGCGGACGTGGACGTCACGGGGGGCGAGTTGTCGCGCGGCGTAGCCGAATCGGCGCTCGTTTGCGCGAAAAGTCCCGCCGGAATGAGCGCGAGCGGGACGAGAAAGCGAATATGCAGGAGCAAACCCACGGTGCGGACGACGAAGGCGGACGAGAGCGGTATGAACTATACAATACGCGTACCCCGGGCATCTCGTTGGGCCTGAAGGGAATGCGTTTGGTCCCTTCAATCAGACTTTCGAGATGGTGCGCCTGGATTGGGACGCAGGCATCAACGAGTGAAATACGGACACACACGGAAGGTACGGAGCTGAACGGAGAAGCCGTAGTTTTTCCGTCCGTATTCGTTCACTCCGTTCAATCCGTATCTCGAGATGTTCAGACTCGAAAGGCGGGACACAAGCATCAACGATTGACACATACCCGCGCCGTTGCCCGTCCCCGAAACTCCCCGCATACTCTCCCCATGAGAATTACATGTTTCGCCCTGAGTGCGTCGTGCTTCGCGCACGCGTTGTCCGCGCAACAGCCAGCCGCCGCGCCCAGATACGATCGCACCACGTATCAGCACCGGTCGGCCGACATTCCAATGCGCGACGGGCTCACGCTGCACGTCGAGATGTACTGGCCCAAGGATGCCACCGAGGCGTTGCCCTTCCTCTTCCAGCGGACGCCCTACGGCGTTGGGGATTCGGGCGAGCGCCTCACGCGCGGCTACTCCGATCTCGCCGACGAGGGATACATCTTCGTCTTTCAAGACATTCGCGGCCGGTACAAAAGCGAAGGCACATTCGTCATGCAACGCGCCCCTCGGCCCGTCGACTCTCCAAGTCGCGCGATCGACGAAGGCACCGACACGCACGACAGCATCGATTGGCTACTGAAGAATGGACCGAAGAACAACGGTCGCGTTGGGATGCTTGGCGTGAGCTACGATGGATGGACCGCGGCAATGGGAATGCTCGACGGACATCCGGCGCTGCGCGCGGTGAGCCCGCAGGCGTCGCCCGCCGACATGTTCATCGGAGACGACTTTCATCACAACGGCGCGTTCCGGTTGAGCTACGGCTTCGAGTACGCATATCTCACCGAAGC
>JANMAY010000359.1:0-13670 GCA_031360095.1 Gemmatimonadaceae bacterium
CTCTACTCCATTGGCGAAAGCGGCGGAGCACCGATGCTCCTCACCCCCGGCAATTACATGGCAGAACACGTCGCGATGAGCCACGACGGCAAATGGCTCGCGTTCGCGGGCAACGCGGGCAGCGATGTGGACGACATCGATCGTCGGCACATCGTGCGTACTCCGATCGACCGCGCCGCACCCGAGGTGATGACTCATGGCGCCGGCAACGAGTGGACCCCCGCCTTCACCGGCGACGGCAGCTCCATCGCATTCATCGGTGGCACCGCGCAGCGTCCGCCCCTGCCCGCGGTCATGTCCGCGCGCACGGGCGCGAGCACTACCTGGCTTGGCGCCGATCGCATCCCGTCGGACTTTCCGACGGCGCAGCTGGTGACGCCGCGCAAAGTCGTGTTCAAGTCGCCGGACGGGGTCGAGGTCCACGGTCAACTCTTCGAGTCGGCGAACGTGTCACTCGCTCGCAATGGCAAGCGGCCAGCCATCATCTACGTCCACGGCGGCCCGCCGCGACAAATGCTGCTCGGCTGGCACTACTCCGACTACTACACCAACGCCTACGCGTCCAATCAGTATCTCGCCAGCCGCGGATTCACGGTGCTGTCCGTGAACTATCGGTTGGGAATCGGCTATGGCCGCGACTTCCAGCATCCGGCGAACGGCGGAGCGCGCGGCGCCTCCGAGTATCAGGACGTCATTGGTGGCGCTCGGTATCTGCGCTCGCTGCCGCAGATCGACGTCGCACGCATTGGGATCTATGGCGGCTCCTACGGCGGATATCTCACCGCACTCGCGCTTGGACGCAATTCCGATCTCTTCGCGGCTGGCGTCGACATTCACGGTGTACACGACTGGACGGGCGAGCGCGCCGCCGGTTTGCTCGCGCCGCGCTACGAGAAGCCTGCCGATACGCAGCGTGCGCTCGACGTCGCATGGAAGTCGTCGCCGGTGTCGTCCGTGAAGACGTGGCGCTCACCGGTGCTGCTCATCCACGGCGACGATGACCGCAACGTGCGCTTCAGTCAGACCGTGGGGCTCGTGCAGCGCCTGCAGAAGCGTGGCGTGGCGCTGGAGGAGATCATCATTCCCGACGACACGCATCACATGATGCGGCACACGAACTGGGTGGCCGTCGACTCGGCCACGGCGGACTTCTTCGAGCGGAAGTTCGGCAAGACCAGTCAAACGGCGAGGGCGCGGGAGATTCAGTTGCCGTAATGGAGCGGATGCCTGTGCGCGCTTGCCAGTCCGAGTGCCGCGGCTGAACCTTCTACAATGAATCCTCTCCGCATCCTCTGCGTCTTCGCGCTCGTTCTCGCGGCGACGCTGACGAGCCGTTCGGCCCACGCTCAGATACGCGAACGTCCCGTCACCTTCGACTCGGCCGGACGGGTGAGCGTCATCACGCCGCCACTCGCCGCGCGCCTCAACCTCGCGCCGCCCGTGTTTCCCGCCTCGGGCGACTATACGGAAGCGCGACTCTACGCGCTCGATGACGCGACCGGCTCGTACGTGCTCGTGCTGCGACGACAGCGAGACGTGCTCGAGCGGTATCCGCTCACTGCTGCGCAGCGGAGCGAGCTCGCCACCGCCATCGCCCGCGGGAACGACGCCGCGCGCCTTCGCGCCGGACCGGACTCGGCACCAATGCTCGTCTCCGAACCCGTGCGCGGATCGTTCGTGACGAGCCAGACGCTGCTTGCTGGATTTTTGTTCGGCCCTGCCGCCGCGACGATGATCTCCGAGCCGGCAGCGTCCACTGCCGCGTATCTCCTCGTGACGGGCGGCACCTTCTTCGTCGCGGCAAATCTCACCAAAACCAGTTCCGTGTCGCGCGCGCAGAATCACCTTGCGTCACACAGCGCCGTGCGCGGCGCCATGGCCGCGAGTCTCGGACTCTATGCACTTGCCGGCGATGGCCTCGACGAAAAAGTACATGCCGCAGCCATACTTGGCGGCGGCATCCTTGGCGACGTCATTGGATTCCAACTCGCGAAGCCGATGACCGACGCCGAAGCGCATGGCACCTCGCAGGGGTCTACCGTCACCGCAGCACTGACCGCAGGCCTGTTGGGCACCGCAGGTTTATTCAAGAACAACGGCAGCGGCCGGCTGGCGGCCGCGGCGATCATCGGTGCCGGCGCGTTGGGATATCCACTGGGACTTCGCTACGTGCGAACTGCCCCATACAACATCACGGCCGGCGACGTCGGCGCATTGTACACGGCCGAACTGCTCGGCTTGGCTGCCGCGGCAACATTCATCCCTTCGCAGAATCCGTCGGGCGAGCAGGTCGCCGGATTGTTGACGGCCGGCTTTGCGACCGGGCTCCTTGTCGGAGATCGGACATTGGTTCGTCCCTTTGACCACACCGATTCCGACGCACGTCTTCTGTACGTGGGAACGGGCGCTGGTGCGTTGGTCGGCGTGGCGATTCCGGTGCTCGCGCAGTCGGATAACCCGCATTTCTACTTTGGCGCCGCAACGGTCGGCGGGCTGCTTGGAGCAATCCTCACGGAGAACATGATCGCGCCGCAACGAGCCAGAGACGACCGGCGCTCGGGTTCGCTGAAGCAGAGGGATGGACGTCGGACACAATCGCGCGTCGCGATGCGGTTCGCCCCGGAGGCGGCGCTGATGACTGCCTTCAGGCAACCTGGATATCATTCGATCTTCTCGATGTCGTTTTGATGCGGCCACGAGTCGGTGTTTTGTCGTCGCTCGCGTGTCTGTCCGTCGTCGCCGCCTGCGCGACGACGGCGCGTTCCTCTGCCGGACGGCCATCGCATGTAGACATCACGTGGATGTCGGTCACGAACATGTACTACGAGCTCGGCCCACTGCATGTGGTGACCGATGGCTATCTGACACGTATTCCGCGAAGCGCCTTCTCGGGCGGTACTACCGGGCTCGCCCACAGCGTTGCGCAGAAGCCCGATGAAGCCACCGTTGCGCGCGTGCTCGGAGCGCTTGGCGGTTCGCGCAGCGTGAACCTGCTGCTCACCGGCCATAGTCACTTCGATCATTCGTTCGACACGGGCACCTGGTCTCGGCTCACTGGGGCGCGCGTCATCGGTTCGCGCACTACGTGCTTGCAGGTCGAGGCCGAAGGGCTGCCGCGCGAACGGTGCACGCCTGTCGTTGGTGGTGAGAAGATCCAGTTGTCGGACGGCGTGACGATGTACGTCGTACGGTGGAATCATAGCGGTGATCCGGCGGTGAACCCCGAGCAGCACAACCCGGTCGAGCTGAGCGCGGTACCGAGTCGCGATCCCGTGACCGGTGGCTTGCGTCCCGGACTCGCCGATGATTTTCCGAATGGCGGCGGCGCTCGGGCGTACCTCTTCGTAGTCGACGGCGCCGACGGACGGTTCAGCTGGTTCTTTCAGAACTCGGCAAGTCCGGTTGATCTCGCAGTGCCAATCGTTGTGGACGGTGTGAACTACGGCGCGCCGATCCAGAATCTTCGAAGGGCGATGAACGACGCGGGGCTCAACTCGGTGGATCTCTGGATTGGTGCCGGCGGTGTAGCCATCGCGAAGTTGGTGCTGCCGATCCTGAAGCCGAAGGCGTACCTGCCGGTGCACTGGGACAATTTCTGGACTCCCTTCAGCGCCGGTGTCGACAGAGCGTATGCCGATGCGCCGCTCGAAGCGCTATTGGCCAGTCAGCATGTGACGCTCATTCGGCCCGTACAGTACATGGATAAATGGCGACTCGATCGCGCGGGAGTGCGTGCGGTAGAGAATGCGCTCGTCAAAACGCAGCTCGGGTTCGTGCGGTGATCTCTGCGCTCAGCAGCTGAACAACACGCACCGCACCTGAGCCGCTGCGACGTCGCTCAGCGACAGATCGAACGATCCTCCGGTGATCGCGATCTCCCGCGGAGCCTCTCCCTGCACAGTGGTAAAGCGAGTGGCCGTTCCCTGAAACGATCCGCGCACGCGCAGCGGGCCATACTCGCTCACGGTCACCGAGCCGGATTTGAGTACGTAGAATCTATTGCTGCTGAACAAACTTGGCGTCCACTGTACGCCGAGATGAAACACGAGTCCTGCGCCTGTTGCAGTGGTCGCACCGATCGGGATGGAGTAGATGCCCGGCCGCGCTGGAATGCCATACATGTTGAACATGTTGCCGAAGGGGGCGCCCGACGTGTCGTTGCTGATCACCTTGAACGTGTCGTTCGCGTCCGGGATGGCCGAGGCGAAGCTGCCGCGTGCGAGCACGGTTGCGGAGCTGAGCGCCGGCGTGCCCGACGCATGGAAGACACCGCTCTCCGCGCCGCTGTACTGAAAGTCGAATCCCGACTCTCGCGGTGCAGTGGCATCCGTACATCCCGCGAGGACGGCTAAGGCACAGGCCGCAACTGCGCGGGTTAGTGGGAAGAGGGGTCGCTCGAGTGTGCGCATTTGTGCATCGAAGGAAGCGACTTCCATGCCCCTCCATCTTTTGTGCTGTTCGTCGTACGTTTGAGGCTCCTCCTCCCCCATGGATTTGCGCGACGCACCTCGTGGTTCCTCGGCCGTGTCGGCCCTCGTTGCGCTGGTCGCGGGACTTGCGATCGGGCTCGCCGTCTCCGCATCGGGTAGCGAGAGGCTGACCCACGTTGTCGGCTGGATCGAGCCCATCGGCACCATATGGGTGAACGCGATTCGCATGACGGTCATCCCGCTCGTCGTCGCGTCGCTCATCGTGGCCGTCTCCGGCACGGCGCCCGCGACCGTCGGTCGACTCGGTACGCGAGCGCTCGTCGTCTTCGTGGCTCTGCTCTCCGTCATCGCAGTCATCGTGGCGGTCGTCGCGCCACTGATCTTCTCGCGTCTCATCGTCGATCCGGCCGCTGCACAGTCCATTCGCGCCAGCGCGGGCGCGGTGCAGTCGCCCGAGGTTCCGACCTTCTCGACATGGCTGGTCGCGCTCGTGCCTCCGAATCCATTCAAGGCGGCTGCCGACGGCGCGATACTGCCGCTCGTCGTCTTCGCATTGGGGTTCGGGCTCGCACTTGGCCGATTGGCGAATGGAGCGCAGGATACCGTCGTTGCATTCTTTCGCGGCGTCGCCGGCGCGATGACCCTGCTCGTGGGATGGGTTCTCACCCTCGCACCCGTTGGCGTGTTCGCGCTCGCACTCTCACTCGCCGCGAAACTGGGATCGGATGTCGTGGGTGCCGTGGGGTTCTACCTCCTCGTGCACAGCGCACTGCTCGTTGGCGTGCTGCTGCTGCTCTACCTCACTGTCGCACTGTTCAGCCGGGTGGACATTGTCCGCTTCGCCGCGGCGGCACTACCGGCGCAGATCGTGGCCGTGACCACGCGCTCGTCAATGGCGGCGTTGCCCGCGATGCACACCGCGGGGGAGCAGACGCTCCACCTCCCGCGAACGGTGACGAGCTTCGCGCTGCCGCTCGCCGTTTCCGTCTTTCGATTGAACCAACCGGTGTCGTGGGTGGTGATGGCGTTGTTCGCATCGAAGCTGTACGGCGTGGAGCTCGCACCGGCCACGATTTGGACCCTCGCGGCGACTTCCGTGCTCATGAGCTTCAGCGTTCCGGGCATTCCCAGCGGCGCACTGTTCGTCATCGCGCCATTCTTCGTCGCGATTGGCATTCCCGCCGAGTCGATTGGCATTCTGATCGCGCTCGATTTGCTGCCCGATGTGTTCAAGACGCTGTGCAACGTCACCGGCCACCTGACTGCCGTTACGCTGCTCGCTGGCCGCTCGCCAGCAGCCGATACGCCGGATAGCTGATCGCCACGAGCCCGAGCGCCAGTACGCCCGTACGCGGGTCAGCGGCAACGACCCCGCCCAGGAACGCGAGTGAGCCGGCGAGCACTAACGCGGTTGTCCAGGGATGCCCCCACGCGCGATATGGACGCGGAGCATGGGGCTCACGCCAACGCAGAACGAACACCGACGCGAACGACATCGCATACGCAGCAACGAACATGAACGCACAGATGGCGATGATCCGCGCGAATGCGCCGGTGAGCAGAAACAGTGCGGTGACGACGCTGCTCGCCAGCAGCGCGGTCGCGGGCGTTCCGCCGGCGTTCACGCTCGCCAACACGCGCGGTGCGACGCCATCCCGCGCCAGCGCAAACGACACACGCGACGCGAGCAGTAGGTTCGCCACGACCGCGCTCGGGAGCGCGATGGCGATGATCAGATCGACGAGCATTCCACCGCGCGGGCCAAAGACCGCCGTTGCGGCACTCGTGGCAACCATGGGCGAGCGCGCAATCACGTGCACTGGCAGCACGGCGAGAAATGCGAGGTTCAGCAACAGGTAGAGCCCGATCACCGAGAGCACGCCGAGGAGCAATGCGCGCGGAATGTTGCGTGCTCCGTTCTGCACCTCCTCGGAGAAATAGATCACGCCGGTCCAGCCGTCGTACGAGTAGATGACCCCGGGCAGCGCCGCGAAGAACGCGCCGACGAGGGCGGCACCGGCCGGTATCGCACCGGGCGCGGCAACAGCGCCAGGCACAGTCACGCCCACTGCGCGCGCGACGAAGCACGCAGCGACGAGCGCGAGGAGTACCAGCGTCTTCAGCACGCTCGTGACGCGTTGGGTCCGATCACTCTCGCGCACCCCGCGCCAGAGGATGAGCGTGACGACGGCGAGGAGGACCGCGGCGATGACGACTGCCTGCCGTGAGAGTGATGGGAACAGGCCGCCAATCGCCTCCCCTTCCACCAGCGCAATTGCCGCAACCGATCCGCACGAGGAAATCCAGTCGTTCCATCCCACGAGAAATCCCGCGAATGGACCGAGCGCATGACGGACGAAGACGTACTGTCCCCCCGATTGCGGAAGCATGGTTCCCAGCTCGGCGAGCGCGTTCGCGCCGAGCAGCGCATAGATGCCTCCGATGAGCCACGCGCTCAGGAAGAGTGCGGGGACAGGAAGCGCGGATGCGACGTCCGCGGGTGTGCGAAGAATGCCTGCGCCGATCATGGCGCCCACTCCCACCGCAACTCCGAAACCGACGCCGAGTGAGACGCGGAGCCGGTCTCGAGTTTTCGTGATAGGATCCGTCAACTATCGATTCGTGATCGCGTTGATGATCACGGACATCAGCACCACCATGGTGACATGATAGCTGGCTTGAATCCAGAAGAGGGTCTTCGACCAATTCGTGAAGGCGTAATCCGACGCCATTCCCGTTGCGACGATACCGGCGCCCACCACCAGTCCAAAGCGGATCGAGCCCATCATGCTCATGGGAAGCATGGTGGCCATGACGAGCGCGAGGGAAAGCGCCATGATGAACGTCATCACGAGGCTCAACGCCATGCTCGGCCCCGGTTTCCCCATCTCCTCCTTGCTCTTCCCGACCGCGGCGACCCATTTGTCGGTGAACAACACCGAGAACCACAGTCCACCCAGCAGAAAGGCCGCGATGGTGGCCCCGATGACGGCCAACCAGTTGATCTCCGCGAGATATTTCATGTCGATCTCCGAAAGAGGAGCAGCAGTCTCGTCTGTCGGGCCACAGGATAGGGTGTCATCGTTCCGCCGTCCAGTTTTCCCAGGTACGATGGCTGCCGTTGTTCGCCTTCACACAATAGACTCTCGCGCATGCAAACTGGCGTCGTAGCCGTCGAACCCCTCGTATCGGTCACGGATTTCGTGCGCGGCCTGTCGGTGCATGCACGCGTTTCGGCAAGCATATCCGGTCTGAGTGCGCTCCCGCTCGTGTTCGTGCACGGGTTGGGCGTTTCGGTGCGATACCTCGAGCCTACGATGGCGCTGCTTGCCGACCGGTATCCGGTCGCAGGGCTCGATCTTCCGGGCTTCGGACGCAGCGGTTCCCCTCCCGGTGTGCTCGGCGTTCGTGCGCTCGCGGACGTCCTCGGCGAATGGCTCGACGCGCGAGCGATCGGTCCGGCGATTCTGTTCGGCAACTCCTTTGGTTGCCAGATCATCGTCGATCTCGTGGCGCGCGAGCCGGCTCGGGCGCGCGGGATCATTCTCAATGCGCCCACGATGGATCCTGCGCATCGGAGCGTGATCGGGCAGGTAATGCGCGTCCTCGCCGACGTTCCAAACGAGCCGTGGCGATTGGGATTCGTGGTGGCGCGAGATTACGTCCGCGCGGGGCCGCGCCGCCTGTTCACGACGCTGCGCCATGCGCTCGCCGATCGCATCGAGGAGAAGCTTCCGTTCGTCCCGGTACCGGTCGTTGTCGTCTGCGGCGCACATGATCCGGTGGTGTCCGCGGAATGGGCGGCTGAGGTGGCGCGAGTCACGGGGTCGGCGGTGAAGGGCGCCGCCGGTGCGTCGCTGACCGTGGTGTCGAGTGCCGGTCACGCGCTGCCGTACGATGAGCCAGCGGTGTGCGCGGCACTCATCGAATCGGTCGCCGAGCAAGTGCGAGAGCGTGGGGAGCGTTCGGCATGAGCGCGTCTCGCATCAAGTCCATCTTCGGCGGCTCGGTCGGTAATCTCGTGGAGTGGTACGACTGGTACGTCTACTCCGCCTTCTCGCTGTATTTCGCGAAGGCCTTCTTTCCGCCGGCAAGTCAGACCGCGCAGCTGCTCAATGCCGCTGCGGTGTTTGCCGTCGGCTTCCTCATGCGTCCCGTCGGCGGTTGGTTGATGGGACGCTACGCCGATCGACATGGACGCCGAGCGGCACTGAGTGCGTCTGTGCTCCTCATGTGCTTCGGTTCACTGCTCATCGCCGTGACGCCAGGCTATGCACGCATCGGCGTGCTCGCGCCGGTGATGCTCGTCGTCGCGCGGCTGCTGCAAGGATTGAGCGTCGGCGGCGAATACGGCGCGAGCGCCACGTACCTCAGTGAGATGGCAGGACGTCGGCTGCGCGGCTTCTACTCCAGCTTTCAGTACGTCACACTGATCAGCGGACAGCTCGTCGCGCTGGCAGTGCTCCTCGTGCTTCAGCGCGTGCTTGGACCCGCCGCGCTCGACGACTGGGGCTGGCGCATTCCGTTTGCGAT
Source organism: Gemmatimonadaceae bacterium (assembly GCA_031360095.1). Taxonomy (GTDB): domain Bacteria; phylum Gemmatimonadota; class Gemmatimonadetes; order Gemmatimonadales; family Gemmatimonadaceae; genus AG11. The sequence goes on from JANMAY010000359.1 coordinate 8,964, forward strand.
TGGTGGAGCGCTTGCCGTGATCGCGCTGTGGCTGCGCCGCGGGCTCGAGGAGACGCCATCCTATCGCGTGGCACAAAGCGAAGGCGAGTGGCGCACTCGGTCGCCGATTCGCGAGTTGCTCCGCTATCCGCGGCAGATTGCGACAGTGGTGGGGCTCACCGCCGGCGGCACGGTGGCGTTCTACACGTTTACGACTTACGCACAGAAGTTTCTCGTCAACACCGCGGGATGGAGCAAAGCCGACGCATCGCGCATCTCGGCGCTCACGCTGCTTGTCTTCATGGCAATTCAACCGGCGGTGGGATATCTGTCGGACCGCATCGGTCGACGTCCAGTCCTGATTGCGTTCGGCGTACTCGGCGTGCTCGGAACGGTGCCCGTGCTCTCGGCGCTCGCAACGGCACATACGGAAGGTCGTGCGTTCACGCTTCTCCTCGTGGCGCTGATTGCCGTGACCGGGTATACGTCGATCAACGCGGTGGTGAAAGCGGAGCTCTTCCCGACCGAGATCCGAGCACTTGGCGTTGCATTGCCGTATGCGGTCACCGTGTCGATTTTCGGTGGGACGGCGGAATACCTGGCGCTGTGGGCGAAGAACGTGGGACACGAGGCGTGGTACTACTGGTACGTCACCGCGTGCATTGCGATGTCACTGTGCGTCTATGTCGTGATGCCGGATACGCAGAAGCATTCGGCGATCGTCGAGGACTAGTGCCGGCACACCCGCATCACCTCTTCCGGCGTCGTCACACCCTCCATCACCAGCCGTACGCCATCGTCGCGCAGCTTGGGCACACCACGCTCCGACGCCAGCGCCCGCACACGCGTCGCCCCGTCTCCCGCCGTCACCGCGGCACGCATCGCGTCGTCGAGCACGATCAACTCGTACACGCCGGTCCGCCCCGCATAGCCGCTGCCTCGACACGCGTCGCATCCCACGCCGCGCGTCACCTCGCGCAGCGCGGGCACTCCGAGTGCTTCACGCTCGACCACGGTCGCCGACACGCGCGCCGCGCAGACGCTGCATACCGTTCGCACGAGCCGCTGCGCGAGCACCGCTTCGACTGTTGCCGACACGAGGAACGGTGCGACACCAAGATCCACCAGTCGCGTCAGTGCACCGGCGGCGTCATTGGTGTGCAGCGTCGATAAGACCAGATGCCCCGTGAGTGCAGCCTGCGTCGCGATCTCCGCCGTTTCGCCGTCGCGAATTTCTCCCACTAGCATCACGTCGGGGTCCTGACGCAGCAGCGCACGCAGCGCGCTCGCGAACGTCACGCCCACCTTCTCGTTCACCGGCACCTGTGGAATGCCGGCGAGCTGATACTCCACCGGATCTTCGACGGTGAGAATCTTCTCACGTCCGGTCCGCAACCGTTCGAGCGCGGCGTACAGCGTCGTCGTCTTGCCGGAGCCGGTGGGGCCTGTGGCGAGAACGATGCCGTGCGGACGCGTGAGCACATCCTCGAAGCGCGCCAGATCGCCGGCGGACATGCCGAGCGACACGAGGTCCAGCCGCCCGGAGTCCTTGTCGAGAAGACGGAGCACGACACTCTCGCCATGCAGGGTCGGAACAGTTGAGACGCGCACATCCACCTGTCGGTCCTGCAGCGTCAACCGAATGCGTCCATCCTGCGGCGTCCGTCGCTCGGCGATGTCGAGATCGGCCATGACCTTCAACCGGCTGATCACCGCGGGTGCCATGCTGCGCGGCGGCGACGGCGCTTCCTGAAGCACACCGTCCACCCGATAGCGCACACGCAGCGCATCGGGATATGCCTCGAGATGCACATCCGACGCGCGCGCCTCCAACGCTTCCGTGAGCAGCATGCTCACCAGGCGAATGACGGGTGCTTCGTTGGCAAGCGCGCGCAGGTCGTCAATCGCCGGCGAGTCGCCGTCACTGGCCGCGGCCACCGGTCCGATGGAATCGATCAGCGATTGCGCCGACGTCTCACCATACACGCGCCGAATTGCCGCGCGCGCGTCATCCTCGTTCACGCGCTCGATCGTGGCTCGCGCACCGAGGAGCACTTCGAGATCGGAAATGGCGTCGGGCTCGACATCGTCGCGCCACGCGCCCACGTGCAGCGTGTCCCCGTCAACGCGAAGCGGAATGAGCCCCTGCTCCTCCAGATATTCGGGAGTGAGCCGAGGCGAGAGCGCGCGCACGTCGTCGAGCGAACTCACTATGGGATCGGTCGTGGAGTCGTCGGCAGCGCCGGCACCGGCGCCTTCTGCGTCGGCGTGACGGGCGGATTGTCGACCTGCTTGCCATCGACGGAATCCAGGCGACGCTCGATGGTGTCGCGGAGCTTCGATGCATCCTCGTCCGTTGTCACGATGTGCGGCGTGAGGAACAGATACAGCTCACTTTGCGTGTCGTTGTTCCGCGTCGCACCGAACAACCCCCCAATCCATGGGATGGAGCTCAGGATCGGGATGCCAGAGCGCGTTTGTTCGAGCTGTCGGTCGGCGAGTCCGCCAATCACGACGGTTTCCTTGTCCTTCACGAAGAGATGCGTCGACGCCTCGCGCGTGCTGATCACCGGAGCGCCGAATGCCAGCTCGGTCGTTGCGGAGCTCACCTCCTGCTTGACCTGCAGGTTCACGTAGCCGTCCGGATTGATCGTCGGCAGCAGAACCAGCGAGGTGCCCACGTCGCGGTACTGCACGATTTGATCGCGCACGCCGTTGTCCGTTGGGAGCGAACGAAACACCTGCACGAATGGCCGCTGACTCCCGACAAGGATGCGTGCCTCGAGATTGTTCTCGGCAAGAATCAACGGACGCGACAGAATGCGCACATCGCCACGCTCGGCGAGCGCCGACAGCGCGACGTCGATGGACACGCTGCCGCCGCGTGAAATGCGCGCGATGAAGTTGTTGGTCGCTGCGCCCGAGGCGATGGATGCAGACGTCTCGTTGCCATCGCGAACCCGGCTCGCACCCGCCGTAATGCCCACATCCAGCGTGCGATTGTGGCGCACCTCGGCGATGAGCACCTCGATGAAGACCTGGAGCGGCCTGAGGTCGAGCACGTCCACCGCCCGGCGGATGGTCTCATAGTCTTCGGGCTGCGCTCGGATGAGCAGCGAGTTCGTCGTCTCGTCCGGCACGATCTGGATCTCGCCCTGAACCGCACCGGGCAAAATTGCTGCCGCGCCCAGGTTCGATCTGCCAATCGTATCGATGTTCAATGGGGGAATCTGCGTCGACCGGAGTTGTTCGCTGAGCGGACGGCTCGAGAGGCCGTAGGTGCTCGCGGGATCGACCGCTTTGCCGCCGTAAAGCGACTGAAGCGTCGCTGCCAACCTCGGCGCACGGGCATGTTTGAGACGATAGACGAAGAGCTGCACACCGGCGCGCGCGGCTCCCTGCGCGGACGCGGATGGATCGGGAGCAGTGGCACTCTCGACGCGTAGCAGGCTTCCATCCGCCACGACACGCAGCCCGTTCGACGATGCGATGCTCCGCAGCAGGGGCAGCATCTCCCCGCGCGACAGCGTTTGCGGAAGGTGCAGCGTGATGCGGCGGTTTGGAATATCGCCGTACGTCACGTTCAAACCACCGGCTTCGGCAATCGCCGTGATCACCACACGCAGCTCTGCATCCTGAAAATCGATGCGAGTGCGTGACGCGGCCCGGGCGGTGTCCTGTTGCGCATGTGCAGTCGACGCAAGCAGTAGAACCACCGTCGCGGTGAGTGCGCGCATTCGATTTGTCGAAGGAGAATTCTTCATGGACGAGACTCCGGCCTCCCTGCCGACCCCGATGGTGAGGTCCGTAGCGTGATTCGCCCGCCGCCGGCTTCATCGAACACCGCTTCGCCGGCTGCGACCGATCGCAGGCGCAGATCGCCCGCTCGTTCTCCAATGCGCACGAGCTGCACGCGTGCATCCGGAAGCTCGACGACGACGAACCCGCCGTCATGGCCCTCCAGAACCGTGCCCAGTAACCGAGGCCGCGCGGGTGGCGGCGCTGCCGTACTTTGCTGAAGAATCGCCGCCGACGCCACCATCTCCGCGCTTGGCGACGTGGCACCAAACGGCGCACGGTTCGCCGCCTGACGCACAAGCTCGGCATCCTGCGCCGGACGCACGATGATGCGCGTCACAGGCCGGATCGCGAGCGGCGGTGCGTCGTCAACGTGGCGCGCGCGAAGGAGGACCGCCAGATCGAGCACGATCGCCGCGGCCAGAGCTGCCGCCGCAATGCGCGTACTCAGCGGCCAGTCACGTACATCGCTGAGCTTCACCGCACACCTCGGCTGTACCCAGCGAGTGTCGCCGAGATGGAGACGAGATCGCCGCCGAGTGGACCGCCGCGTGCCCCGCGCTCGATGCGGAGGCCGGAGACGTCCACGAGCTGCGCCGACACCTCGAGCAGGCGCACGAAGGCAAGCGCCTGTCGCCACGTCCCTTCGCCACGCACGTCGACGAGGAGGCGGGTGACGCCACGTTCCGTGCTCGGAGTGCGCGCTTCGATCGTCGTGAGATGCACGCCGGCGACCGTCGAGACTTGCGCGACATACGACGTGAGCTCCGCCGTCGCCGCAACGGAATCACCGGCGAAGAGCCGCGCACGTTCGGCGCTGAGGATCTGGCTCGCGTCTTTCTGCAATCGCGGAAACGACGGCGCGGCGGCGACGAGTGCTCGCTCGCGCGCGAGCAACGCGCCCTGCTCCGACAATGTGCGCCGCTCGAC
>JANMAY010000389.1:0-8037 GCA_031360095.1 Gemmatimonadaceae bacterium
TTCTACGGTCCTACGACACTTCGAACACCACCTTTCCCGCGGACCCGCCCTTGATCGCCGCGATTGCATCATCGAACTGCTCGAGTGGAAAGCGATGCGTGATCACGGGCGTGGGGTCGAACTGCCCCGAGCGAAGGAACTGCGTCATTTGAATCCAGGTGTCGTACATTCGGCGGCCCACCACGCCGTACACGGTGATGCCCTTGAAGATGATCTCCGTCGCGAAGTTGACTTCCATCGGCTTCGCGGGAATTCCCAGCATCTGCACTCGGCCGCCCACGCGAACGAGCGCGAACGCCTGATGGATCGCCGAGGGAACGCCGGACATCTCGAGCACGACGTCGACGCCGAGTCCCACGGTGGAGTGCTTCACCGCCGTCTCTGCCTGCTTGGGCGTCACGGCATCGTGCGCGCCCATAGTCCGCGCGAGGTCGAGCCGAGTCGCGTTGATGTCGCTGGCGATGATGCGCGACGCGCCCGCCGCCTTGCAAATTCCAATCGCGAACAGCCCAATCGGGCCGCAGCCGGTCACGAGCACCGTCTTGCCCGGCAGCTCCGTACCCACGAGCGCCGTATGAAATGCGTTCCCCATGGGATCGTGAATGCCGCCGATCTCGTACGGAATCGCGTCGTCCAGGTGCCACACGTTGGACGCGGGCATCGCGATGAAGTCCGCGAAGCATCCATCGCGGTCCACGCCGATGATGCGCGTATTCGGACAGACGTGGGCGTTGCCGGTGCGGCAAAGATGGCAGCGTCCGCACACGATGTGGCCCTCTGCCGTGACCCGATCTCCTTCGCGCACATCGTGCACGAGACGGCCGACCTGTACGACATCGCCGGCGAACTCGTGACCTACAGTGAACGGCGGACGACAGCGGCCCTGCGCCCAGGCGTCCCAGTCGTAGATGTGGACATCGGTTCCGCAGACACCGGCACGGCGCACCTTGATGAGCACTTCGTCGTCGCGAATCGCGGGGGTCGCAACGTCCTGTAGCACGAATCCGGGACCTGCCGTCGACTTCACCAGCGCTCTCACGTCCGCCTCGCTCGAAGATCGGAATCACTTCGCCGCCACGCGGTGTGCTCGGCGTGTGCGTAAGGTCGCTAGTCAGTGCGGGCGAGGGAAGTGTGCGCGCGCGGCGCGTGTGACGCGCGACGCGCGAGGAGGAATCTGAACGCGTTATCTATGAGACGCGCGATTCACTATTGCGTGTAATTTCTCCGGTTCATATATTCGCGCACGTTGCACACGAGTGATGCGTGATCGTCCGAACGCGCATCGATGCATCCGAGAGCACAGGGTATTGCGTGGGTTCTACCCGCAGACAGTTCGTCAAGACAACGTCAGTTGCTGCCGCCGCGATCGCTGGACTCGCTGCGGTTCCATCCGCCGCCCGCGCCGCCGCACATTCGGCTCTCCCCCTGTCGCCGTCTCTTGGCGACCCCGACATCAAAGCACTCGCGCAGGTGGCGCTCGACGCCGCGCGCGGCGCCGGGGCCACCTACGCCGACGTCCGCTTCGCGCACAATCGCACCCAGCTCCTCTTCACGCGCGAGCAGCGCGTGCAGGGACTCACTGACAACGAGACGCGCGGCTTCGGTGTGCGCGCGATCGTGAATGGCGCATGGGGATTCGCCGCGAGCCGGGAGATCTCGCGGGATGAAGTCGCGCGCGTTGCGCGCCAGGCCGCAGCGCAGGCGCGCGCGAACAGCGGCACTCTGGTTCGGCCCGTCGTGCTAGCGCCCGTCACGCCCACGCCGGACGGGACATGGCGCACGCCCATCGAGATCGATCCGTTCAGCATCGCGATTGAGGACAAAGTCGGCCTCTTGCTCGCGGCCAATGCGGCAGCCCTCAAAGGCGGCGCACGCTTCGTGAACTCGAACATGTTCTTCCTCCGCGAGGAGAAATCGTTCGCGTCCACGGACGGCTCGTTCATCGTGCAAACGATCTACCGCACCCAGCCGTCGATGACGATGACCGCCGTCTCGTCCGATATGAGCGATTTTCAGACGCGCGCCACGAACGAGATCGCACCCATGGGACGCGGGTATGAGCACGTGCGCGACGCGCGACTCGTCGAGAACGCCGCACGGTGGGCCGAGGAGGCGGTGCAGAAGCTGAGCGCCAAGCCGGTCGAAGTCGGCCGATACGATCTCGTGCTCGACCCGTGGCACCTCTGGCTCACGATTCACGAGTCGGTCGCACATCCCACGGAGCTGGATCGGGCCATGGGATACGAAGCGAACTACGCCGGCACCTCGTTCGTCGCACCGCCGGACGCTGTACTGGGCAAGCTCAAATTTGGCTCGTCTCTCATGAACATTCGGGGCGATCGCGACCAGCCGGGCTCACTCTCCGCCGTCGGGTGGGATGATGAAGGCGTCAGGCCCGAGCGCTTCGACATCGTCAAGAACGGCATTTTCGTCGATTACCAGACCACGCGCGAACAGGCCGTGTGGCTCGCCGACTATTACAAGAAGTCGAACCGCGCCGTGCGCTCGCACGGCTGCTCGTATGGCCAATCGTGGGCGGACGTCCAGTTCCAACGCATGCCGAACGTGTCGCTCCTCCCCGGCGAGAAGGACCTGTCGTGGGACGATCTCATCGCGGCAACCGACAAGGGCATCGCCATCATGGGCGACGGCAGCTTTTCCATCGATCAGCAGCGCTACAACGCGCAGTTCGGCGGTCAGCTCGCGTACGAGATCAAAGGCGGCAAGATCGTGGGCATGCTCAAGGACGTCGCCTACCAGATGCGGACACCGGAATTCTGGGGCGCACTCGACATGATCGGCGGCCAAAAGAGCTACCGCCTCGGTGGCGCCTTCGGCGACGCGAAGGGTCAGCCGAGCCAGTCCAATGCGATCAGCCACGGATGCGTGCCCTCGCGCTTTCGCGGGGTCAACGTCATCAACACCGGACGCAAAGCGTGAGCGAGCTCCGGTCGCTGCTCGAATCGGCGCGGTATCTGTCGCGCGAAGAGTGTGAAGCGCTCGCCAAGCGCGCCCTCGGCTTCATCACCACCGCCGACGCCGCTCGCGTGAACATCACCAGCGGCAGCCGGGGCAACACACGCTTTGCCGTGAATCAGGTCTCGACGGGCGGCGACAACTTCGACACCGCGGTCACCGTGACCGCCTACGCGGGGCGCCGCTCCGCCTCGAGCACCACGAACCAGTTGGACGACCCCGGACTTCAGCAGGCCATGGCAACCGCCGAGCGACTCGCCAAGCTCGCGCCGGAAGATCCGGAATTCATGGCCGAGCTCGAGCCCATGCAGTATCAGGCGGGACGCAACTGGAGCGAAGCGACGGCCGCACTCGATCCGCAGGGACGCGCCGACGCAGTTCGCGCGATCACCGCACCGGCAAAACAGGCAGGGCTCATTTCCACCGGGTATCTCGATGCGCGCGCCGGTGCCACGTCCGTCGCGAACAGCAAAGGGCTCTTCGCGTACTCGCGCAGCACGGCGAGCGCACTCACGACCACCGTGCGCACGCCGGACGGCTCCGGATCCGGATGGGCTGGCGCCGCGCACCACGATTGGGCGCGCGTCGACGCCGCATCACTCGGTGCGCGCGCTGCCGAAAAAGCTCGGCACTCGCGGAACCCGGGCGCGATCGAGCCAGGACGCTACACCGTCGTGTTCGAGCCCACCGCCGTCGGCAATCTCGTGCAATTCATCGCCGGCGCGCTCACTGCGCGCGCCGCGGATGAAGGCCGGTCGTTCTTCTCGAAACCGGGCGGCGGGAACAAGATCGGCGCGAAGGTCGTCGACGAACGCGTCACCATTTTGTCGGACCCGTTCGACGCGGATGTCGCCGGCGCGCCGTTCACCAGCGAAGGGTTGCCAACGCAGCGAAGTGTCTGGATCGAGAACGGAATCGTCAAAACGCTGAACTACGATCGTTACTGGGCGCAGAAGAAAAGCGTCACTCCTACAGCAAGTGGGGGTTCGCTGAAGATGAACGGCGGAACCACCTCACTCGACGAGATGATTGCATCGACGCAGCGCGGCTTGCTTGTCACTAGATTCTGGTATCTTCGTCCTGTGGATCAGAGGACGATTCTCTATACGGGTCTCACCCGCGACGGTACGTTTCTCATAGAACGGGGAAAAATCACCAGAGCGGTAAAGAACTTGCGGTTTAACGATTCGCCGGTATTCATGCTCAACAACCTCGAAGCGCTCGGCACACCAGTACGCGTCAGCGCGAGCGAGGATGGAGGACCAGGTCAGGCGATCGTGGTACCACCCATCAAGGTGAGAGACTTCAACTTCACAAGCTTGAGCGACGCCGTGTAATTGGGCGCCGCATGACGTCGCGGTCTCGCCATGTGAGATCGTGCCGCGGTGGAGAAGACGCTTCGGCGTTCATCCATTGGCTCGTACGAACCACCGGGGGTTCGATCGAGCGTTTCACTCCTTTACAGGAGCTTCCCATGGCTGCAAAGAAAGGACGCAAGACCGCTAAGAAAGCTGGCCGCAAGGCTGCGAAAAAGGGTGGCCGCAAGGCCGCGAAGAAGGGCGGCGCGCGCAAGAAGGCAGCAAAGCGCGGCAAGAAGTAAGTCGCTCGTTGTTCGTACAACGGAGAAGCCGGCGCCTTGGCGCCGGCTTCTTTCGCTTTCACTATCCAGCCCCGTACGCCGTGCGCCGTACGCCGTACGCTATCTCGTATACCTCCCCTGCGCCAACTCGATGATTCGCGCAATCAGCGCATCATGCGTGATCCCCATCTCCGCCGCCGAGCGGGCGAATTCACCGTTCTCCTCGAGGTAGCAGTTGGGATTCACCTCGATCACGTAAATCTCCTCTTTCGGCGTCACGCGAAGGTCCACTCTCCCATAGTCGCGCAGCCGCAGGGCATTGAATGACTCCACCGCGACGCGCTGCATCCGCTCGATGAGCTCGGAAGGCACGTCCGTTGGGAAAATGGATTTCGTGCCCGCGAACTCCTCACCGGTCTCGCCAACACCCCCGGTTCCTCCTTCACCCCATTTCGCCTCCCAGCTCGCCACTCGCGGGCGATCGGCGGGAAACGCGCTGAAATCGAGCTCGATCACCGGCATGGCCTGCGGCGTCACGTTGCCCAACACACCGACATAGAACTCGCGGCCGTCCACGAACTCCTCCACCAGCACCGGTGACTGGAACTCGCGTTGGAGGTCCCCCATCACCCCGAGCAACTCGCCGACGTCGCGCACGACGCTCTTGGACGTGATGCCGAGCGACGCGTCCTCCTGCGGCGGCTTCACGATCACCGGAAATTGCAGGTCGCCTACATGATCGCTCGCCCCGCGGTAAATCGTCGCGAACTGCGGCGAGAGGATCTTGTGGAAGCTCAACACCTTCTTGGTGAGACTCTTGTCGCCCGCCATCAACAGCGCCGCCGGACTGGATCCGGTATACCGCAGCCCGATCAGGTTGAGCAGCGCCGCCACATTGGACTCGAGCGCGCTCTTACCGTCGAACGACTCCGCCAGATTGACGACGAGCGCGGGCTCCGCCGCTCGAAGCGCAGCGATCACCGGCTCCACCTCGGCGCCGACCGGCACTCGCGTCGTGTCATGATCGAGCGCGCGAAGCGAACGCTCGATCTGTGCGAGCACAGGATCTTCGGGCGGCTCGGCGGCGTCGGCACCATGCAGGAGAACAATTTTCATGTCGTTTGCGCCATTGTATGCGCGTCCACCGCGCGCGTGTATCGCCAATGAAGGAGCACCGCCATCCCGAAGGCGGTGAGCTCGATGAGCGTCGCCGCCTCGAATCCCGACACGCGCAGCTCGAGCTCGCCCGCGCGCGATGCGAGCGCACGCAGGAGGGAGCGCACCGCAGCGGGTCCTGTGCCCGCCCAGTACGACAGACGTGAGACCAGCTCACCCTCGTGCCGACGCAGGAACATCGCCGCATCGTCCCCTGCCGGTGCGTCCGATAGTTGCGCGAAGATGCGACGCAGATCGCCGTCGAACTGCCGTGCATCACCAACGGCGATCGCTTCGTCCTCTGCATAGTGATCCGCCACCGTCCAATGCATCTCCTCCACCGGCAGGTCATCGGGCGCGGGGAGTGGAACCTCAGGCTCGAGCGCGCCAACGTCGCGCATCACTGCGTCCACCCATTCGAGCTTCTCGAGCGCGCCCCATCCGGCATAGTCGGTTCGCCAATCCGCTCCGGGGGTCAGCCACACCGCGAACGTTTCGGCAAAGTCTTCATCGGGATGCTTCTGCGCGTACCATCCAAGGATGTGGCGCACATGGGCCCGCGACAGGGGGTCCGACGCGTAGTGATCGGGGTAGGGTTGAGCGTAGTCCCCGAACAGCGATCCGAATTCAAGGCGCTCGTGCAAGCGGAATGCGTAATTCATCGCATGTCCTGCCTCGTGGCGGAGGTAGCGCATCGCCTCGTCGTCACTCTCGATCGACCCGGCGTGCTCGGCCTCGATTCGCTCGAGTCGCGCATCCGCGAGATAGAACGGAATGCCAATGAGTGGCGTTCCGTCTGGGCATCCCCATTGATCGCTGAGATAGACCGGAGGCTTGAACGCGATCCCTCGCGCCGCCAGTTCGGTGTAGAGCCGCTCGACGAGCTGCTCGACCCGCGTCCCGCGAACCGAGAGTCCAAGCTGAGAGATTCGTCGGCCGAGGAGCTCCGACCGCTCCGATTCCCATTCAATCGCTCTGTGCACGCCCTCGAAGGGGGCAAGTGGCGTACCGAGCCCAGCGCCCCGTCGTACGCCGACGCGTGCCAGACGATGCTGTGTACAAAAAAGCGCCGCGGAAAACTCCGCGGCGCCGGTACTCCAAAGGCTGGGTCAGGCGGCTTGAGCGTCGGGATCCGTTTCGCCCTCGGGCCCGGGCGCCCATTCGTACGCGCTGAATCGGGGCGTGGTCTTGGGCTCGCTACCGCGCGAGATGACGATTCCGACCGGCTCCTGGTACTTCAGTTCTGTTTTGAGCTTCTTCATATAGATGCGGTGACGATTGAGCGGGAAAAGGCCCCCGGAACGGTCGGGGGCCAGCTCCCATCAAGGCACCTTGGGTGCCAGGCATAGCTTCAAGCGTAATGTGTTGCAGTTGCGATACTTACAAAAAGAAGGACGGCAATGTTTCGCCGCCCCGTGTCAAAGGTAAACGCTTTAAATGAAAATAATCGTGTCCTTTTGCTACATCACGCGATCGCCTTCCTGGCGAGGAACGTGTCGGGTGTGGCCTCATCGACGGTGACATCCCACCCCCGATAGCGGCGCCGGAGCTCGTCGAGCGACACTGGTGTTCGCTTACCCGCTGCGATCGTCTGCACGAGGTGAACCCCACCGTCTGCCGTTGCGCTCTGAAGCACTTGAATGACGCGCGCGCGTTCTGACGTGCTCAGTCCCGCAAAGGCGGCGGGCGTGTAAATGACCGCCCTCAGAAGGGTGTCTGGCGTAAATGACCCAAGTGTCGCGACACTGGCGTGTACCCGCTCGCCAAGTCCTGCTTCCTCGGCAGCGTCCAACACTCGCTGAACGGCGTCGGGCTCAGCCAAGGCAGTGACGTCGCAGCCATTCGCTGCGAGATAGAGCGCCGGCGTCTCCATCTGCGCGCCAGCAACCAACACATAGGAATCGGCAGCGACGGCCTGAACCGCCCGCACGACCAGGTCTTCCGGGCTCAGGCCCCAATGCTCCGGGCGACGCTGCTCCGCGATCAGCTTCACTCGGCGCTTTCGCCAGGTGACATAGCTGGGAAGGCGAAGGCGGCGGAAGATGACTTTGTCCACCTCATCGCAGAGCAGGAGTTCCGTGAGCGCGAATTGCCGCTCCCCAGCGAGCGCGCGAACGGCTTCGTCCCCAATGGAAAGCAGGACGCTGCGCGGCACCGATTCCTTGTAGTTCTCGATCTCTCGCTCGAGGTATAACTCGTACTCGTGCTTGAGCGAACGAGACGGCCGATGCGCCTTTCGGGAGAGGTGGGTGGGAGTCGGGTCTAAGCTAGTCTATCCTGTGAATCGCGCAAGTAGCTGTCCTGCTGCATGTTAGGGAAGCAAATCA
>JANMAY010000421.1:0-4057 GCA_031360095.1 Gemmatimonadaceae bacterium
GACGCTGGCAGCGCGTCGGTCCTTGGCTACGACGTCGTGCGCGATCTCTGGCAGATTCGGTCGCGTGTTGGCTACATGCCGGGTGGCTTCTCCCTGTACCCTGATCTCAGCGTGGCCGAAAATCTCGAGTTCTTTGCGGCGGTCTTTGGCACCTCCGTCGACGCCGGCTATGAGCTCATCGCCCCTGTGTATCGTCAGCTCGAGCCATTCCGCGATCGGCGCGCCGAGGCGCTCTCCGGCGGAATGAAGCAGAAGCTCGCGCTGTCCTGTGCGCTGATTCATCGGCCGGAGATCCTTCTGCTCGACGAGCCAACCACAGGTGTCGACGCCGTGTCGCGCCGTGAGTTCTGGGATCAGTTGGCCACGCTGAAGGCCACTGGGTTGACGATCGTCGTTTCGACGCCGTACATGGACGAGGCCATGCGCTGCGATCGCGTGGCGCTCATGCATGGCGGCCGAATCCTCGAGATCAGCGCACCCAGTGCGATTGGACGCCGGTTCACGGCACCGCTCGTTGCGGTGCGTGGGGCAAATCGGTTTGGGATGCTTCGTAGTCTGCGCGCTTTTCCGCATGCGCAGTCGGTCTATCTCTTTGGCGAGACTCTGCACTACTCCGATGCGCGCCTCGAAGTCGCGTCGCATCAGGTTGCCATCGAGATACGCGCCTACCTGGCTGCCCACGGGCATGGCGACGCGACCGCCGAGCCGATCGCTGCGGGCATCGAGGACAGCTTCATGGCGCTGATGGGGAGCGCGCCAGCGCCCGTGGCTGCGTGACCGCACTCGCCGTGGAGCGTGCCGACCGCGCCATCGTCGCGCAGGAACTCACGCGCCGGTTCGGTTCGTTCGTCGCGGTCGACCATGTCTCGTTCGACGTGTGTGCCGGTGAAGTCTTCGGCTTCCTCGGCGCAAACGGCGCGGGCAAAACGACCGCCATCAAGATGTTGATCGGTTTGGTGGCGCCGAGCGATGGGATGGCGACCGTGGCTGGATTCGACGTGCGGACTGAGCGCGAAAGCATTCGCCGGAGCATCGGCTACATGAGCCAGCGCTTTTCGCTCTATGCCGATCTCACCGTCCGCGAGAACATCCAGTTGTACGGCGGCATCTATGGACTCTCGGATGCGCAGATCACCGATCGCACCGGCACGTTGCTTGGATCGTTGGGGCTCGAGAAAAGCGCTGGGGATCTCGTTGGCACACTGCCGCTGGGTTGGAAGCAGAAGCTCGCGTTCTCGGTCGCGCTGCTGCACGAGCCGAAGATCGTGTTTCTCGACGAGCCTACGGGCGGCGTTGATCCGATCACGCGACGGCAGTTCTGGGAGCTCATCTACGCCGCGGCGGCGAATGGTACGACAGTGTTCGTCACCACGCACTACATGGATGAAGCGGAGTATTGCGACCGCGTTTCTATCATGGTGGACGGACGGATCGCCGCGTTGGGAACACCCGCCGAGCTCACGACGCAATTTGGTGTGAACACAGTGGACGACGTGTTCGTCATGCTGGCGCGCTCGGCGAAGGTGTCCGCGTGAAGAGCGGTGCGCTTCGAGCGTTCGTGGTCAAGGAGCTGCGCCACATTCTGCGCGACCGGCAGACACTCACCATCCTGTTGTTGATGCCGCTCGTTCAGGTGGTGCTCTTCGGCTTCGCGCTGCGCAGCGACGTGCGGAACATCCGGCTCGCAATTGTCGATGCGAGTCCGGACGCCGCAACACTGGCGCTGCGTGACCGCTTTGGCGCTACTGGCCGCTTTCGCATCGTGGCGGTGGCACGAACCGTCGAAGTGCTCGAGCCACTGTTTCGGCGCGGCGACGCCGATGCGGCGTTGGTCTTCGAGCCCGGATTCGGGAATCACCTTCGCGGGATCGAACCGGGCAGGCTGCAGCTCGTCGTCGACGCATCGGATCCCAACACGGGCACGACAGTGCAGACCTTCGCCCGAGCGGTGATCAGCGCGTACGAGATGGACATCGCGTCGCCTCGCGGCACGGTCCGCATCACGACCGAGACGCGCATGCGCTTCAATCCCACTCTCGAGAGCGTGAATCTGTTCGTTCCCGGGCTCATCGCGCTCGTGCTGACACTCGTCTCCGCACTGATGACCGCGATCTCCCTGTCGCGCGAGAAGGAGCGGGGCACGCTCGAGGTGTTGCTCGTCTCGCCGCTCAGGCCATGGCAGATCATCGTTGGCAAGGTGCTTCCGTATCTCGGACTCGCGTTTGCGAACGTGATCACGGCACTGCTCGCGGCCTGGCTCGTGTTTCACGTGCCATTCAAGGGCAGCCTTCCGCTCCTGCTCGCCGAGTGCGTGCTGTATGCGATGGTCTCCCTAGCGCTCGGCGTCTTGATCGCGGCGCGGACGTCGTCGCAGCGCACCGCCATGTTCGCGGCGATGCTCGGGACGCTGCTCCCGAGCACGCTGCTGTCGGGGATGATCTTCCCGATTGCCAGTATGCCGAGTTGGTTGTCGCCGGTTACGAACATCGTTCCGGCACGATGGTTCATCGTGATTGCGCGGGGCATCATGCTGAAAGGCGTCGGGCTGCCGTATCTGTGGCGCGAGACATTGGTGCTCAGCGTCATGGGCGCGCTGCTCATGGTGGCGGCCGTGCGCAGCTTCAAGCCGCGGATGGCGTAGCACGCATGCGAACTCTCCGTTTTCTGCTTCGAAAGGAGTTTCTCCAGATCTTCCGCGATCGGCTCATGCTCCGCCAGATCCTCATCATGCCTGTGGTGCAGCTGCTCATCCTGTCGAGCGCGGCAACGTTCGAGATCAAGACCGCGCACGTGTACGTCGTCGATCGCGATCACAGCGCTGCGTCGCGTGGGCTCGTGACACGCCTCCAAGCCTCGGGACGGTTCGTCGTCGCCGGCGCCTCGCCATCGATGGCGCTTGCCGACGATGCCATGCTCGCCCGCAGAGTCGGAATGATCGTCGGCATTCCAGCAGGCTTCGAGCGCGATCTCGTGCGTGAGCAGGCGGCGCCGGTGCAGCTCGTGCTGAACGCTGAGGATGGGGCGGCGGCGGGAGTGACACAGTCGTACGCCGCGCAGATCATCGCTGCCTACGCCCGAGAGCTGACAGCGCAGCGTCCTGCGGTCGCGCGGACCCAACCTACCCTCGAGGTGCGCACGCGAGGGTGGTACAATCCCGACCTCGACTACCGAGACTATATGGTGCCGGGCATCCTCGTGCAGCTCGTGACAGTCGTGGGCACGCTGCTGACGGCGATGAACATTGTGCGGGAGAAGGAGATCGGCACGCTCGACCAGCTCAGCGTCACTCCGCTCTCTCGTGGGACGTTCATTGCGGCGAAGCTGATTCCCCTGTGGTTGATCGCGATGATGGAGCTGACACTCGGTCTGCTCGTCGCGCGATTCGTGTTTCACGTGCCGATGCTGGGAAGCATTGCGCTCATATTTGCGTCCGCCGCGCTCTATCTCGTGGCGGCACTCGGCATCGGATTGTTTGTGTCGACGCTGGTGAATACCCAGCAGCAGGCGATGTTCGTGACGTTCTTCATCGTCATGATCTATCTGCTGATGAGCGGACTTTTTACGCCGATTCGCTCCATGCCCGATTGGGCGCAGTTGCTCGCGGAGCTCAATCCGGTGAAGCACTTCATCGGAATCATGCGGGCGGTGATGCTGAAGGGCGCCGGAGTGTCCGACGTTCTTCGTCCGCTCGCGGCGTTGGCGGTCTTCGGTGCGGTTGTGCTCTCTCTGGCGGTGCGGCAATACGGACGGCGCGCGGCGTAGGGCTTTGCAGTAGAATTCTTCGCATGTCAGCCCGAGCAAGCGAAGCGCCCGTGTCATCCCGAGCAAGCGAAGCGCGTCGAGGCATCTGCACCTGCTGTGCGCTCACCATCCTGGCCGCGAGCGCGCTCGCAGCGCAGGACAGCACGCGCGCACTCCCGACCGTGCGCGTCACGGCGACGCGCGATGGCCCGCGCGCCCCGCTCGACCTCCCGTATGCCGTCACCCTCACTCGGCCCGACTCACTCGCAGCGCTGCGCCGAACTGGCGTCGACGAGTTGTTGTTCGGGGTGCCCGG
>JANMAY010000423.1:0-22480 GCA_031360095.1 Gemmatimonadaceae bacterium
GATGACGACGATCGTTTCGCTCGAGGCGATCTTTCTCTCGATCTTCGTCCTCATGGCGCAGAAGCGCGAGTCGGCGATCGCCGAGCTGCGCGAGGAATTGGGCCTTCAGGTGAGCCTGCGCGTGGAGCAGGAAGTCACCAAGACACTACAGCTCGTCGCGGGGCTCTACACCCGGCTTGGCCATCGCGTCGGCGATGACCCCGAGCTGAAGAAGATGCTGTTGCCGCTGGACGTGCGCGCCATCGAGCGGGATTTGCTCCAGCAGATCGAAGCCGCGACAGCGAGGAAGAAGCACAATACGATGCTCGACGATGGTACAGGCGAGCACAGCATTGCTCGATAAAGCCCTTCTAACACATATCCGGATCCCGGCTGGACGTTAGGAAGGCTTATTTGCGAGCCAACGATCTCAACACGTACGGCAGAATCCCGCCGTGCTTGTAGTAGTTGAGCTCCTCGGGCGTATCGATGCGGCACAACACAGCGAACCGCTTTGCCACGCCATCGTGCCCCGTTGCGCGCACCGTCAGCGTGCTCCGCGGTTTCAGCCCTTCGTCCACTCCGTCGATGTCGTAGCTCTCGAAGCCCGAGAGATCGAGTGACTGTCGCGTGTCGCCGTTGGTGAACTCCAGGGGAAGCACGCCCATCCCCACCAGATTCGAGCGGTGGATGCGCTCGAAGCTCTCGGCGATCACGGCGCGCACGCCGAGCAACATTGTGCCCTTCGCCGCCCAATCGCGCGACGAGCCGGTGCCGTATTCCTTGCCCGCGATGATCACCAGCGGCGTACGACTCTTCGCGTACTCCATCGCCGCATCGTAGATGAACTGCGGCGCACCGCCCGGGGTCATCGTCGTCCAGCCGCCCTCGGTACCGGGTGCCATCTCGTTGCGCAGCCGGATATTCGCGAACGTACCGCGCATCATCACCTCGTGATTGCCGCGGCGCGCGCCGTACGAGTTGAAGTCCTTTTTCTGTACGCCGTGCTCGAGCAGCCACTGACCTGCGGGACTCGCCGCGGGGATGTTGCCCGCCGGGGAGATGTGTTCGGTGGTGATCGAGTCGCCGAGGACGCCGAGCGCGCGTGCGCCAGTGACGGGCTTCACGCCGGGTGCCGTCATCGTCATGCCGTCGAAGTACGGTGGGTTCTTCACGTACGTCGAATCGTCCTGCCAGGCGTACGTCTCGCCCGCGGGGACGTCGAGCGACTGCCAGTGCTTGTCGCCCTTGAAGACGTCGGCGTACTGCTTCTCGAAATGCTCGCGCTTCACGGAGCGGTTGACCTCGTCCTGCACTTCTTTCGCGGTGGGCCAGATGTCGCGGAGAAATACGGGTCCGTCGTTGCCAATCCCGAGCGGCTCGCGCGTAAGGTCGAGGTCCATGCGGCCGGCAAGCGCATACGCCACGACCAGTGGCGGCGACGCCAGGTAGTTGTAGCGCGTGAGCGGATTGACGCGCCCCTCGAAATTGCGATTGCCCGAGAGCACGCTCGCGACGAACAGCTTACCCGACTCGATTGCTGACGCAATCGTGTCGGGCAGTGGTCCTGAATTGCCGATGCACGTGGTGCAGCCGTATCCGACGAGGTTGAAGCCGAGCTTGTCGAGGTAGGGCGTGACGCCGGCGGCATTGAAGTACTCGGTCACGACCTTCGAGCCCGGGGCGAGCGACGTCTTCACCCACGGCTTCACCGCGAGTCCCTTGTTGACGGCATTCTTCGCAAGCAGGCCGGCAGCGAGCATCACGCCGGGGTTGGACGTGTTGGTGCAGCTCGTGATCGCGGCGATCACTACGGCGCCGTCCTCGAGGTCGAAGTTCGCGCCCTTGTATGTGCACTCAACGCCCTCGTGGTCGTGCTCGGGGTGCTGCTGTTGCGCGCCTCCTTCGTCGTCCTGTCGGATCACAGCGCCCTTCACGTCCGCGGCGACCTTCGCCGCTTCCGGCTTCTTTTGCGTTTCGGCGGTGGCGGCCACCGGGTGAGCAAGCTTCGCCTTGTCGATGGCCAGGGCTTCTTTGTACATCGCGGCCGCCTTGCTGAGCGGAACGCGATCCTGCGGCCGGCGCGGCCCGGCGAGACTCGGCTCCACGGTGGAGAGATCGAGCTCGATGGTGTCGGTGAACGCGGGATCGGAGGTTTCGTCTGTGCGGAAGAGACCCTGCGCCTTGGTGTACGCTTCCACGAGCGCGACGTGCGCATCGCTGCGCCCGCTCAGTCGCAGGTACTTGAGTGTCTCGGCGTCCACGGGAAAGAAGCCCATGGTCGCGCCGTACTCGGGCGCCATGTTCGCGATCGTCGCGCGATCGGCAAGGCTGAGTGACGAAAGACCAGACCCATAAAACTCCACGAATTTTCCGACCACCTTCTTCTTGCGAAGCATCTCGGTGACCGTGAGGACGAGGTCGGTCGCCGTGGTGGCCGCAGGCAGCCTCCCGTGCAGCTTGTAGCCCACGACTTCGGGAATGAGCATCGACACCGGCTGGCCGTGCATGGCTGCCTCAGCCTCGATGCCGCCGACGCCCCAACCCAACACGCCCAGTCCGTTGATCATCGTCGTGTGCGAGTCGGTGCCGACGAGCGAATCGCAGTACGCTTCGCCGGTCTCCTCGTTCACGAAGACTGTCTTCCCGAGGTACTCGAGATTCACCTGGTGACAAATGCCGGTGCCAGGAGGAACGACGCGGAAGTTCTTGAACGCTTCCTGTCCCCAGCGCAGGAAGACGTAGCGTTCGACGTTGCGCTCGAACTCGAGGTCGGTGTTGATGAGGAACGCGGCATCGGTGCCGTACTCATCGACCTGCACGCTGTGGTCGATGACGAGGTCGACTGGTTGCAGCGGATTGATCTGCTGCGGCTTGCCGCCGAGCTTGGCGAGCGCGTCGCGCATGGCGGCGAGGTCGACGACGGCGGGAACACCGGTGAAGTCCTGGAGCAGCACACGCGCGGTACGAAATGCGATTTCTTTTTCAACCTTCGCCTGGACGTCCCAGTTCATCATGGTTTCGACGTCGGCACGTTTGACGAAGGCGCCATCCTCGTTTCGAAGAAGATTCTCGAGGAGGATCTTGAGGCTGAAGGGGAGTCGGTCGCTCTTGCCATTCGACGCGGCGGTCAACGCGTCGAGCCGGTAGATCGTGTAGGATTTCCCCGCGACGTCGAGCGTCGCGCGGCTGCCGAAGGAGTTCAGTGAAGTCATTGCGGATCTCGCGGTGCCGCCGGGTCCCGAATCCGAACGGCTGTGGAGAACGGAGCCACTGCCGGAAGCACGCGCTCGACGGCAGGCTGCCGACAATGTAATGCGAGATCGCCTCCCATGCCGCTGGGCCACATGCGGGGTGAGTTGACCACGGCGGCGGCCCCAGCGACCCTTCGCTCGTGACTGCCATCGTCTTTCCGGCCGATCCCACCGACGTCGCCGCTCTCACCGAGTGGCTCATGTCTACCGAATCAACGAGTGGCGACGAGCGCGCGCTCATCGCCGCCTTCGCGTCCGCGCTCGGCGCTCGTGGATGGCGCGTCACGCGGATTCCCGTCGTCGACGGCCGCGAGAATATTCTCGCCACCACCGGTGACGGTCCGTATGTCACGCTCTCCACGCACCTGGACACGGTTCCTCCGTTCATCCCGCCGCGCCGCGACGGCGGACGAATTCACGGGCGCGGCTCGTGCGACGCCAAGGGAATCGCAGCGGCGATGGTGTGCGCGGCCGAGCGACTGCGGCACGACGGGGAGTCGGTGGCGCTACTGTTTGTCGTCGGCGAAGAGACGACGCACGACGGCGCACACGCGGCCGATGCATGGCTGCGGCGCACCGGATTCACGAGTCGCGCGCTGGTGAACGGCGAGCCCACGGAAAGTACGCTCGCGTTGGGAACCAAAGGCGCCATGAGAATTCTCGTGCGCACCGAGGGCGAAGCCGCGCACTCAGCCTACCCCGAGCTCGGCCGTTCAGCGACGCTCGCTCTGGTCAAGCTGCTCGCCGAGCTCGACACGCTCGTGCTGCCAACGGATGAGCTGCTGGGCGACACGACGGTGAACATCGGGAGCTTGTCCGGTGGCGTCGCAGACAATGTCGTGGCTCCGAGCGCTGAGGCCCGTCTCATGGCTCGGCTGGTGTCGGACAGCGACGACGTGTTCGACGCGGTTTCGCGTTGGGTGAACGGCCGAGCGATCGTCGAGCGCGGAGTCGAGATCCCCGCAGTGCGGCTGGGAACTCTGCCAGGCTTCAAAACGTCAGTCGTCGCATTCGCAACGGACATTCCTGCGCTTCCGTCGTGGGGGACCCCGTACCTGTTCGGGCCGGGGTCGATCCACGTCGCGCATCGCGACGATGAGTTCGTGGAGATCGCGGAGCTTCAGGCGGCGGTCGAGGCCTACGAGCGCATCGTCAGGCTGCTCGTGTAACTGCTTCACGCCGGTGGTGCCTCACGTCTCACTGCCCAACGCCACTTGGCGTGGGATCCCGCTGTTCCTGCACGTCGATGTGCGCCGAGCGGCGATCCACGTTCTGCGCAGTGATCGCGTTGGTGGGACATTCGTGGACGAACCCTCCATCCGCCGGGGACCACTCCACGATGCGCGTGCGGGCGAACGCCTTGCCGCTTGCGTCCATGCCCATCACCGACGGTGCAAGCGTGACGCATGTTCCGCAGCCGGTGCATTTCGGCACGTCCACGTCAATCGCCACGCGGCGCCGCGGAAAGACGCACCCGGGGTGGTCCCAATACGACTCGAAGCGCTCGAGCGCGCGCACCGCCGAGCGATACCCTTCGGCGATGTTCGCCGCCGTGTCGGTGAAGCTCAGCCAGTTGGCATCGTCGACTTTGGGCCGGATGAGCACCATGGGCGGTCCATTCCACCGCTCCAGGGGAAACGACTGCAGCGCATGCATCATCATCGTCGCGGCCCGCATGTAGATGGTCGCAAAGCCCTGTGTATCGGCGCGCGCTTTCTGTGACGCATCCGAGCTGCCGACGTCGACCGCAATGATGATGTCGGCGAAGTGCGAGGCGATGGACACCGGAAGATTGTCGACGACGCCACCGTCGATGCACGTGCGCTCGCCCACGTGGCCCGGCGGAAAGAAGCCGGGCAGCGCGCACGACGCGTACACGGCGTCGCGTACGCTGACGTCCTCCAGGCCCGGCAGTCCCCAGACGACGCGCGCGCCTTCGTCGAGATCCACCGTGTTCACCAGCAGGCGCTTCGGCAGCGACGTGAACGTCCCTTCGGGGATGGAGGCATTGCACAGCTCGCGCATCGGCTCCTCGAGATAGATCGACGGAGCGCGCATGCGATCGAGCAGCATGCCGAAGTGATTCAGGCGAAACAGGTCCTTGCGCCGCAGCGCTTCGGCGCGCGCGACCATGTCGTCGACACGCGCGCCTCCCAGATACGCTGCGGCGATGAGCGCGCCGATGCTGGTGCCCGCGTACACATCGGGCGTGATGCCGCGCTCCTCGAGCGCGCGCAGCACGCCGAGGTGCGCGAAGCCCTTCAGTCCCCCTCCGCCGAGGACCAGTGCGATCCGTCGGCTCACTAGATGACTACTGGAGGTATTGATACAGCCCAATCAGCCCGACCACGGCGCCACCGATTGCAATCGCATGGCCGGCGTCGCCGCCGATGATCAGGCCTGTGAGCACAGCCGCACCGCCGACGATCATCAGGGCGAACGGCTGTCCGTATCCGCCACGCGCGGCGGCCATCGCCGTAGGCGCTTCTGCGGGCTGGTGCTTCGCGGCAACGCGGGATCCCTCGAGCGTCGGGCCAACAGACGCTGCGGGCGCGCTCGGTGTCGAGTCGGGGACGGCGACCGGCGCGATGGGCGACGCCTCGAGTGGCAGCGCGGAATCCTGTGCAAAGGCGGGCGCCGCCAACATCAGCGATGCGGCAAGGGCGAGACGGATCGTACGGAAAGCGGAGTGGTGTCTGGTCATGGGATCGGTGTGCGAGAACGGAGCCGTGCACGAGTGACGTTCCGTGCACGTGGAATGGTGGCGCTGTCGCGCCGCGAGGTCTAGTCTTGCACGCCGACTGCTGCGAACTCCGGGCCGTTCGGCGGCGGTTACGCCCAGATGGCGAGTGACGAAGATCACAAACACTGATTCCGGATGACTGACGAGCCATCTCGCCAAGGAGCAAGCGAAGCCAAACTCGTTCGCGCCATCGGCACCTGGGGTTTGGCGGCGGGCATCGTCAACGTGACGATCGGCGGCGGCATCTTCCGTCTCCCCGGCAGCGCCGAAGTCTCTGGCCGTCTCGGAGCCGCCGCGCCACTCGCGTACCTCGCGTGCGCGATCGTCATGGGGCTGATCGTGCTCTGCATCGCCGAAGCGGGGAGCCGTGTCTCGCTCACGGGCGGGCCGTATGCGTACGTGGAGGTGACATTCGGTCGCTACGTCGGATTTCTCGTCGGCGTGATGGGGTGGATGGTTGGCGCGACCGCCGTTCCGGGAGTCGCTGGCCTGTTCGCGGATGCGGCGGCGAGCCTCTCGTCGTCGGTCGGTACTCCGATTGGCCGAGCCGTCTTTCTCGCCGCAATGTTCTCGGCGGTCACGGTCATCAACGTGCTCGGGGTCAGGCAGGGCACGAAATTGAACTCTCTTCTCACAGTGGCCAAGCTGGCGCCACTGCTGCTGCTGTTGGCGGCCGGGGTCTTTGCCATTCGCGCCGACAACCTCCGATGGGCGCAGGGAATGCCCGCGACGGCGGACGTATCGCGCGCCTCGGTAATTCTCATCTTCGCATTCGCCGGCGTCGAGACGGCGTTGGTGCCGAGCGGGGAAGTGAAGGACACTCGTCGCACCGTCCCGCGTGCGGTGTTTCTCGCGATGGCACTCGTGACGCTGCTGTATTTGGGGCTGCACACCGTTGCGCAGGGGATTCTCGGTCCGGCGCTCGTGGGAGACGCGACCCCACTCGCGACGGCGGCTGGCCGCGTCTTCGGACCAGCGGGGGTGCTGATGGTGTCGACCGGATTTTTGATCTCCGCGTTCGGGTACTTGTGCGGGATGATGCTCGCCGTACCGCGCGCGGTGTACGCATTTGCGCGCGACGGCATCTTGCCGCGGCAGTTCGCCGCGGTGCACCCGAAATATCAAACGCCATGGGTGGCGATCATCGCGCAGTCGGCGCTTGCGTGGGCGCTCGCGGTCACGAACAGCTTCGAGACGCTCGCCGTGATCGCGAACGTTGCCGTGCTGCTGGTCTATCTCGGCTGCGCCGCTGCAGCGTGGAAGTTACGGCGGACCGAGGTCGCTGCTGGGGAGGAAGCGGGATTTCGCGTGCCGGGCGGGCAATTCGCGCCCGTGCTCGCGACCATCGCAATCCTGTTTCTGCTGCGGTCGGTCACGATCAAGGAGTGGGTCGTGGTGGGAGGAGTGGTGGTGGTGGCGAGTCTTCTGTATCTCCTGTCGGTGCGCCGCGCCGATCGTGACGCGCAGCTCATCGAATCGAGCCCATGACCGCCACTGACCCGCTCCTCGCGTTTCGCGACGAATTTCCGATCCTCTCGCACACCACCTACATGGTGTCCAACTCGCTCGGCGCCATGCCACGCGCCGTGCCCGCGCAACTCGCCGAGTATGCGGAGCAGTGGGCAACGCGCGGCGTGCGCGCGTGGGCGCAGGGCTGGTGGGAAATGCCAATCACCGTTGGCGACGAGATTGCTCCGCTGATCGGGGCCGGTCCCGGCGAGGTGGCGATGGTACCCAATGTGACGATCGCACAGGCGCAGATTCTGTCGTCACTCCCGTACGAGGCGGGCGGCCGCGATACCATCGTGATGACCGAGCTGGATTTCCCCTCGGTGCGATACATCTACGACGAGCTCGCGACGCGACTCGGCGCGCGCATCGTCGTCGTTCCCTCGGACGACGGCGTCGGCATCGACGAGGAGCGGTTGCTCGCGGCAATCGACGAGCGCACGCGGCTCGTAGCGATCTCGCACGTGCTCTTCCGATCGGCCTACGTGATGGACGCCGCGCGCATCTGCGCGCATGCCCATCGAATGGGGGCACTCGTGTCGCTCGACGCGTACCACTCCGTGGGTGTGATCCCGGTCGACGTGCGCGGGATGAACGTCGACTTCCTCACCGGCGGCGTGCTGAAGTGGCTCTGCGGCGGACCCGGTGGCTGCTTTCTCTGGGTGCGTCCCGACGTCAACGCCGTCGCGACGCCGGCGCTCACCGGGTGGCAGGCGCACCGGCATCCATTCGCGTTCGAGCCCGAGATGGAGTACGCCGACGATGCGTGGCGTTGGCTCACGGGGACGCCCGTGGTCCCGGCACTGTTCGCGGCCGTGGCCGGTCCGCGTCTGCTGCGCGCGGCAGGAATGCAGGCCATTCGCGACAAGAGCATCCGCCAAACGAGCCGGCTCATCGAGTTGGCGGACGAGCGCGGCTTTGTCGTGACGGCACCACGCGACCCGGCGCGTCGGGGCGGTACCGTTGCGTTCGACGTGCCGCACGCCCGAGAGGTGGCGCAGGCGCTGTTGGCGCGCGATGTCATCGTCGATTACCGTCCCGGCGCGGGTATTCGTGTGGCGCCGCACTTCTACTCCACGGATGAGGAAGTCGAGCTCGTCGTGCGATCGATCGACGACATCCTCGCGCAAGAGACGTGGAGGCGCTACACTGACGAAAAGCTCATCGTCACGTGACTCCATTCCGGCCGGCATGCCTCCCGCTCCCACCAAGCTCCGCAAGGCGTACGTCAACATCGATCACCCTACCGTCATCCTGCGATTCGAGGATGGGCATGAGATACGTGTGTCGCAGGGCAAGGTGAAAACGTTCGACGCCTATACCGGCGAAGTGATCAAAATCGTCGCCGTGTACGACCCGACGTCCAAGGAGCGCGATCTGCTCGACTCGCTGCGCGCGGAAGACTTACCTGACGCCGAGCCGCACGAGTCGCGGTGAGCCTTCGACGTCGCTCAGCGCAGACAACGCTCGGGCGCCACGTCGCCCTGCTGATGCTGCTCGCGGCGCCGGGATGCGCGTCGGGGCAAGGAACCGCATCACGGCCGACCGCCTTTCAGCGCGCCGACACCGCTGCGCTGCACCGCACGCTCGATTCACTC
Organism: Gemmatimonadaceae bacterium; assembly: GCA_031360095.1. GTDB lineage: Bacteria > Gemmatimonadota > Gemmatimonadetes > Gemmatimonadales > Gemmatimonadaceae > AG11. The sequence continues at coordinate 9,084 of JANMAY010000423.1, forward strand.
GCGGGCGCGCACCACGGCGTCGTGGGATACACGGTCCACAACCTCGACACCGGTGAGCGCTTCGAGCGCCGTGGCGACGAGACATTTCCGACGGCGAGTCTCATCAAGGTGCCGATCCTCGTCACGGTGTTCGATCTCGTGGAAAAGGGCCAGCTGCACCTCGACGATCAGCTCACCCTGCTCAAGATCGACAAGGTGCCCGGTGCCGGACAGCTGCAGTTCCTCCACGACAACGCGATCATCACCGTGCGCGACGCGGCGTGGCTGATGACGACGCTCAGCGACAACACGGCCACGAATCTTCTGCTCGACCGCATCGTCATTCGCCGCGTGTGGGAAAAGATGGAGAAGCTCGGCCTGCCGCACACGAAGGTGCACGCCAAGGTCTTCCTGCGCATCGCGAGTGTGGCGATCGACAGTTCGGTGAAGTATGGTCTTGGCGTCACGACACCCAACGAGATGACGCGCCTGTTCGCGTTGCTCGCCGATGGCAAAGCCGTCAGTCCAAAGGCAGACAGCACGATGCTCGACATCCTGGCGCACAATGAGGACTACGGGAAGCTGCAGCGGTTCGTCGAAGATCTCGAGGTGCCGCACAAGACGGGCGACGTCGATCAGTCGCGCACCGAGTGCGCACTGTTTCCGCTCCAGTCGCGTGTGGCGGTATGTGTGCTCACGAAGGAGAACGTCGACAAACGGTATGTCATCGATGCCGAGGCGCACATAACGATGGCACACATGGGCAAAGCGATTGCGGCTGCGTGGCCCAGACGACCTCTACCTCCGGCGGCGCCCTGAGCGAACGATTCGGGGTGCGAGTGTTGGCGCCGGTGGCTGAAGCACTCGCCGCCGGCCGACCCATCGTCGCCCTGGAAAGCTCGGTGTTCGCGCAGGGTCTGCCCATTCCGCACAACCGCGAGGCCGCCGAGCGCATGATCCAGGCGGTCGTGCGGGCGGGTGCGATGCCGGCAATCACGGCGGTCGTCCGCGGCGTGGCGACGTTGGGCCTGGATGCCAACGAGCTCGATCGCTTCCTCGCCCGAGACGGCATTCGAAAAGTTGCGGCGCGCGATCTGCCCGTGGCCATCGCGCAGCGTGCCGACGGAGCGACGACTGTTGCCGCGTCGCTCTGCATCGCCGCCGCAGCGGAGGTTGCCGTCTTCGCCACCGGGGGGATCGGCGGAGTGCATCGCGGCGCGCCGTATGATGAATCAGGCGATCTCGCGGAGTTGGCGCGCACGCCAATGGTCGTGGTGTGCGCGGGGGCGAAATCCATCCTTGATCTACCGGCCACGTTGGAGCGGCTCGAGACGCTTGGGGTCACGGTCATCGGCTACGGCACCGACGAGCTGCCCGGATTTTTTACGCGCAGCACCGGGCTTCGGCTCACGGCGCGCGCGGACACCGCGAGCGAGGTCGCGGACATCCATCGTGCCGCGCGCCGGCTCGGCCGCTCTCAGGCGACGCTCGTCGTGCAGCCACCGCCATCGAACGTCGCACTCGCGCAGGACCTCGTGGACTCGGCTGTGGGCACGGCGCTTGGCGAGGCGCAAAGTCTGGGAATCTGCGGTGCAGCGGTCACGCCGTTTCTGCTGGAAGCGGTGCTTCGCGCCACGGGTGGGCAGTCGCTCGCCGCGAATCTCGGGTTGCTCGAGCACAACGCCGCGCTCGCGGCACAGATCGCTGTAGCCCACGCCGAAGGTGTGAAAACTTGACCTGGACGCACTGGAACGCCGGATGCGCTTTTTCAGTTCATGAAGTGGGCGCCAAGCCGTTGAACTTGTCTGTCGCTGAATGGTACAATTGGTCATCCCTCACGAGCAGGAGGCTTCCCGACCCATGGCCAATCCGTTCCTGAGCTCCGAAGAGTACGACGAGCGTGCGCACCAGCTCTACAACGTAGGGCAGTACGACGACGCGTTGAGCGTCCTTCGCGAGGGGCTGGCGCTCTACCCCAACTCGGTAGAGCTGCACATTGGCGTGGGTTACGCCCGTCTCGCGCGCGAGGAATACGCCTGGGCGCGCCGGAGCTTCGAGGAGGCGCTTGTCCTGGAGCCAGAGCACGAGGACGCGCTTGCCGGTCTGGGCGAGACCTTGTTGAAGTTCGGGCTCGAGGACGCAGCGCTGCGGTGCTTCCGTCGTACACTCGAGCTCGGCTACGCCGATGATCTCGATCTGATGCTCCAGTGCGGGCGCGCGCTCTTTCGTGAGGCCTCGACACGCGACCGAAAGGAGCTGTTCGGAGCGTCGCAGGAGTTTTTCGAGGTGGCTGTGCAGCAGGCGCCAGAGAGTGCGGAAGCGATCGCCTGCGTCGGCTATGCGCAGCATCGGCTGGGCGATGACGACGCAGCGATCGCATCGCTGCGCCGCTCACTCCAGGCCGACAACGAGCATGCCGAGTCGCGGATCTATCTCGCGAACATCCTTTACGATCGCGGGGACTATGATGCCGCGCTCTATCACTTCGAGCGCACGAGCACCGAGGATCACTGGGACGAGCTCGGGATCTGGCGAATGATCGAGCTCAAGCGCGCCGCCTACAAGCTCGATGAGCACGATGAGGACCTAAAGCCGTGGGAGGAAAGGCTCACGGAGCTTGGCGGGGAGCTGGACGACATCGACGAGCTGTTCATCGAGGTGGACGGCGCCGTGGCCGGCGAGAGTGGCGGCGACGTGGAGGTTGCGCGGGGCCAACTCGAGTTGTTCGGCACGCTTCTTTCCTCCCTCGCGGGCACGAGAGCGGAGAATCCTTCGGCACCGCAGGACATCGAGTTCCAGGTGCACGAGATTCTGACGCGGGAAGGTCGGCAGGTCACGGGTTCGTGGGAGGAGATCGTGCGCACATTGCGAGACGGAGATATGGAAGCGTCGCATGACGGGTCGCTGGTTGATTTCATGACGCGGGCGGCGAAGCGCACTTTTCGGGACACGGGCGTCCGGGTGCCGACGCACGACGCCGAGTTGTTCGTTCGCGCGAGCGCGGACGCAGGGCTTCTGCGCATCGTCCAATGACCGGCGGTTCGCAGCGCGCCGCGCTCGACGCGGTGCATTCGGCGCGCCCCATTGTGGCGCGCCTGAGCGCAACGCGCGATAAGGAAGATCTCGCCGCCGACATCATCGAAGCGTGGGGCGCGGTCGAGACCGGCCTGCGGTCGTTGATCGGCGGATCGGCGCTCGCGGGACAGATGCTGATCCGCGAGCTGCGTCAACGACACTTCCTCACGCTCGAACAGGCGAACTCCCTGGCGGAGTTCCACGCGGCGCGTGAGCGCGCCGGCCGCACTGACTATACGCCAACCGACGCCGACGTGAACTCCGTCCGCGACGCATTCCTGAAGCTCGAGGCAGGCCTCATGGGCGATGACTCGGCGCGCGCGGCGCCCACTGCGGCGATGCACGCTGCCGCGGCGCACGCGCCAGTCGACGAGCCGGCCAGTGCGCGCACGGTGACTTCGGTGCCAACGCCGACAAGCCGGCCTGCCTGGATGATCCCGGTGCTCGGCATTGTCGGGTTGGTCGTTGTCGTCGCCTTGATCTGGCTTGCATTGGCTGGGCGCGGTGGAAGTGCGGCAATGGACCAGGGGATCACGGCCTATCGAGAGGGTCGCCGAGAGGCGGCGGAGGGATCGTTTCGCAAAGCAGCGACCGACAACGCAACGGATCCGATGCCGCACGTCTATCTCGCGCGCATGGAACGGGAGCGCGGCAACCTGAACAACGCCAACGCCAACGCAGTGAAGGCTGTGCAGCTCGGACCGAACAATGGGCCGGCGCTGCGCGAGCTCGCGGCGACATTGTTTGCGCAGCAGAACTATGACGGTGCGCGCAGTTTCTACGTGCGCGCCATCAAAGCCGACGGCAGCGACCGGCTTTCTCAAGGATTTCTCGGCTGCAGCCTCGTGCGATTGGGCAGGCTCGACGAAGGTGCGAAGTGGATTCGAACCGCGGGGGATGGGGCGTGGTCGTCGTGCATGCCCGCAGCGGGCAGCATGCCCGGACAAGTGCCGGGACAAGCGCCGGTGTACTCCAACCCGCAGGTGCCGATGACGGGTGGGGGGGCGCCGCGCCCCTAGGTCGTCCGCCGCGCGCCGCGCACCGCTTGTGATTTCCTTCTCGCACGTCAGCAAGAGCTACCGCGCCGTCTTGGGTGTCGGGCGCGTGGTGCCCGCCCTGGTTGACTTCTCGCTCGAGCTGCGCGAGGGAGAGGTCTTCGGTTTGGCGGGACCAAACGGAGCCGGCAAAAGCACGCTGATCTCACTCCTGCTCGGATTCCTCGGTCCCACCGAGGGCGAGGTGGCGATCGACGGCCTCGAGCCGAGGCGCTACGTCGAAACGCGCGGTGTGGGATATTTGTCCGAGCTCGTGAACATTCCGGCCGCTTGGCGTGTAACGGCGGCGCTGCACCGCTACGCGCTGCTTTCCGGCGTGCCGTCGGCCGAGCTCGGAACGCGCGTGCAGGCGGCCATCGCGCAGCTCGGGCTCGAGGAGCATAAATCGAAACGCGTGCGCCAGCTCTCCAAGGGAAACCTGCAGCGGCTTGGACTTGCGCAGGCCCTGTTGTCCGACGCGCGGGTGATCGTGCTCGACGAGCCGACGCATGGACTCGATCCCGTGTGGACGCAGCGCTTCCGCGACATCGTGACGCTGCTTCGGCGCCCAGATCGCACCATTCTCATCGCCTCGCACAATCTCGACGAGCTTGCGCGGCTGGCGGATCGCGTCGGCATCATCGATCGCGGCCGGCTCCAGCGGATCGTCGATGTGCGCGCAACCGAGCGCGACGTCGTGGAAGGCGCTGCGTATCGGATCGTCGTCACGCGAGGGGAGGAGCGTGTGGTCGAGCATTTTCCGTCTGCGCGCGCGCTCGGGCGCGGAGAGTTCGAGCTCACGGGCATTTCGCTCGACGTCATCAACCTCGGTGTCGGCGCGCTGATCGCCGAAGGAGCGCTCGTGAACGCGCTGTATCCGGTGCATTCCGCCCTCGAGCAGCAATTTCGCGAGGCGGTTGGTGCGAAGGAGGAACCGTCGTGACAGCCCCAGTCGCGTCGAGCCGGGCCGATCGCCGAGGCCGCGTTGGTGCGTACGGACTGTGGCAGTTTCGCGACTATCTGCTGGATCGGGGTGCGCCCACCTTCATCGTCTCCTCGCTCTTCGCCTATCTCACCGTCGCGCCAATGCTTCCCGGTCTCAAGCGCAACATGGACACGCTGCCACCGAAGCTGATTGCGAGGTGGGGTGGGGTGGACGCAGCGCGTGCGGTGCTGATGCACGATTTCAACGAGCTGTTCCTGCGCAGCTTCCTCGGCGTCGTCGTGTTTCTTGGCGCGCTGTTCGCGATGAATGGGATCGTTGCCAACGATCGCAAGCAGGGCTTCTACCGCTTCCTCTTCTCGAAGCCAATTTCACCGTCGCGATACTACGGTCAGGCGTTCGTGATTCACTGGGCCGGATTTCTCGTCGTCGCCGTGGTGATGACGCTGATTTACGGCGCGCTGGTGTTTCCTATTCTGAGCGTGCCGCTCGTGCAGGCGCTCGCGCTGATGTTTCTGCTCTACGCCGGCATCGCGTTTCTGCTCTCCGCGGCGGCGCGGTGGGACTGGCTGTCGCTGGTGAGCGTGACCGTTGCCGCGAGCTATCTCTGGTCGCGCTACGGCGCATCGACATCGCCATTCGCGAAGCTGCTGTATCTGCTGCCACCGTTGGATCGGACCTCGGAGATCTACTCCGCAGTCGCGAAAGGCGATGCGATTCCATGGAACCTGCTGCAGTGGTATGCCGGCTACGGATTGGTGGCGTATCTCCTCGGGCTGGTGGTGCTGCGGTATCGACGGTTGGCGATTGTATAGCAGAACCAGAACAGCGAATGCTACCGCAGAGACGCAGAGGTCACCGAGGACTGCATGAGAAGCGGAACTGCAGTTGAAGAAATATTTGGGAAAGAGCAAAAAACGCATGAAATGGCAAATTTTTTTTGCAACTTGCCATTCTCTGGTGGTTCCGCCTCTTCAATCATTCGGTTTGTTGTTGTTACGCAGTCCTCGGCGACCTCTGCGTCTCTGCGGTAGAATCTCCACCGTGCACGCCGTTCCGAACTAGCTTCACGAAATGACGGTGCTGCGGTACCGTCAGTTGGCGGCCACACTCGACATCGATGAAAATGACAGGCCTCCAAACCTCGCTCGATCCAAGCACCATCACCCACACGGTCCTCCCCAACGGCCTCACGGTGCTCGTTCGCCGCGACAGGTCGGCGCCCGTCGTCGCGATCGTGACCTACGTCAAGGCCGGCTACTTCGACGAGACCGACGACGTCGTCGGCATAGCGCATGTACTCGAGCACATGTTCTTCAAGGGCACGGCGCGGCGCGGCGTGGGTGACATCGCGCGCGAGACAAAATCCGTTGGCGGCTACCTCAACGCCGCAACGATCTACGATCACACCGTCTACTACACGGTGCTGCCGTCCTCGGGATTTGCCACCGGACTCGACGTGCAGTTCGATGCGTACGCCAACTCGCTCATCGACGCCGATGAGCTTGGGCGCGAGCTCGAGGTGATCATTCAAGAGGCGAAGCGCAAGTCCGACAATCCGGGCGCCGTCGCAACCGAAACGCTGTACGAGCTGCTGCACGATCAGCACCGCATTCGCCGCTGGCGCATCGGGCGTGAGCCCGGGCTGCGCGCGCTCACGCGCGACGCGATGCTCTCCTTCTATCGCAACTTCTACCATCCCGGAAACACCGTGCTGTGCATCGTCGGCGACGTCGATCCGGACGACGTGATCCGGCAGGTCACCGAGCGCTACGGCGCCCTTGCCGGCGGAACGCCGACGTACTCACCGGGTCCCGCTGAAGAAGGAGTCGCCGGATTTCGCTATCGCGAATGGAGCGGCGACATTGGACAGACGCAGCTCGCCATGGGATGGCGCACACCGGGCACACTGCACGATGCCACGCCCGGGCTGGACATCCTCGCGATGATCCTCGGCGGAGGACGTGCTTCGCGGCTGTATCGCGCCGTGCGTGAGAAGAAGCTCGCGACCTCCGTTTCCGCGTATGACTACACACCAACATCGCTCGGCGTGTTCGTCGTGCATGCCGAGACGCCGCCGGAGCGCGCGGCCGACGCGGCGCAGGCGATCTGGGCGCAGCTCCGGGCGCTGCTCGAGCGAGGTGTCACCGACGTCGAGGTTGTGCGCGCCAAACGATTGTACGAGTCACGCTGGGTACGCCGGCTCGAAGACATGGAAGGACAGGCCAACTACCTCGCGGAATGGCAAGCGCTCGGCGATTGGCGGTCCGGTGATGATTATCTCGCGCGTGCGCTCGCGGTCACGCCCGACGTGCTGCACGCGCTGGCGCGCCAGTTTCTCGATCCCGATCAGGCCGCGATCGTCCTCTACCGGCCCGACGGGACGCCGCAGGTCGGCGCGAACGCCACCGCGATGCGCGTCATGCTCGATGCCGCACCGCGGGCCGACGTCGTTCAACCGACATTGCCAACGCCTGCCGCCGCCGCGCCGAATTCCCGATTGCAATTCGAGCGGGAAGAAAGCGGAGTGCGCGTGTATCGCACGGCGTCCGGCGTTCCCCTGCTCGTGCGCCGAAAGTCCGGCGCGCTGGTGTACGCGGGCGTCTATGCGCTCGGCGGCGCGCGCGAGGAACCGGCATCTGAAGGCGGGCTCACCACCATGCTCGTGCGGTGTGCACTCAAAGGCACCGCAACCCGCTCAGCCGACCAGATCGCGGAAGAGGGAGAGCTGCTCGGCGGCAGCGTAACGGGTGGCGCGGCAAGCGAAAGCTTCGGTTGGAGCATCAGCGTTCCCTCGCGCTCGGCTGCGGAAGCCATCGCGTTGCTCGGGGACGTCGCGCAGGCGCCGACGATTCCGGACGATGCGCTCGAGACGGAACGCACGATCGCACTCTCCGACCTCGCTGCGCTGCGCGACGACATGTATCGCTACCCCGTGCGGCTGGCGACAGCCGCAGCGTTCGCGGGACACCCGTACGGCATTCCGGTGAGCGGCGACGAGACGACGCTCCCCGCGATCTCGGCGAGCCGCCTGCGAGCATGGCATCGCGAGCACTTTCTCCAAGGGCCAACGGTGCTTGCGATCGTCGGCGATGCGGATCCCGACGAGCTGGCCGAGCTCATGGCGGCGCGTTTCGATGCGCTGATCGGCGGGGACGTCGCTCCGCTCGCCGCGCCAGCGTGGCCCGCGGCCGTGGTGCAGCGTGTCGAGCAGCGCGAAAAAGCGCAGACGGCGCTCGCACTGCTCTTTCCCGGTCCGTCTCGCCGCGACGACGCGCGGTTTGCGGTGGGGATGATCGCCGGCGTCGCCAGTGGACTGGGCGGCCGGTTCTTCGACGAGCTGCGCGACAAGCAGTCGCTTGGATACACCGTGCACGCGTTCGCCAGTGAGCGATCGCTCGCCGGCGCGTTCGTCGCATACATCGCGACGTCGCCTGAAAAAGAAGAGATCGCACGCCGGGGATTGCTCGCCGAGTTCGGCAAGCTGCGCGCGGCGCCGGTGACGCCGAAGGAACTGGAACAGGCGCAGACCTACGCGGTCGGCACACACGCCATCCGTCAGCAGAGTGGCGCAGCGGTGTTGGGCGACATGGTCGACGCGTATCTGTTCGGTGATCTGAGCGAGCTCGCGGCGTTCGAGACGCGGGTGCGCGCGGTGACCGCCGCTGAAATGCAGGCGGTCGCGAACACCTACTTCGACGAGACTCGGCGCGTGGAAGGAATCATCCGCGGCGTGTCGAAGAGCGTGTAACTGCGCTCGCTCACGACCGGCGAACCGCGGCCTTCGCCGGTTTTTTCTTACTCTTCGCCGTGTCGACGACGATCGGCGCAGGTGGGCGGGGGCGGGCTGCAATCGTCGTATCCGGCGCGGCGGTTTCCCGCAGTCCCTTCATCGCGCGCATGATCGCGTATGCCACACGGCGGAGGTGTCCGTCCGCTGCGCGAATGCCGTTGATGCTTCCGTAATCTCCCGCCTCCGACACGATCAAGCCTTTGATCATCGGCCGGGTCGTCGCCCAAGCGAGTGCTGCCCACACCGCTCGCTCCTGGCTCGCTTCGCCGTGCGCTTCGGGATAGCCACCCGCGGCGTACACCCAGTGATCCTTCGTCGAGCCGGACTCGCGCATCCACCGGTCCGCCGCACCGCGTGCTGCATCCAGGGTGCGCACGCCCGACGCCGTGGGGAACAGGGTGAAGCCCGGCACGTCGATGGGTGAGCCCTCCTTGGCCGCCCACGCGTACAGGGTGCTGTCGCGCCCATCGTACGTCGACGCCGAGACACCGATGCGGATTCGCCGATCGGCGCGCTTTGCTTCCGCGGATGCGCGGGTGAGATAGTCCTGCCAGAACTGCGGAGTGCGCTGACCGGCGGCGCGCGTGCCGGCGTCGAACGGATCCTGCGCCGGCAGCAGGATATCGGGACGCAGGCGCCGCACGATTGGTGCGATGGCGGCGAGTCGACGCCGCTCGCTGAAATTGCGGCCCGCCAGTGGAAGGAGCCCGCGCTCGTAGCCCATTGTGACGATGAGCTGCGTGCTGTCGCGACGCAGCAGCTCGAGCGTGCGCGCGAGCGAATCCAACGCGGCGCGATCCATCAGCTCGGGAATCACGGTGACGTTCACGACCGTCACGCCGAGCGTATCGGCGAGCGCGAGATCGTTCTTGATGGCGACCGGTGACGGCCCCCCGTCGAGATCGGGGAAGAGCTTGAGGCCGATGTCGAAATCGCTGCCGGGACGTTCCTGCAGCTTCTCGGTCCGCGAATCATGGATGCCGTACGAGTTCACAGCCTGGTCGGCCGGCGCCAAGCGCGTAAAGATCACGACGATCCACGTGGCGGCGACAACCGCAAGTCCGAACCGGAACGTGCGCGCCCACGGTCGCAGCGCCGGAAACGCAGGCGCGGTAATGGGAACGAGAAAGTGGAAGGGCGACGCGATGATGACCGTCGCCGAGAGTGTGAGATACGCGAAGGCGCCGCTCGTCGCCGCGAGAAAGAGGAGCGCCACGCCGGGCAGCGGCGTGCCGCGCGACGCGATGTAGCGCAGCACCGCATCGAGTGCGGCGATCAGGTCGTACACCGAGATGAAGAATCCAAGAAATGGATTCACCAGGCGCCGCGTCGCCGCGTAGAGCGCCTGACCGGCGAACAGCACCGTGGTGGCCGGCCAGAGCCAGTCCACCGCCGTCACCGATCGCCCGGTCACGGCGTTCGAGGTGGCGAGATGGATCACCAGGGAAGGAAGCAGCAGAAATCCGGCAAGGCCCGTGAGCACCACGAACCCGCGCGGCAGCGTCTTGACCTGCGCAATGCGCCCGGTGATGACGATGTCCCAGATGACGATGATGGTGCCGCCCAGCAGCAGGACCAGCGGAAGAAACGCGCGCATCTCAGCCGCGCGTCCGCGTGTTGCTGGTGACGGCGGCGGGGGCGAGCCGGCGCACGAAGACGTCGAGCGCCTTGGCCGCGTCGGATTCGTCGCGCGCAATGACGTCGACCAGCGCCAGCCCGCGTTCCGGCAAGGAATGAATGCTCACATGACAGGGATCGAGGAGAAGGACAGCGGACACGCCGCCGCTCGCCGTACTTCGCACGATCGGCGCCCCGGCGGCGTTCAACCCCCCAGCGCCCGCCGCCGCGATCAAGAGTCCGCTCAGTAGTGGGGCATCGCGCAAGGCGCCCGAACCCACGCCGGTGAGGTCGGCACTCACATGCGCCAAGATGTCATGCATAAGCGAAGACCGGGCCAGCGAGAGAGAATCCTCAGAACATCGACATGGCGAGGAACGACCGGAGCGAGTCGTTCGTGTTGCGCAGCCGCGCCGACAGGACGCGAGTGACCGACCAGAGCACCTTGTACGCCATCTCCCGGTTGAAGTCGAGCAGCATCTCGAAGTCCGGGCGCGTGATGGTCAGCACGGTGGTGCCCCCATTGGAAATGGCGTGCGTGGAGCGCTCGCTGCGATCGAACACCGCCATCTCACCGAACAGCGCCCCGACTTTGAGCACCGCAAGTGCTTCCTCGCCGCTTCCGGGCACGTCGCGGCTGATGCGCACGTCGCCCTCGACGATGAGATAGAGCCGATTCCCGTTCTCCCCTTCGCGAAAAATGTATTCCCCGCTCACGTACTTCTCCTCACGGCACACCTCGGCGATCTCGGCGATCTCGTTGTCGTCGAGATCCTTGAAGATGGCGACGTTCTTGAGCAGGGATTTGGTGTCGGGCATGCGGCGGAGGCTTCGCGGATGGGCGAGCGGCGATAGGGAGCGCAAAGGTTAGGGCTGGGTGGAGAGTGAGGCAAGCCGGAAGTGCTGGAGGTTATCATTCTCCGCTCATGCCTCCGCGCCGCACGCTCGGCAGCCTGCCGAACATTCTTTCCTGCTCCCGCCTCGTGCTCGCGGCGGGATTCGTCGCCACTGGTGCAGCGGAGGCGCGCGTGGGTCTCATCGGGGTGGCCGCCATCACCGATTTCCTGGATGGCTGGCTCGCGCGTCGCGTACACGCCACGTCGCGGTGGGGCGCCCTGCTCGATCCCATCGCCGACCGCGTGTTCGTGCTCACCGTCGTGGCGACGTTCCTGTTCACCGGAATGCTGTCGACATCGGCGTACTTCGTGCTCATCATGCGCGATCTCGCGACGGCCGTCGGCTTTCTCGTCGCGCGGCTCATTCCGTGGCTGCGGCCAATCGAGTTCAAGGCTCGCGTGCTCGGCAAGGTGGTGACGGTGGTGCAACTGCTCACACTTGCTGCGGTGTTGGCTGTTCCGCGCGCCGTACCCATTCTGCTCGTCGCTCTCGCGCTGTCGTCGACGCTGGCCATCGCGGACTACACACTCGCGCTCTGGCGCGCCCGCGCGACGTGATGGCATGGCGCGCGGCGTTCGCAGCCGTGCTGGGGTGCGTGCTCGCTTCTGGCACCACGGCGCACGCGCAGGAGTCGCGCGTGCAGCCTGAGGTGCGGGTGGATGCCCTCGTGGCGCACTACGCCGCACTCGAGGGCGGAATCGGCGTGAATATCCCCGCCGGCTACTACGTTCGCATTGGCCTGCTTGCCGCCGGAGGCGTTGATGATGAAGCGGGCTTTCCGCACGCGGCTGGCCGCGTCGACGTCACGGCCAGATTTCTCCTCGACCCCTTTCGTCAGGCGCGATGGGGGTTGTCCGTGGGCGGAGGAGTGAGCGTGCGCGCGCGGGAGGGGGATCGCGTGCGTCCGTATCTTCTCGCGCTCATGGATCTCGAGGGACCGCGTGCGCGAGGCGGCTGGGCGCCCGCGCTGCAGCTCGGACTTGGCGGAGGCGTGCGCGTGGGGGCGGGAATTCGCTGGGGCGGAGAGCGGATGCGGTAGGCATCAAAAACAAAGAGCTGCCTCGATGCATTGAGGACAGCCCTTCAGAGAAAGAGTCCGAGACTACGCGGCCGACGCTTCGTCTGCCTCAGCGCGAGTCTTGGGGGGCTGCGCGAAGCGCATGCCGAGTGTCTTGAGCTCCGTGATCTGCTGCTCGCTGAGCTCGGGGAACCGCTCAGTCATGTACTTGATCGTTTCGGCGAACCACTCCTCGACGTGCTCTGCATCGGCGCCAACGACCCCACACCGCATGATATGCTGGAACAACTCGTCTCGTGCTTGCTCGAACGGAGAAGGTTCGGCGGGACCTGCGTACCGACGCGAACCTGTATTTTTCTGCGGCTTGGCCATGTATTCGGATGAGAGTGAAAGTTTTATCAATATAACATCGGGAAGGTCAATCTCCCAGTTCGGGAGTCGATCTTCGCTCTCGTGCTACGCGGCTCAGTTCTGAAGCGCTGCGGCGCCGATGAACTCGAGGAGCAGCGACACCACGGTGTCCGGTGATTCTTCGGGCACGAGTCGCCCAATGCCTGGCAGGCGCACCAGACGGCTGCCGGGAATCGTGTCCGACAATCGATCGGCGAACTTGGGGCCGACCCACGGATCCTGATCGCCCCACACGATCAGCGTCGGCTGCGGCAGAGAGCCCAGCTCAGCGTCCTCCATGTCCTCGTCATCGATAGAGCGGGCCAACAGTAGGAGGTGGTTAAGACCCTCCTCCCCCACGAACGGCGCGAGGTAGCGGGCGACGAGCTTGTCCGGCATGTGCGACTCGTCGGACACGCTGCGCTTGAGCACCTCGCCGAGGATTGGCGCCGCGCCAAGAATCCCACGACTGGCGCGAAACGCGAAACGCGCGGTGTTGCGCTGCAGCGATGTGACGTCTCCCGCCGGAATCTCGTCGAGCGCGATCGGGTTGACGAGAAAGAGTCGCTCGACGCGCTCGGGGCGGCTCGCGGCCAGCCGCAGGGCGATCGCCCCGCCAAGATCGAGACCGACGATCGTGGCCTTGGGCAG
>JANMAY010000468.1:0-11647 GCA_031360095.1 Gemmatimonadaceae bacterium
ACGCTCTTTGGGAGAGGGAGAGGTCGACGACGGACGTGCTTCGATCGCAGCGACAACTGCAGGGTGCAACATTCGCATGGCCGCATCGGCGACGGCAACCCGCACGGGACCGATCCTGCTGTGGTCGCGCGTGGGATTCACGCGATTCGTGAGGAGCATAACGTACAGGTCATGTTGTGGTGCAATCCAGAGCGACGTCCCCGTGAATCCGGTATGGCCGAACGCCGGCCGCTTCACGAAGTGACCCGCCGAGCTGTTCTCACTCGGCGTATCCCAGCCCAGGGCCCGACTCGAGAACGTGGAGTCGGCGACGGTCGTGAATTGCTGGATCGTCGCCGCTCGGGCGAGCCGCGCTCCATCGAGCGCGCCCCCGCTGAGATACGCGCGCGCCAACCGGTCGAGATCGCGAGCAGTGCTGAACAGCCCGGCATGCGCCGATACGCCACCCAGGGCAAACGCGTTTTCGTCATGCACCTCACCTACGAGATGTCGTCCGCGCCACGGGTCGATCTCCGTCGGTGCGATGAGCGCGCGGAGACTCCGCGGGGGCCGATATCGTGTGCTGTACATGCGCAGCGGCGCGAACACACGCGTCGCGAGATAGGCGTCGAGCGACTGCGTGCTCACCCGCTCGATGATCTGGCCCAGGAGGATCGCGCCGATGTCGCTGTAGACCATGCGAACCCCGGGCAGAGTATCGAGTGGCGTCGTGTAGAACAATCGAAGGGTCGAGTCCGCCGAGACGTTGCTCTTGAAATACTGTTTGAACGCCGGAAGCCCCGACTGATGCGTGATGAGGTGGCGGACGGTGACGCGATCCTTGTTCGCGCCGGTCCATTCGGGGAGATATCGCTGAACCGGTGCGTCCAGCACGATCCGGCCTTGCTCCACGAGCTGCATCATGGCCGACGTCATGCCGACCACTTTGGTGAGCGACGCGAGATCCCAAAGGGTCGTGGTCGTTGGTCGCGGGGAGCGGGCCCAGTCGAGATGGCCAGCGGTGACCGTGACGATCGGACCAGCATGGTTGCCGATCATCGCGATCGCTCCGGGAAAGGCGCTGTCGCTCACCGCCCGGTCAAGGATCTCCTTCAGCGCGCGGTGGAGCGAGTCGTGCACGGTGGCGTGGCCAGTCGTGCGCGCGCGCGCAGCACGTTGCGCCGCGAGGTCCTGCGGTGCGAGCGCGAGTGCGGTGCACGCGACAAGATTGACGAGGCGCAAAACGCTCAACGACAGAGGACGGCGAGAATGCATCGCACTCATACGGTGAAGTGGACCCACGCGTGCCGTGGCATGATGGTCGGACTCCTGAGCATGGGTTGCGCCGTGGCGCCGGAGCCGCGCCGTCCATCGCCGGAGACCGTGCAACCCGGCATCAGCGTGCTGCTCACGGACAGCCTCGCGCTCATTCGCGGGAAGCGCGTGGGATTGATCACGAACCAAACGGGTGTCGACGAGAAGGGTGTGTCGGACATCGAGCGGCTGCGTGACGATGTCGCGCGTGCCGCTGGTGTGCAATTGGTCACGCTCTTTTCTCCTGAGCATGGCATACGGGGAACGGAAGACCGGGAGAATCTGGCGAGCGGCATCGACGCGCGCAGTGGTCTGCCCGTGCATTCGCTCTACACCAACACGACCATCGCGCCGCCAGACAGCACGCTCAAGGGGCTCGACGTCTTGGTCGTGGACCTCCAGGACATCGGCACGCGCACCTGGACGTACGTGGGTGCCGTGGTCTATGCGATGCGCGCCGCGGCGCGCAACCAGATCCCCATCGTCGTCCTCGACCGTCCGAATCCGCTGAACGGCATGCACATCGATGGGCCGGTGCTCGATGGCGCGCTCGCCAATGCCAGGGAACACACGAGCACGAAGCCCGGTCGGGCGTACGCGCTGTATCCAGCTCCGCTGCGACACGGTCTGACCATGGGCGAGCTCGCCCTCTTCTTCAATGCGGATCTCGGAATTGGCGCCGCATTGCATGTCGTTCCCATGCGTGGCTGGCGCCGTGCCCTATGGTTCGATGAGACCGGTCTGCCCTGGGTGCGTCCGTCACCAAACCTTCCCACTTTGGCGAGCGCAACCATTTATCCGGCGCTCGTGGCCTTCGAAGGGACGAACTTGAGCGTTGGCCGAGGAACCGCCGACGCGTTCCAGCGTGTGGGTGCACCATGGCTGCGCGCCGACAGTGTGGTCGCACTACTCCAGCGGCGTGGCCTTCCCGGCGTCCGATTCGAGCGGAGCGATTTCACCCCACAGGCTCCGGGCGATGGAAAGTTCGCGGGACGTGAAGTGCGCGGGGTACGCATCGTGGTCACGGACCGGAATCGCTTTGCGCCGGGCCGAACTGGCGCGGCACTGCTGTGGGCGGTTGGCCGTGCGTCTCCCGATTCGTTCGTGGTACGCGGGGCGACGTTCGACGATCGCTTTGGGCGGCCGCGGATGCGCGAGGCGCTGCTGCGCGGCGAGGACCCGGACGTCGTCGTCGCCGGCGACGACGACGCCGTCGCCGAGTGGACGCGAAAAGTGGCGCGGTTTCGTCTCTATCGATAACCTCCATGCTCCGCGCATAGGTCTTGCGCATAGCGGTCTGGTGTGCTGTTCCATCCGTTTGTATTCCCGCAAGGAGCCGTTCATGAAAGCGTTGAAACTCTCGGTGTTCGCCCTTGCCGTTTCCGTCGGCGCCTGCAGCGGCAGGCAGGTCGAGGTGCGCACGGCGCCAACCACGACCACCGACCAGACTGTCCAGGTCACCAATAATTTGAGTCAGGCGGTGAACGTGTATGTCACGCCGTCCGGCAGCGGTGAGCTGTTCCTCCGCCAGGTGCCGGCGAACACGGTGGAGAAGATCCCCGTGCAGGGCGTCGCCAGCGGAAGCAATGTCACGTTCAAGGCTGTCACGGTGGACGGCTCGCGCACGTATCAGAGCCGCAACGTGGGCCTCTCGGGAATGTTTCTTTGGAGCGTACCCTGACGGCACGAGCAACCGCGCGCGGCTGTCGCCGATGGCCGCGCGCTGGTTGCTCGTGCCTGTGACCCCGAATAGCTTTCCGGGCCGGAGCCCACTCTCCGGCCCGTTCGCTTTTCCGACATACGTCACCGCTGCGCGATGGTTCGGCTGCGGGACCTCCGTGCGCTTCGGAGCCGCATGAAGCTTCTCCCCGACTGGGTCAAAAACGCCTATTTGCGGCTCATCGACCCAGTCGCTGACTGGCTGGTGAAGCGCGGAGTGCATCCGAACAGCATCACGGTGTTCGGGACGCTCTGCACGGTGACAGGCGGAATCATCTACGCTACCGGTCACATCAAGACTGGCGGGTGGTTTCTCTCGCTCACCGCGCTGTTCGATGTGCTCGACGGCACGGTTGCGCGACGCTCCAACAAGAGCTCCACGTTCGGGGCGTTTCTCGATTCCACGCTCGATCGCTTGGCCGACGGGTTCGTGCTCGGTGGGCTCGCGGTGTTCTACGCAACGAGCTCGGTGCACGGCAGCGTTCCGCTCATGATCACCGCGCTTCTTGGCCTCATGGGCGCGTTCCTCACGTCGTACACCCGAGCGCGCGCCGAGGCGCTCGGTCTCGACGCAAAGGTCGGCCTGCTGCAGCGACCCGAGCGCGTCGTGCTCATGGCAGCCCCGCAGGCGCTCTTCGGGTTGTTCTTCAATGGATGGCCGCTGGCTATCATCATCGTCGTTCTGACCATTACGGCCTGGATCACCGTGATCCAGCGTGTGGCGTACGTCTACAAGGCGACCACGCGAGCGGATGCCGCCGAAGCCCGCACGGAAACCGAGGCTCGTCCGCGGTTCTTTGCCCGGCGTCGAGCGCCGCGCCCTTTGCTCAAAGGAGAATAAGTTCGTGCAAGGTACCGCTTCTGAAGGACGTAGCACCCCCAAGGCGGCCAAGGGCCGGCTCGGTATTCTCACGCCAGGGCTCGGCGCCGTTGCGACGACATTCATGGCGGGCGTCGAAAGTATCCGCCGCGGATACACGCAGCCGATTGGCTCACTCACGCAGATGGCGACCATTCGGCTTGGCAAGCGCACCGAAAATCGCTCGCCGCTGATCAAGGAGTTCGTTCCGCTCGCGGACCTCAACGACATTGTGTTCGGCGCATGGGATCCGTTTCCCGATGACGCCTATACCGCGGCGAAGAAAGCCGGCGTGCTCGAGGACAAGCATCTCGAGCCGATCAAAGACTTCCTGTCCGCGATCAAGCCGATGCCCGCCGTGTTCGAGAACAAGTATGTCACGCGTATCAACGCCGGCAACGTGAAGAAGGGCAAGACCAAGCGTGACCTTGCCGAACAGCTCCGCCAGGACATGCGCGAGTTCAAGGCGAAGCACAAATGCGACCGCCTCGTCATCGTATGGTGCGCGTCCACCGAGATCTTCATCAAGCCGGGCCCGCAGCACGCCACGCTGGAGCAGTTCGAGCGCGCGATGGAGAACAACGACGACGCCATCGCGCCGTCGATGCTGTACGCGTACGCCGCGATCATGGAGGGCGTGCCGTTCTGCAATGGCGCGCCCAATCTATCGGTCGACCTTCCGGCACTTGTCCAGCTCGCGAACGAGAAGGGTGTGCCGATCTCCGGCAAGGACTTCAAGACGGGCCAGACATGGATGAAGACGATCATCGCGCCCGGCATCAAGGCGCGCATGCTCGGCTTGGCTGGATGGTATTCCACCAACATCCTTGGCAATCGCGACGGTGAAGTGCTCGACGATCCGGCGTCATTCAAGACGAAGGAAGAGTCGAAGCTGTCGGTGCTGCACAACATCCTGCAGCCGGAGACGTATCCGACGCTCTACGAGGGATTCTCGCACGTCGTGCGCATCAACTACTATCCGCCGCGCGGCGACAACAAAGAGGGATGGGACAACATCGACATCGTGGGCTGGATGGGCTACCCGATGCAGATCAAGGTCAACTTCCTCTGCCGCGACTCGATTCTCGCTGCACCGCTCGTACTCGATCTCGCGCTGTTCAGCGACTTCGCGCAGCGTGCGGGGATGAAGGGCATCCAGGAGTGGCTCTCTTTCTACTACAAGAGCCCGATGGCGGCGCCCGGCCTGCAGCCGGAGCACGATCTGTTCATTCAGCAGACGAAGCTGAAGAACACGCTGCGTCACCTGATGGGCGAAGAGCAAATCACCCACCTCGGTCTCGAGTACTACCAGTCCTGATGCGGTTCTCAGTCGCGACCCGCCACGCCATGTTCGGAGGCAGCCTCCTCGTTGCGCTGGCGGGCACGATCTCGTGCGGTCCCAACAAGCACCCGGGACTGCGGCAGGGGTCGGCAAGCTATCTGTTCATGGTTACGTCCGATCCCATTCCGCCTCGGGCGCGCGAAGCGGTGCTGTACACCATCACGGTGAAAGACAGAAAGACCGGGCAGCCGATCGAGACGGGCGAAGGCCGTATTTTCGCCAACACCGTCGAGGGGGCGCGCACGTACGACGGATTCACGAAAGCCCCGCAAATCGGCGCATACAACGCCACACTGCGCTTCGTCGCGGCTGGGCAGTGGGCGGTCGGCATTCAATTTCACAGCGATTCCACGAAGCCCCTCGAGAAGACCGAGTGGATGCAGGACGTGCTCCCCGAAAAGAGCGGGATCCCATAACCATGCGACACTTTTACCGTAGTCATTCCGCCCCGGCCGATGTGCTGGTCGTCGCCGATCGCTTCTTCGCCCAGCTTGGAGTGACGGTCGTCGCGACCACAGCGCGCACGCGGTCGTTTGGCGGGACGCTTGGCGCGATGAAGCTCAGCGTCAAGGCCGAAGGCGGGCACTACACGTTCGTCGAGGTCGCGACCGACCAGATGGGTGAGAGTCGCCTCGACCGCAACGTCAAGAAATTTTTCGTCGCACTCCATCGCGTCGAAGATCCGACGCACGCGCTCAGCGCGGCGTACTGATGGTCTCCCCGCGGTCGGTGACGACGCGGGCGAAGACAGCCGCCATCGTCGCTGCCGCACGCCGCCTCGCGGCGCGCTGACTCATGATCGATCGGCGGGATGGGCCAGAGACCGGCGCGGGGCAGACGGGGGATGGGGTCTGGCCTTATCTTGGAATCGGTTGTTTGACTGCGGTCGCCGGCTTGGCGGCGGGCGGCATGATCGCGGTGTTGGTCGCCAAGATCGTGGGGAGCGTTGCGGGCTGTCCCGCGCAGCCGGACACCGGGGCGCCGTGCAATTGGTCGACGTATTGGACATGGGGAGCGCGCATTGGATTCATTCTGCTTCCAACCATCGTGCTGTGGCGGATGCGTCGGGTGCGCTCCGCGCGTAACTCGAGTGAGAGGAGTTCGTAGTGGCTCGCGTTGATATCATCATGCCCCAGATGGGCGAATCCATCGCCGAGGGGACGCTGTCCAAGTGGTTGAAGAAGGTCGGCGACGATGTGAAGCGCGACGAGCCGATCTTCGAGATCAGCACGGACAAGGTCGACGCGGAAATTCCTGCGCCGTCGGCTGGCGTGTTGATTGAAATACTGGTGACCGAGGGACAGACCGTAGAGGTGCAAACGGTGGTCGCGCGGCTGGAGACGGAGAAAGGCGCGGTGATCGCTGTGCCTGCCCTTCCTCCGGACACGGCGGCGGCTTCGGTTGCCAGCGCGGGGCCCCCCCCCAAGGCACAAGCTACTATCGGATCATCCGGCGCCCCCCACCACTCCAGCGCTGGCGGCACCGCTTCTCCGCCACCCGGTGGCAACGGCCTCGAAGACCGGCTGCGCACGCGGTCCTCGCCGCTCGTTCGAAAGATCGCCGCCGAGCACGGCCTCGAGATCGCATCGATGCAGGGCACCGGCATCCATGGCCGCGTCACGCGCCGCGATATCCAGCAGCACATCGCGTCGGGCGCGACCGCGCCGGCAGCCCGTCAGTCGATGCACGCGCCCGCCGGCGCGGAGCAGCACGGTCCGGCGCCCGAGCCCTGGCTGGGTGACAAGGTCGAGCCCATGTCGAAAATCCGGACGCTCACCAGCGACCACATGGTCGCCGCCCGGCGCAGCGCGGCACACGTCACGTCCTTCTTCGAGATCGACCTCACGCGCGTCGCGCGCATTCGCCAGAAAAACCGCGCGAGCTTCGAAGCGCAGACGGGGCAGAAGCTGACGTACCTGCCGTTCATCATCAAGACGGTCGTCGATACGCTCAAGCAGTTCCCGGTGCTCAACGCCGCAGTAGCGGGAAGCAACATCATCTATCGCAAGCAGTACAACATCGGCATCGCGGTCGCATTGGAGTGGGGACTCATCGTACCCGTGATCAAGGGCGCCGACGATCTCTCGCTCTCTGGTCTCACCAAGTCGCTCAATGACCTTGCCGATCGCGCTCGCACGAAACGCCTCAAGCCGGAAGAAGTTCAGGGTGCGACATTCACCATCACGAATCCGGGCGTCTTCGGCTCGCTGATGGGCACACCAATCATTCCCCTTGGCACTTCCGCGATCCTTGGACTGGGCGCGATCGAGAAGCGCCCCAAGGTGCTTCCGGGCGTCGATGGGGAAGACACGATTGCCGTCCGCACCTGTGCGTACTTTTCGTTGTCGTTCGACCATCGCATCGTCGACGGCTCGGATGCCGACAAGTTTCTGGCGACCGTGAAGAAGAGCCTCGAATCGTTTCCCGACACCGGAATCTGAACCATGCCGAGGTGTCTCACGATCCAGCGCACCCTCGTCACGCCTCCCGATCGCGTGAAGTTCGCCGAGCGGCTCAGGCGCAAGCGTGAGCACTACGCGCAGGCAGGGTGTCGATTCTGGGTCTTCGAAGAAACCGGACTGCCGGGCGCCTTTCTCGAATTCTGTGAAGCGCCCGACGCCGCCACGCTCGCACGCGCACACGCCTCTGCGCCGGAGCGCATCCTGGATCCGGCGCGCATCTATCACGAAGTGGAGTTGCCCTGACCATGCCCACCCGCACGATCTCCCTCGACGGACGCGCCTGGCGCGTCGTGCCGTCCGGTCGTGTTACCCAATACGATCGCGACGAGTTCGCGCTGCTCTTCATTACGGGGAGCGGCGATCATCGCGAGGTACGAGCGACCCGCTACTCGCCGCACGGGACGCGCTCCCGTGAGCTGGCGCTCGCGGAAATGAGCGACGCCGACCTCGCACGACTCTTCCGACAGTCGCAGCCCAGTGAGATGTCGCCCGAGGCAGGCTACGCGCCGTGACCGCGCCGGCCGGGTCGACGCCGTTCGTCGATCTCCACATGCACTCCACGGCATCGGACGGATCGCGCGCGCCGGCCGATGTTGTTCGTGCTGCGCATGACGCGGGCCTCCTCGCCATCGCCCTCACCGATCACGACACGGTCGACGGACTCCGTGAGGCGCAGCTGGCGGGTGCGGAGCTTGGCGTTCGCATCGTGAACGGCGTCGAGCTCAGCGCAGTTGAGGGATCGGCGGAGACGCACGTCCTCGGGCTGCATCTGCACGACATTCATGTGCTCGAGCAAGGGCTCGGCGAACTCCGCGCGATGCGCCAGCGGCGCGCGCAGCAGATCGTCGACAAGCTCATCGAGATCGGCGTGCAGGTAACCTACGACGACGTGCTCGCGCAGGCCGGCGAGGGTGCCCTTGGGCGCCCGCATGTCGCGCGCGCGCTCGTGGCCGACGGGTGGGCCACCGACGTGCGCGACGCCTTCGACCGGTATCTTGGCGCGGGTCGCCCGGCGTATGTGCCGAAGGATCAGCTCGACATGACGGATGCCATCGCGATGATCCACTCAGCAGGTGGACTTGCGGTACTGGCACATCCGGGTGCTGCCGGCACGCGCGAGCGCCTCACCTCACTGATCACGATCGGGCTCGACGGCGTCGAGGTCATGCATCCAGGCCACTCGCAGTCGGATACGACGCGGTTGCGCATGTTGTGCGAGCAGTTGGGACTCGTGGTGAGTGGCGGCTCCGACTGGCACGGTGCGGCGGACGGACCGCGCACCATCGGCATGATGCAGGTGCCCGCTGAATGGCTCGCGCGGCAGGATGCGCGGCTCGCGGCCCACGGTCGCGCCCCCGTCGCCTGATGGCCACGCTCGCAGGTCGCGTCGCTCTGGTCACTGGAGCCGGCCGGCGCGTCGGCCGGGCGATCGCCGTTGCGCTCGGCGCGCAGGGGATGCGTGTCGTCGTGCACTACAAGGAATCGGTGAGTGGTGCGCGCGATACGGCGCAGGCGATCGAAGAGGCAGGGGGCATCGCGGCGCTCCTGCGGGCGGACCTCTCCGACGTCACCGCGTGTCAGCAGCTCATCGACGCCGTGGTGCTCGAGCACGGGGAGCTGTATGCGTTGGTGAATTCGGCGGCGATGATGACGCGGACACCGGTCGGAGAGGTTTCGCAAGCCGAGTGGGACGCGATGTACGCACTCAACGTCAGGGCGCCCTTCTTCCTCACGCAGCGTGCCGCGCCCGCGCTCAAGGTCGCGCGTGGATCGATCGTCAACATCGCGGACCTTGCCGCCTTCGAGACGTGGGTCGGCTACATTCCGCACGGGATGACGAAGGCCGCTGTCGTTCAGATGACGCGTGCCTTCGCGCACGCGCTCGCTCCCGAGATTCGCGTGAACGCCGTCGCGCCGGGCGTGGTGCTGTTGCCCGAGGAGTTCGACGCAACGAGCGCGGATCACCTGCGCCGGACGACGCCACTCGGACGATTTGGCACACCCGAGGATGTCGCGGCGGCCGTCGTGTATCTGCTCGGCGCCGAGTATGTGACTGGCGAGGTGATTCGCGTCGATGGCGGACGTCATATCCGGCACTGAGGCGGCGCCGCGCGTCGCGCGCGAGACGCAGCGCTTCGGCACCATCGTCGTCGTTGGCGGCGGATGCTATGGGAGCTACTACGTCCGGCAGTTGGGACGCGCCGAGCGCGCCGGCGCGGCACAGTGGCGTGAGCTGGTTGTGGTCGACCAAAATCCCGCGTGTCTCATCGCGTCGCTCGCGCCGGATGAGGCGCCGCCGGCGTTGCGACTCGTGACCGACACGTGGCAGGAATTCTTTCCGCGCTATCTCGCCCATGCGTCAATGCACACCGCCGACAGCGCGCTCGATGCAGTGGTGCCGTCGCCGCTCATGCCCCACCTGATGGCGGAATGGATCGTCGCGCGAAGTCGAGCGCGATGGCCTCGACGACGTGTGACAGTGGAGCCGCTCGCCGCGCCACCGATGGTTCCATGGCAACGGCCGGGCACCGACGGAACGCACTATGTGTCGTTCGCGGAGTGGACCTGTCCGATCAATTGCGTCGAGCCGCCACGCTGTCCGGCGACCAAAGGGGAGCGGAGCTGGAGCCTACCGCCCACCTTGGCAGCGTACGCGGAGGCGGAACGAGGCAGCGGGAGACCGGTTGGCGGATCGTTCGTGTTTCACTGTTCGCACCGCACCCATGGCGTCGGCATGATCGATGTGCGCGAGGTGCTCGCGGCCGATGCGGCGATCGCCGACCGCGCGGCACACGCCGCCACGGAGTTTTTCGTCGGTACGGCCTCGCATTGCCACGGCGCGTTGCAGCGGATCGTCGTCGGCGTATAGGCACGGCTGGCATCCCGGGAAGGGAGGGACCTGCACCCATGGGAACGCAATGGTTCCATCGCGGACTCCTACAGGTGACATTTCCGGGATGCGCGATGCCGCACGTCCATTGCACGAGGTTCGACCGTGACCACCACGCACTCATTCGACGTCGTCATCGTCGGCGCAGGGCCGGCGGGGATGTGCGCCGCGCTGTATACCGGACGCTCGATGCTGCGGACCGTCGTGCTCGAGCGCGGCATTCCCGGCGGCGAGCTGCTGAACACGGAGAAGCTCGACGACTGGATCGGTGAGAAATCGATCCTCGGCTGGGAGCTCGCCAAAAAATTCGAGGAGCACTCCCGCGAGTTTGGCGCGGAGTACGTGACGGCCAACGTCACCTGCGTGACTCGCCTGCCGGACGGCACCTTCGAAACCGCGACCGATGCGGGCGACCGCTATCTCTCACCGGCGGTGATTGTCACGGCGGGGGGAACGCCGGTCAAGCTCGGCATTCCCGGCGAGATCGAGTTTGCCGGGAAGGGCGTCTCGTACTGCGCCATTTGCGACGGCGCGTTCTTCAAGCAGCAGATCATTGTCGTCGTCGGCGGGGGCGATGCCGCCGTTGAGGAAGCCGACTTTCTCACGCGCTATGCCGAGAAGGTGTACGTGCTGCACCGTCGCGACAGCTTTCGCGCGTCTCGCATTCTTCAGGAACGGCTGTTCGCGAATCCAAAGGCCGAGGTCGTCTGGAACGTGGTGACGGAGGAAGTGCTGGGCGATGCGCAGGGACTGATGAAGGGCATTCGCGTGCGCGACGTCGTCACGGATGAGGTGCGCACGATCGACGCGACGGGATGCTTCGTCTTCATTGGCTTTCGTCCCAATACGGGAATCATCGACGGCCATTTCGATCACGATGAGATGGGCTATGTGAAGACCGATACGACGATGGCGACCTCGATTCCTGGATTGTTCGCCGCCGGCGATCTGCGCTCGCAGCTCACGCGGCAGGTGACCACGGCCGTCGGCGACGCGACGACTGCGGCGATCGCGGTCGAGAAATATCTCAAGGCTCGTGCGGAAGGCGGGCACGCCATTGTGCCCCAGGGCAGCGGCGGATA
>JANMAY010000519.1:0-2115 GCA_031360095.1 Gemmatimonadaceae bacterium
GAGAAGCGGTCCCCGGATTCGCGTCTCGAACTCATTAATATGGACATCATGCGCCGTCTCCTCTGCTTGGCCATCCCCATCGCTGCCTGCGCGTCCGCCGCGCGCCCTGTCGTACAGCCCGCCGCGACCGAACAGTCCATCCCGGTGAAAGCCACGCCGGCGGCGGTGTCGGTCAGCGACACGATCAAGCCTCTGGCAACGTTGAGCCGGGGATGGAACCGCATTCCTGGGAGGCCCGGTACTGGGTGCGCGTTCGACTCGGTGTTCGCGTTTCGCGTGCGCCCAGGATTGCCGGACAAGGTGATGATCTTGCTGAACGGCGGCGGTGCATGTTGGCGGGCTCAAGACTGCGATCCGAAGGGCAAGCCGGCGTTCACGATGGACGCGGATTCGGCGAATGACGCCTCGGTGCGAACCGGAGTGTTCGACGTGTCCAATCCGGCGAATCCGGTGCGCGACTACACAATGGTGTTCGTCCCATACTGCACGGGTGACTTCCACCTCGGCACGCGCGAGGTGGATTATGAAGCGAAAGGGGCGGGGGGAACAACGCGCACCTTCGCGGTTCGACACGGAGGGGCAGCGAATGTCGAATCCGCTCTGGATTGGGTGTACGCGAACATCCGCAGTCCGCGCGTGATCTTCGTGGCCGGGCTCAGCTCTGGAGCACCGGCGTCGCCCGTCTATGCGTCGAAGATCGCGCGACACTATCCGCGCGCGCGCGTGATCCAGCTTGGCGACGCGGCGGGCGGATATCGTTCCCCCGCGGCGCCGGCCATTCTCGCGGCATGGGGCGCAACGGACTACTTGAGCGACGACCCCGCCTTCCGCTCACTCGATTCGGCGGACTTCAGCTTCGAGCGACTGTACCTCGCGTCGGGACGCGCCGCTCCGCGCGTGCGCTATGCGCAGTACAACGCGGCAGAAGACGCCGTGCAGTTGGCGGTCCTCGCTCAACTCGGCGTGAAGAACACGCCGCTGCCCAAGCTCCTCGCGACGAATCTCGGGGAGATCGGTGAGCGCCTCGCCTGGTTTCGATCGTACACGGCACCCGGTCGCGCACACACCATTCTCCGGAGCAATGCGCTGTACACGCTGACCGTGGGCGGTGTCGCATTCAAGGACTGGTTGACGGGTTTGCTGGACGGAGATCCGGTGGAGGACGTTGGGTCCAATCTGCTTCAGAGCGCGAAGAAGCCGGCGCCGAAGAAGAAATAGCGCGCTCGTGAATGGGTCCCGCGCGCTCGCGCAGATGTCCGCCCCGTCGTCCCGCGCTCACCGCGGAGATCTCGGCCACGATAGCAAGGGCGATCTCCTCCGGTGTTTCGGCGCCGAGGTCGAGACCAATGGGCGAGTGCACGTTGTGCGGAAGCGCTGCGTCGGTGGCGCGTTCACCCAATAGCTCCATGGTGCGCCGCCGCGGACCCAGCACACCGATGTACCCTGCGCCGGCATCGAGCATCGCGTGGAGATACGCGCGATCGTGAGTCGCCGAATGCGCCATGCAGACGGCCATCGTCCGTGCATCCACTCTGATCTGCGACTCGAGCGCGCCGGGCTCCTGCGAGAGGTTGGCGCAGATGACGATGTCGGCGTCGGGAAAGCGTGTTGCCGACGCAAAACTGGCGCGGTGATCGACGAGCGTGACGTGCCATCCCATCAGCTTGGCGAGCCGCGTCACCGGAATGGCGTCGGCTCCGCCGCCGAGGACGACCAACCGCGTGGCAGGATGAACGATCTCTCGAGCAACGTCGTGGACGCGCGAAAGAAGCGACGAGTCGCCTTCGAGCACGATGCCCTGTTCATCGAGAACGAGCCGAGCGCCGAGCGGCGGGGCACCTGATTCAGAACGTACGAGCGTGATGAGTGTGACCGGTTCGCGATGATCCGCGAGTCGCGAATAAAAACCGATGGCGTCGCCGAGTGAGGGGCCGGAGAGCGGCTCGAGCAGGAGGTCGATTACCCCCTGGCACCCGAGCCCGAGGCCGAGCACGACATCATCCGACGCACGAGTGTCGTACCGGGCGATCTCGGTGCGGCCTGACGCCAGGACGTCGGGGGCGCGGACGACGATGTCGGCCTCGAGGCAGCCGCCGCTCACGGCACCGATGGTCT
>JANMAY010000078.1:0-17256 GCA_031360095.1 Gemmatimonadaceae bacterium
CGCCATGGCGCGGTCACGGGAAAGCGGCTGCGGCCACGCCGAAACGACGAGTGCCAGCAGCGCAATGCGATGACGCTGGGCGGGCGGCCCGCTCAGGGGCGTATCTCCGGAACGCAGGGACGCGCCCCCGAGCAGTTGGACAGTGATCATCGATTCCTGTCGCCGCTAATCCGTAGCTAACTCTGAGCGCAAGGAGCGGCTAATCGCCGAGCGTCATCTTGGCCCGCACGTACGAGACAACCTACATCAGACGAGGCCACGATGAGACGGACCGCATCACTCCTCATCGCAATCGCACTGCTCGCCGGCTGCGGCGACAACCCGATTGCCACAGAAACGACAGCCAGCATTCAACCGCAGGGAATGTCCGCGAACAGGGGGTCGGAAGACGTGCAAAAGGATCTCGCCGCCCTTCGCCGGGTGACGGCGCCGTTTCACCAGTTCGACAAGGCGGTAGCGGCTGGATGGTCCGCGCAGATCACAGGCTGTATGGCCGATCCCACCGCAGGCGGAATGGGCTTCCACTATGGCAATCCCACGCTCATCGATGGGAACGCGCGCGTCGATGAGCCGGAGCTGTTGCTGTACGAGCCTGAGAAAAACGGAACCATGCGCCTCGTCGCCGTCGAATACATCGTGCCGCTCTCGGCATGGACGTCGGCTGAGCCGCCCCGACTCTTCGGCCGCGACTTCCACGTCAACGCGGCGTTCGGGATCTGGGCGCTGCACGTGTGGGTGTGGAAGGAGAACCCGAGCGGTCTGTACGCAGATTGGAATCCCCGCGTGAGCTGCGAGCATGCGCCAGCAGGCTCCGTCATGTCTCACCACTAGACGACCTCACCTCTCGAGCGAAAAATCCCGATGCCGAAATACATCATCGAACGCGAGATCCCGAACGCGGCGGCCCTCTCGCCCACCGAGTTGCAGAGCATCGCACAGCGCTCGTGCGCTGCGCTGAAACAACTCGGTACGGGTATCCAATGGGTGCAGAGCTACGTGACCGAGGACAAGATCACCTGTGTGTATATTGCCGAAAATATCGACCTCATTCGCCAGCACGCCAACATCGGCAAGTTTCCCGCGAACAAGGTGCTCGAGGTGGCGAGGATCATCGACCCAACGACGGCAGAGTCGAACGAGCTGGCGGCCGCAGGCACGTAACGTTGCCGACTGACGAAACGTGCGCGACCCGCTGCGGAGCGATCAGCCGTAGCGGGTCGCACGAATTTCACGCTGAGCTAGAAGAGCTGGCCGAGCCCCGCCACGAACTTCCAGGGCGCGGAGTGATCCACCGCGCGCGCCACACCGACATGCACGTTGCCGCCAAAGAACGTGAGTCCCGCACCGACGGTCGCGCGAACGCCATTGGTTGCCTGCGATGTCGGCGTCATGATGCCCGGTACCGAGAGCGCAGCGGCCGAGGTGCGGGCCGCAGCCGAAGAAAGGTCCGTCCACCCCGCCTGTACGCCCGCCGCGAACCCTGGTGCCAATCCCGGCAGCACGATCGCGCGCCACACTCGCCGCGGTGTCCGCCACAGTGGAAGCGTGTAGCTGGCATAGCTGCGCACCAACGCCGCGCGATCCCCGGTGAACTCCTTGTAGGTGTAGCCAGGAAGCGAACCGCTCCCACCGAGCTCGAAGAGCGTCTGCGGCGGGATCACGCTCCCAAACACTGCGCCACCATCCGCATGCAACGCGAAGGTGATCGAGTGCCAATACTGCCGCGCCGCAACGGATAGCTCGGCGCGATCCCACCGGAGCGCACCATTCCCCATTTCGTATCGAAGCTTCCCGCCGACGCCAGGCACCAGGAAATCTCCGGAGACGCTCGGATGAAGCTCTACCTCCGCAATCGCCAGCGCATACGTGCCGGACATCACGCCGCGATTCGGACGAAACGCATCCCGTCCGAGCCATCCACGCGTGAGGCGCGAACGCTCGGCGCGGTCGTCTCCGACGCCGAGCTGTAGACTCGCGATCCCCGTGCTGAGGGAGCCGAGCACTTTGGTGATCGAGCCTGTGGCAATGCGGCGGTCGACGTAGTCGAAGTCATCGATGGACGCGAGGAGTGCTTCGGGTCCCGCGCTCTCCGACTCAAATGGCTGCCGAAAGTCGTTCGTCGACGCAAGCAACCGCTCGGCGCGCGCACCATATGTCCACGCGCTCCGTTGCAGGGACACACTCGCGCCGCCACGCGCCGTGCGCTCCGTCCACGCCCAGCCTGCGCGTGCACTTGCGCTCAATCCCGGCACGACGCTCCGCATGCGAACGCTCCCTTCGACGCCCGTAAAGAGTCCTTCGACGCGATTGTAGCGCACGAGGTTGGAGGCACGCGTGGGCATGGCGTCGAAGCGCACGCCACCCGTTGCACGCCACACATCGGGCGCGATGTCGTCGAAATCGTTGGCGTTCACTTCCGTCGTCGCGGAGCCAAGGGGCGATTGCCAGGCACCAAATCCGCTGATGCTGTCAGAAGGCGCCCACGCCGTGCGATGTCTGATGCGGTGCGTGTCGTCCACCGCAAGCAATGTGTCGGCCCGCTCGTCCACGGTGTAGTCGCTGAAGCGGGACACGATGCGCATCACGGCGCGGGAGCGGCCGAGCAGCGCGAAGGCGGTCTGAAATTCCGAGCGCTGCGATGCGGGGAGCCAGTAGCGGCCGTTCACCTCCGCGTTGACGAAGTCGCAATATGCTACGGCCACAATGCCGGGAATGCGCGTGACCCACGACCTGCGACGCGCGGAGCTGCCAAGGACGACGAACTGCCCGCGCATGCGAACGATCTGCCCGCGTTCGGCGTCCAGCTGAAGCTCTCCGTCGAATGCGGCGAGGCGCGTGGAGCCGACGAGATGTGGCGTGACGCGGATGCGCACCACGTGAATGAGCCGCTGGCTCGTGTTGAGAACGGCAATCGTGTCGCCGCCAGAGAAGCGATAGTAGAGGTCGCGATCCGCGGCCAACGGATGCACGCCGACGATGGAATCTTCACGCGACGGCGGCGGTTGTCGCCGAGTGGTGCTGTCCGCGAACTGCGCGCCGATCATCAATCGCTCGCCATACAAAGAGGGCTCCGTCCACCCCTTTACGAAGGTGAGCGTAGAATACGGCACGCCCACTCCCTGCGATCGGTACCCGACGACGCGCATGTCATAGTCCGCGCCGCGCGTCCAGTGAACCGACGACGCGAGCTGCTCGATCTGCGCGATCTGCTCGCGACCGAGTGTGTCGCGCATGATCAGGGAAAGCTCGCTTTCTACCCGTGCGCGATAGCCTCCGAACGTCTGGGGCGGCGCGTGATTCGCCGCCGCGGCCCGCGCGACCAGCGTGCGCAGCTCCGGGGACGAATATGCGGAATCCAGAGGGCTGGAAGCGGCGAGTTGCGCGAGAACGAGGAGGGCGATCATCTAGTCAGGGAAGAGTATCGTCGTGCCACCGCTCCCATACTTCGTCTCCTCACCGCCATTAGTTCCAAGACTGCGCGCAGCTCAGCGTGTATCTGCGGCAGATCGAAATCGCGGTTCCCGGGATGTACGGCCCCTCTGCAGACGAGATGTGAAGCCCCCGAGCGGCGCGAGCGTCACGCCACCGTGACGGCCATCTCGGGTTGCGACACGAGCGCAGTCTCCTCGGGCGCGACGTCATGCGCGAGATGGAAGAGCGACACGCGCATCTGAAGATCCTCGATGAGCGCACTCAACTCCTGCACGGACGACGCAATCGACTGATTGCCCCGCACCGCGGAGTGCGTCACGCGGGAGATCGTCTCCACGTTCTCGCTGATGTGCGCTGTCGTCGCGGACTGTTCCTCGCTCGACGCGCGCACCTGCTGAATGCAGGCGAGCATCTTGTCGGCGTTGGCGATGATGCCGTCCAGCGCGCCGCCGGCTCGATCCACCATCTCTCTGCCGCGCTCCACCTGCCCGCCAACGCGCGCCATCGCGGTCACCGCGCTTTCGACCTCGCGTTGGTTCTTCTCGATCACCTTTGCAATTTGACTCGTCGCCTCCGCCGTCCGTTCGGCGAGACGCTGGAGCTCCTGCGCAACGACGGCAAAGGTGCGGCCGTGCTTCCCGGCGCGCGCCGCCTCGATGGCCGCGTTGAGCGACAACAGATCGATCTGATCGTTGATCTGGGCGATCACCCGCGTGATCGCGCCGATCTGCTCGCTGCTCTGTCCGAGCGCCGCGACGGTCGAGGCCGACGTGGTCATCGTCGTCACGATGTCGCCCATGCCAGCGAAGGTAGCGCGGACGATCTCGCCGCCGACCTGTGCCTCGCTGCCAGACTTGTGCGCGATCTCCGATGCCTCCGCGATGGAGCTCGTGCTGCCGGCCACCGACTCCGCCATCTGCTGGGCGGCGCCTGAAACAAGCACCGTCTGATCGATCTGCTCTTCCGCGCCCCGCGAAAGCTCCATGGTCTGACTATGGATCTGACGACTGGTGACCACGGTGGCGTCGAGCACGTCTCGCACCTGCTTGACTATCTCGTGAATATTGGACACTGCCGTGTTGAAGCCGCCGCGCAGCTTGCCGATTGCGTCGTCCTTTTCCACTGTGAGAGACACCGCGAGGTCGCCCGCGGAGAACCGCTCCATCGCGCCGAGGACCTCCAGTACATTGCGCTCGAGATACTGCTGCCCGCGACGATCCCGCTCCGCGGCCTCGGCAAGGGTGACATTCACCCGCTCGAGATTCTCGCGTCGCGCGCGCGCCGAGCGGAGCAGGTAGCGACCGACGGCAATCGCCGCGATGAGCGCGATGAGGCGAAACCACCACGAGGCCCAGAACGGAGGCTTCATGCGGATCTCGAGCGTTGCGCCCTGCGTGTTCCACACTTCGTCGTTGTTGGAGCCTTTCACGCGGAACGTGTAATGACCCGCGGGAAGATTGGTGTACGACGCCGCCCGCTTGTTGCCGATCTCGTTCCACTCGTCGTCCAATCCCTCGAGCTTGTAGGCGTACTGATTCTTTTCCGGTGCCGCGAAGTCGAGCGCGGCGAACTCGATGGTAAACACGGACTGGCCGTGCGAAAGTACGAGCTCCTTCGCGGTGGTGATGCTCGTCTCCAGCGGTGAGTCCTTCGTACCGATGGGCACCGGCTTGTTGAAGAGCTGAAAACCCGTCAACGCAATGGGTGGCACGTTCGTGTTCTCGACGATGCTGTCCGGCCGCACCGTGTTGAACCCCTGCGTGCCGCCGAAGAAGAGCGTACCGTCGCGCGCGCGCAGCACGGAGCCGACGTTGAACTCGCTCCCCTGCAGCCCATCAGCGATCGTGTAGATCTTGCCCTTTTTGGCCACTGGATCGAACCGGGTGATGCCGCGATCGCCGCTGACCCAGAGTTGCTTTCTCGCGTCGAGTGCAAGGCCCGACACGAGAGCGCTCGCGAGACCGTCCGCATCCGTAAAGTGCCGGATTTCGTTCGTGCGCCGGTCCAGGCGGTCGAGGCCCGCGGTGGTCCCGATCCAGATGATGCCGGGCTCGGTCTCCAGCACGGAGCTGATCTGATTGCCGCTGATCCCTCCTTTGCCCGCCAGGTACGTCGTCTTCTTCTGGGTCCGCGGATCGAAGATGACGAACCCGCCCGTCTCCGTGCCGAGCAGGATGCTCCCGTCGCTCGCTTCGGTGATGACATGGATCGGACTTTCGACCGTGCTGATTGGGTAGGTGCTGAACGTGCCACGCACTGGATCGTAGCGCTGGAGCCCTTCTCGCCAGGTGCCGATCCAGATCTGGCCCGCGCGATCGATGTGAAGGGAGAAGACACCACTCGACGCGATACCGCTGTTCTTGGGCGTGAACGCCGTGAACTGGCCGGTCTTCGGGTCGAAGCGGCTCATGCTCCCCGCCCAGGTTCCGATCCACATCATGCCGCCGCGATCTTCCGCGACCGCGAGCACGGCATCCGAGTTCAGATTGCTGTTGCGCGACGTGAACCTGGTGAAGCGACCAGTCGTGCGCTCGAAGCGATTCAACCCGCCGCCATCGGTGGCCACATAGACGCTGCCCTTCGAATCCTCGGCAAAGCTGATCACCGAATTGAAGCTGAGGCTATTGGGATCGCCTGCGACAGACCGAAAACGGTGAATCGCATCGCCATTCTGCTTCGAGACGTTGACACCACCCGCCCACGTGCCCACCCACAGCATCCCGCTTTTGTCGCGACAGAGCGCCCAGATGGAGTTGTTGTTGATCCCCGACGGATTATTCGGGTCGAAGCGATTGTGATGGAACTGATGCGTGGCGAGATCGAAGTAATCGAGCCCGCCGTTCTCCGTGCCGAGCCACAAGCCGCGGCTTCCGTCCGGGATCATCGCGCGGATCCGCTTGCTCGCCGCGAGCAGGGGATCGCTCGGATCGATCGCGAATCGGGTCACGACGCCAGACCTGCGGTCGAGACGTCCGAGGCCGCCGTCGTACGCGGTGATCCACATCGCACCCGATGCATCCTCGTGAAAGCCGCGAACATCCTTTCCAGGGACGCTCGCCGGGTTGTTCGGATCGTTCACCCACGCGCGCGCTACACTGGTGGCGGGATCCAGCTCGACCGCGCCGGACGTCTCCGTCCCGACCCAGAGATGCTTGCTCCGGTCTTCGTAGAGCGCCCACGACGACAAGACGGCGAGTGTGCTTCCGCCATACGGCGTTGCCTTCCCGGTTGCTCGGTCGAAAGCATACAAGCCGCGGCTCGTACCCACGAGAAGCTTGCCCGCAGTCTCGTACACAACCTGCGCGGGCAAGCTGTCGCCCGGAACGATCCTGAAGTTCGTGAATGCGTCGCGCTCGCGGTCGTACCGGGAGAGACCGAGGCTCGTTCCCACCCAAATGTCCTTCGCGTGATCCTCGTAGACGGTGTTGACTCGGCTAACGGCCAGGCTCGTCGAATCGCCGGACCTGTGGCGATAGACGGTGAAGGCGTAGCCGTCATAGCGACTGAGGCCACGATAGCTGGCAAACCACATGAAGCCGCGGCTGTCCTGCGTGATCGCCCCGATCTGCGAGCTGAGGAGCCCGTTGTCGGGGGTGAGCTGCCTGAACTGAAGCTTCTGCGCGTCCATGCGCTCGGCGGACGCCGCGAGGAGTGCGGCAGTGAGCACGCAGCCCAAACGGAAACGCCGGTGTACCGACGGCGCGCCGGCTCCGGCGCGAAGTGTTTTTCTGCGAGACGGCATAGGTGGGTGAACTCGTTACATGAACGACGCATTACGCAACGTTCAGCAACGGCCGGCCGGTTTCAGTGCGTCAGCCCGTACACCACATAGTTCGTCGCCAGCTTGTACGCATCGTTCGACATGTTGACCGGGTACCAGCCTTCGCCCGACCACTCCATGTAGTCGCCGATGTCGTTGTTGTAGTTGACGATCACCATCAAGCGCCGCTTCGGGTCGTTGTGTTCGTAGATGCCGAGGTACTCCGCTTGCGCGGATCGGCTGTCGGGATGGGTCATCCCGCTCAACGTGGTGATATGGAAGAACGAATTGAAGATCGGATGCGAGACGTCGAGCTTCACGATGTGTGCATTCGGGAGTACGAGGCGCATCGATCGCTCGAAGTTGGCCCACTGCCCGAGCAGAAAGTCGTCGACGATGAGAAAGCCGCCCTTCGCGAGCCACTGGCGCAGCCCCGCCGCCTCTTTCTCGTTCGGATACCAGTAGCCGGGCTCGGAGAGATACGCGATGGAGTACTTCGACAACGCCGGATCATCCATCGTGTGGATGTTGCTCTCTTTGATATGCGGGCGCAGCGTCGTCAGATCGTTGACGATCGTCATGAAGTTGCGCTCCATTGCCGGATAGTCGTACTCCCAGCCCGGGCGGGTGTGCACGATGTACCGCAGCCGCACGAACGTGAACCGACCGTCGTACTCGGCGTTGGGCTCGATGTGGACTCGTCGCCCAAATCCCTGCGCGGCAACAACAGTGCTGAGTGTCAGCGCGACGAGGGCGACCGCAGGAATCGCAGCCCTCCCAATGCCCCGCCACGCTGCATACGGCATGT
Organism: Gemmatimonadaceae bacterium; assembly: GCA_031360095.1. Classification (GTDB taxonomy): domain Bacteria; phylum Gemmatimonadota; class Gemmatimonadetes; order Gemmatimonadales; family Gemmatimonadaceae; genus AG11. The sequence continues at coordinate 8,001 of JANMAY010000078.1, forward strand.
CGCGCACCGCCTCCTTTACTCGTACGAGCTGTTGCCAGGGACGAATCCTTCACTGCATTGATGCTGCGGAGCGAGAATTGGTCCGCCCCGCGCCATCAAATGTGAGAGCCGGCTCTCAGATAATGGTTGCAAGTAAAGGATGGAGGCCAGCGTGGTCGCACCTGCATGGCGGGCCATTCGGAATGTGACTGAACGAGGAGCGATCCGTTGGATGTTGGAGCGGTTCCAAATTGTTGTTCCGTTGTTCCGTTTGCTGCTAGATCACGGCACCGACTTCGTCACGCGCCAGATCACGTTTCCCACGTCGTCTGCCACCAGAAACGCACCTCGTCCATCGATCGCGACGCCGACTGGGCGCCCATGCGCCCGCCCACGCCGATCGAGAAACCCGGTGAGCACCTCGACCGGATCGCCCGCCGGCTTTCCACTCGCGAACGGCACGAAGATCACGCGATAGCCGCTGCGCGGTTCGCGGTTCCATGACCCGTGCTGCCCCACGAACATTCCGCGTGCGAACTGCGCCGGCAGCGTTGTGTTCGAGGAGGACGTCAACCCGAGCGACGCCGTGTGCGAACCGAGAGCATAGTCGGGCACGAGCGCCCGTTCCACGAGATCAGGACGCGTGGGCTTCACACGCGGATCCACATGGCGGCCGTAGTAGCTGTACGGCCACCCATAAAATCCGCCGTCGCGCACGGAGGTCATGTAGTCCGGTACGAGATCACTTCCCAATTCGTCCCGCTCGTTCACCGACACCCACAGCGCACCGGTCTCCGGCTCCCACGCCATCCCCACCGGATTGCGCAGTCCCGATGCGAAAACGCGATGCCGGCCGGATCTCGGATCCACCTCCCAGATCGCCGCCCGCTCCTTCTCGTTTTCCATCCCACGCTCGGCAGCGTTGCTATTGGAGCCAACGCTCACGTACAGCCGCGACCCATCGCGCGACGCAATCACGTTCTTCGTCCAGTGATGATTCAGCGGGCCGGCGGGTAGGTCGACGACCTTGCTTCCGCGCGCGCTGATGCGCGTCTGTCCCGCGACATAGGGAAATCGCACCACGGCATCGCTGTTGGCGATGTAGAGGTCCGTGCCCACGAGCGCCATCCCGAACGGAGACATGAGGCCGTCGAGAAAAACGCTCCGGGTTTCCGCGACCCCATCGCCATCCGCGTCACGCAGCAACGTGATCCGGTTCGCGCTCGGCACGCCGGCTCCGGCCTTCTTCATGAAGCGCGTGAGGAAAAAGCCTCTGATCCCCTTTCCTTCCTCCGGCCGCGGGGGCGCGTTCGTCTCCGCCACCAACACATCGCCATTCGGAAGCACGTACAACCACCGCGGATGATCGAGTCCGCGCGCGAACGCGACGACGTCGGTGCCCTTGGCGCTCTTCGGCTTTTCATCCCTGGACCAGCCTTTCGCCTCCGCGACTTTGACCAGCGGAATGAGCGACGCGTCCGGCGGCGGCAACACGGGATTTGCACCGATACCCGCTGAGACGGGAAGCTGCGCAGTACCGCCGCACCCAGCCGCCAACAGGATCAACAAAATCACACGCCAATCACGCATTTCAGGCACACCGTACTGGACTGGCAAGTTTCACCCCACGCTACCTACAGCCCCGTCTGGCTCGAGATTCACCGGAACGAACTCGGCCGCGTTACGAGAGTCGGCTGGCGGCCTTCGGGCAATCCAAACAATCAACCCACTCACGACCGCCGCTGTCACGGCGCCAGCAACATGCTCTTGCCACGTCAGTCCATGCACCGTTTCGCGCAATCCGTCGAGTCCTCTGCCAATCAACGCAGCGACAATCCACGACCACGCGCTCAGTGATCCCCACGGACGCAGCACAATCACCGCGAGAACCACCACTCCAAAGAATCCAACGACTCTCGATACGGAGATCATCTCCGGCCGCGACGAGAACACAATCACCGCAATCAGTAGCACCATCAGACACGCAAGCAGCAGCCGAATCGGTCGTCGCCGTGAGACGGCGAGCACGACAAGGATTGGAATGCCCAGTGCGGCCACCATCATCATCGCGGAGATAGGAATCGTCGCAATGTTGTCCAGCGCCGGCACGGCGAGGTCGAGCAGCGTGTGCGGCGAACGGGGGAGCTGCGTGTTCGGAATCAACGTTCCCACAGCACCCGCCGCGAACACGATCGACCCAAGACCGAGCCCGCCGAGCACCGTGTCGCTCAGCGTCGCACCAGACGACTCCGCCACGCGCATCGGGATCCCCACTCGCCGGCGCAATGCGCCGAGCACGAGCCACACTCCCATCGCAAAGAGGACAACCGGCACCACCGACGCAAAGCCCAACGCCGTCGTTCCGAGAAACCGCGTCCAGGGCTCCGACGTGTCGTAGGAAAAAAGCGCGCCCGGCAGTGAGTTGAGCCGGTCGACGATGGCGAGTGCAGCGAGTGCGCTGATCACCGTGATCGTCTGACGGCGGCTCAGCACACCATCATGCACCAATTCCGGCCGCCGCCGAATCGCGAAGATCGCACCAACGGCGATGGCGCCGACGAGCAGCAGCACAGCGATGCCACCCACGATCGTGCGATTGGTCTGCCGCTGTCGATCGGCTCGAAGAAATGATTCGGGCAGCTCGACTCCACGTCGAGCAACGAGCGGTTCGTCACCCGCGATCTGCACCCACGCGCGGGCCGCTGCCCCCACGGGAAGCTTGACCGCCGTATCGGTGTAGGTCACCGACACATCGCGCCGCGCGGGGCGCGCAACCTCCTTGTATTCGGCTTCACTCAACGTCGCGGTGTTGACTCCCTCGCGCGCCAGCGCGGAGAGCGCAATGCGTCGGACGTCCGCAGGTGCGGCATTGGTGCGGCGCGCCGAATCAGGAATGATGTGCCGCGCATCGAGCGGTCGTCCATCCGGCCACACGCGGACGCGCCACTCCTCGGTGCGCGCGCTCGTCGAGCCCGACGTATGGACGTAGCGCACGGTCCACCATGCGGGCGGATGGATCGTCGTCGCCAACTGCGTCGCCAACGGCACCAGCTTGTACTCCCGCACAAAGCGCGGCCACGGCACCAGCGTGTCGTTCGCGGTCGCGGTGAGGCGCGTCCAACCGGCGGGATTGGCGCCGTGCACGCGGAGCGAAGAATCCGCTGCGCGAAGCACGTCCGCGCGATTGGCGCTGAACTGCGGTCCCAGTGTGGATCGAGCAGGAAGCGCAAGCGCGAGGATTGCCGCGAGCACCATGGTCGCCATGGCGAGTTGTCGAGCTCGCGCGGACAGCGTGTGCATCCGCGGCGGCGCCACGGGCATCTCGACTGCTTCTTCCGTGTCCGGAACCCAAGCAGCGAACCGCGCATCGGCTGGCGCGTCGACCAACCGGCGCTGACGCACCCACTGCACCACCACAACGATGGCCGGCGCCAGCAATGCGATCGCAATGATCGCCGCCGAGATGCGGTACTGTGTCGCGGTGCCGCTGGCCGCGAACAGGCCAAACAGCACGAGATCGTATACGAAGTGCGCGACTACCGTGACGATCAAACCAAAGTTGACGAACAGCACGCCCCAGAAGCACGCGTCGAGAAAAATCTCGACGCCGCGGGAATACGGCGGCCACGACGCGTAGTTCGAGTGCGCGAATCCAAAGATCAGAGCGCTCGCGACGATACCGCCCGCAATCCAGCGTCGACGCGATGGCCGTTGTCCCACCCAGAACGACAGCAACGACAGCGGAAGCGCGCGGAACAACGCCTCTTCCCACACGCCGGCATTCAGCGAAATGGCGATCCCCGAGATCCACGGAATCGGCGACGCAATCTGATTGGGATCATCGAGCAGCTCGCTGGGCACCCACCATCCGAACAAGCTGCGCGTCACCAGATAGAACACGGCGACATACGCGAACGCGATGCACGCGGCGGCATATCCTCCCGCGACTCTCGCCGCGACTTCCTTCGTTCCGCGATACGTCCACAGCTTCCACCAGTCGAGATGCCACGGAAATGCGGCGCGCGTTGCCGACTCCGCTGCGGCAAGCGTCAGCGCCGTCATCACTCCGGTCAGCCCGCCCGTGAGCACCGCGCCAACCGCAATGATCACCTGGAACGACAGTGGGGACGTCGCGGTATCGTAGCCAAACCAGCTTCCCGGCATCTCGTTCAATCCCGCGGCAACGCCGAGCGCGCCGATGACCGATCCCACAATTGCCGCCTCGCGCCACCGCACGTGCTGGTCGCGCGCGTGGCGCTGTAAGAACACGATTCCCGCGATCGCCACCGCGAGAATGCCCAGGCTGGCGATCAACGACAGCAACTCGTTCGCCGAACGCATCTCCGCGTAGCGTCGTCGGAACGACTCGGGGATCTCGACATACGGCCTGATGCGCGACGGCGTGTCCCCCGCGATGCCGACGTCGATTCGAATCGGGGCGCCCGCGATTCGGCGATCGGCGCGCTCGTACGTGTACGTGCGATCGACGCGGCCGCTCGTCTTCTTCGTGTCGTACGACGAGGTCACGAACCGCCAGCGACTCAACCGCTCGTCGGTCCAGCTGTCGAGAACGTGGTCTGCGAGTTGGCGGCCGGAGTCGGCGCTGATGGTGGGCCGCTGGTCGGATTCCGCGAACGCGCGTGAAAATCCAATGATGCGGCCGTCGGGTGCAAAGGCCACGCGGGCCTCGCGCGGGTTGCCCGCGACGAACGCCCGCACCAGCCACGTGAACGGCGCGACATCTCGGCCGCGCACCAGGGCATTCAGCGAATCATGTCCGCCACCGGCAAGCTCCACGTACGTGCGCAGCGAGTCGTTCCCCTGAAACCGAACGGCCGTGCGCGCGCCGGCCGGCGCGAGTGCGTGCACGCGAAAGAACGAATCGGCGCGCGTGAGCGCGTCGTCGCGCGTGACCTTTTGCTCGAGCGCCACGATGGGCAGCGCGCGGGGGAACAGCCAGACGGCGGTCGCCGCCGCCGCCAGCGCGACCGCGGCGATGACGCTGGCGACGGCGCGCGGGCGCATGGAAGTCAAACTAGTGTCGAATGGCGAAGAACCACGCGCCGACTACCGGCCCGCGCGCCGGCCGGCCGCCTGGTCCTGCCGGAGCACCAGCTGCTGCCGGCCCGTACTCGGGCTGGAACAGATAGGCCGTGTGCGTTGCGGGATCCACGGCGATGGTTTTTGCACCAGCCATGGTCTTGACCGTCGCCACGACCGTGTACTGATCCGGCGCGTCCTGATGCACGACGGTCACGTTCCCGTCGCGACCCGCGGGGATGTAGATCAGCTTTTCCGCGGCGTCCCAACCGAGTGCATCGACACCGTCGCCGTTGGCGATGGAGGCGACGACTTTGCCCGTGGTGCCGTCGAGCACCACCGACGTGGTGCTGCAACCGGAGAAGATGCGATTCGACGCTTTGTCGTACGCGATGCCAGTTGGTCCGTCGCACGGCGCCAGTGGCCATGACGAAAGCACCTTCATCGTTTTTGCGTCGAGCACCTGAATGGTGTTCTTGCTCTCGTTGTTGACGTAGACCTTCCCGTTGCCATCGCTCGCTGCACCCTCGGGCGCGTCGTCCTCGAGCTCCGTGACGCCGAGGATGTCACCGGTGTTCGGATCGATGTACGTGGCGGTCCCGATGGGCCGGCTATGGTTCGTGAGGACAATGCGATCGTCGGCCTCGTCGTACATGATGCCATCGAGCCCACCGGTGTGCGTCTGGATCTTCCTGATCGGAGCGAGCGTCTTGAGATCGAACATCGTAACGGAGGAATCGCCGGCATTGGTGGTGAAGCCGTGATTCCATTTCGCCGCGATGCCAACACCGTGAACGCGCGGCGTGTCGGGGATGTCGCCAACGACTTTGCCGGTTGCGCCGTCGAGGACCATGACATGCGATCCGCGCGAAACGAATACGCGTCCGGTGCCGGCTTCAGCGGTGATGTAGTCCGTGCCTCCCGGACCGCCGATGTTCCACTTGTCGACTGTGAACGTCTGCGCGTGCAGGATGCGTGAGCCAGCGAGCGCGAGGAGTAGCGCGGTGGCGGAGCGGTTGATCATGGGACCTCGATGCGGATTATCGTGGCGAGCGGGAACATACTGTAGTACGCGTCAAGGGCGCCAAGTGCAGGGTGCGCAGGCGAAGCTCGAGCCCACGCTGGCAGCTCCAGACCGGAGCCCCAGCCCGCAGTTGCCCGCGCCCGCGCTTCGGCCCCATGCTCCATGCTCTGCCGAACAGTTTCTCGCGCCACCAAATGCCAGATCACTCCCCTCTCGCCGCGTTCCATCCCGTCGTCCGCGACTGGTTCACCGATACCCTCGGTGAACCATCCGCGCCGCAGCGCGAAGGCTGGCCTGCAATCGCCAGCGGGGCGGACACGCTCATTCTGGCACCCACCGGCACCGGAAAGACGCTCGCGGCGTTCCTCTGGGAGCTCAATGCACTGATTACGGAAGGTCTCGAGGCACCGCTCGCCAACGCGGTGCATCTCCTCTACGTCTCGCCTCTCAAAGCGCTCAACAACGACGTGCAGCGCAATTTGGAAACACCGCTCGCGGAACTGAAAGCACGGTTTGAGAAAGCAGTGGAAAGACCTGCACTTCGAGCGACCAAATTTCCCGAAATCCGCGTTGCCGTGCGCACCGGCGACACACCCAGCTCGGCCCGCGCCAGGATGCTGCGGAAAACACCGCACATCCTCATCACCACCCCCGAATCGCTTCACATCCTGCTCACCAGCGTGCGCGGGCGCACGATCTTCAGCGCCCTCCGCGCGGTCATCGTGGACGAGATCCACGCCGTCGCGGGAACGAAACGCGGCGCACACCTCGCGCTCACGCTCGAGCGACTCGCGCACATCGCCCCCAACGCCCCACAGCGCATCGGACTCTCCGCCACCCAACGGCCGCTCGACGAGATTGCCCGCTACCTCGGCGGTTGCGACGTCGGCAAACGGGGCGAGACGACGCCGAGGCCGGTTACGATCGTCGACTGCGGCCTCGTGAAGCGCATGGAGGTGCGCGTCGTCTCACCTGTTCCCGATCTCGCGCATGTCGACGGGACGATCTGGACGTCCGTCGCACCACTGGTGCTCGAGCAGATCAGGAGCGCACGTACCACGCTCGTCTTCGTCAACAACCGCGCGCAGTCCGAAAAAATTGCTGCCCGCGTGAACGCCGTCGCCGAAGAGGAGATCGCGCAACCCTATCACGGATCGCTGTCGCGCGAGCGGCGGTTCATGCTCGAAGAACGGCTCAAAGCAGGACAGCTTCGCGCACTCGTCACGACGAGCTCGCTCGAGCTTGGTATCGACGTCGGCTCGGTTGATCTCGTGCTGCTCATCCAGAGCCCCAAGCGCGTCTCAGCCGCGCTGCAGCGGGTTGGGCGCGCCGGACATTCGCTCGACGCGACGAGTCGCGGTGTGTTCATCCCAACGTTCCGGGACGACGCCATGGAGCAGTTCGCAATCCTCGACGCGATGCGCTCCGGCGACGTGGAGCCAACGAGCGTCGTACAGAATGCACTCGACGTGCTCGCACAGCTCATCGTCGCCATCGTCGCAGCGGAGCCGGAGTGGATCGCGACCGGACTCTACGACTTCGTGCGGCGCGCCTATCCGTATCACGGTCTCACACGCGCCGCATTCGACGAAACACTCGCCATGCTCGCGGGGAAATATCCGAGCGACGTCGCCGCGGAGCTCGACGCCCGCGTGTTCTGGGATCGCACGACCGATCTGCTCACACCGGCGCGCTCGGCACGAATGGTGGCCACGATCTCCGGTGGCACCATCCCCGACCGTGGACTGTACACCGTCAACCTCGCCGACAAAACTCGCCTCGGTGAGCTGGACGAAGAGTTCGTCCACGAGTCCCGCGTGGGCGACGCATTTCAACTCGGCAGCACGACCTGGCGCATTCGCTCCATCGAGCACGATCGCGTGATCGTCGTGCCCGCGCCCGGCGCGGCGGCGCGCATGCCGTTCTGGCACGGCGAGTTCATGGCGCGCTCGAGCCACCTCACGCCGCGAGTCGGCGAGTTGCGCCGACTCCTCAACGACGCGCGCACGCTCGACGATCTCAACGAGATCCAGCGGCGCTACAACGCGGACGAATCCACGACGCGCTCACTCGTCGAGTACGTCCAGTCACAGCGCGCCGCCACCGCCATCGTGCCCGACGAGACGCACCTCGTGCTCGAGCACTTCCGCGACGAGGTGGGATCGATCCGCCTGGTGCTGCACGCCCCCTTCGGCGGCCGCGTCAACGCGCCCTGGGGCATGGCACTCGGCCGGCGCATGCGCGAGCGGCTCGGCGTCGACGTGCAGGTGCAGACCACGGACGACGGCGTGATGCTCCGCCTTCCCGACATGGGGGCCGCGCCGCCGCTCGAAGGCATGCGGGCGCTCAGCTACGAGGAGTGTGAGCGTCTCGTCCTCGAAGAGGTTGGTGCGTCCTCGCTGTTTGGTGCGCGCTTTCGCATGAATGCAGCGCGCGCACTGCTGCTACCGCGCGGCAATCCGCGTCGACGCATGCCGCTGTGGTTGCAGCGGCTCAAGGCAGGCGATCTTCTCCAGGCGGTGAACGAGTATCCCTCGTTCCCGATTCTCGTAGAGACCTACCGCGACGTGTTGCAGGACGCGTTCGACATGGCGGGCCTGCGCGATGTGCTGGGGCGCATCGCGTCGGGCGCAATCACGATTCGCACGGTCGAGACGCAGATCCCCTCACCATTCGCGGCGTCGCTGCAGTTCGGGATCGTGATCGACCACATGTACGGCAAGGACGCGCCGCGCGCCGAGCAGCGCGCGGCGCTGCTGTCGTTGGATCGCGCGCTGCTCGACGAGTTGATGGGCGGCGAAGGTGCCGACGACACGACGCTTCAGGTACTCGAGGAGCTGCTCGCGCGCCGGCGTGGAACCGCGCCCGGACGTCAGGCGCGCGATGCCGACGAGCTCGCGGTACTCCTCGATCGTGCCGGCGACCTGACACGCGTGGAGCTCGAGGCGCGCGTCGCGCCGCCAGCCGAATGGAGACGCGGCGATCCGCTTGCGGCGCTCGAGTCGAGCGGGCGGCTCGTGGAGGTGCGACTTCCCACCGCCAACGGCATCGACGACCGATTCATTCTCGTCGACGCTTATCCGCGCTACGTCGCGGCGGTCGGAAAAGGATTGCTCGCGTCGACGAATGAAGCCGCCATCCCCGCCGCCCTTCGCGAGCCTGCGCTCACCGACCGCGCCGCTCGGCGCGAACTGCTCGCGCGGTGGATCTCGC
>JANMAY010000095.1:0-7239 GCA_031360095.1 Gemmatimonadaceae bacterium
GCGATGCCGGCGAGCAGTCCATGTTCACGAACCTGCTCTCTTAACCGGCGTCGTCGCGCCCGCATAATGATTCTCTCTCGTGGCGCCGAGCCGGGAAACGGTCTCGGAGTCCTGCGCTGCAGATGGGGATACCGGGAATGCCGGACTGGGTTCCCCGTGGGCGATTCAGACCTGCGCAGTGTCCCGTCAGCGAACTGTAGTCTCGAGCCTCACGCCAGCCACAGAGGATGGCTTGCAAGGACGGGCGGCGGAGGCTCACCATGTATCAATGCTTCGAGCGCCGGATAGACGACCGCCGGGTCTGCATGCGCGCGGGCTTCCTCGACAATGTCGTGAGGCAAGCCAAGCGAAAGGGGAAACTGATACATGAGCACTGACGCGCCGTGTGCGCTCCAGCAGCGCGCGAGTTCGAGAGCGGGCGAGGTCTTCACGGTGTGGTCGTTGGCGTTCATCACAAACACGATGTCGCGAGTAAGGGGCCGTCTCCGAATGGCAGCGCGTCTCACTGTATCGCCGAACCGGAGTAGCTCGGCGACTGCACGGGACGCCACGCCGAGATCGCGATCAGGTCTCTTTCGATCGGGGGGCTCAGTTCGGGTGACGTTGGGGAGACGAAGCGCGAGATTCATCAGCGGCGCGGCGAGGAACGATGGCACACGCCCAATCTCCAACACCGGGGCGATGATTACGGCGCGGTGGATATCCCCCCGTTGCTGCGCAATCCACGCCGCGATCGTTCCGCCCGCACTCACGCCCGCGACCATGACCGAGTGGCCGAGTCCAACCGCCACATCCACTGCTGCGTCGGCATAGTGCCAGAGCTCCTCCGCGGTCAACCCAGCCAGTGACGCCGCCGTTCCGTTGAGTTCCGCATGATGCGGAAGCCGAGGGATATAGACATTGTCACCCGAGGCGAACAAGCGTGCGGCGAAGTGCTCGTACTGCCTGGGCGAATTGGTCAAGCCGTGCAGGAGGATCACGGCGCGGTGTGCCGGAGCGCCATGAGTCAGGAGCACAGAGCGGCCACCTGGAGCAACTACGCGATCATCGGACTCCTGCTGCCGAGCGACACGGCCGATCGCCTCTGCGTAGTCTCGGGCCGGTTTGGCGTGCGAGACGAAATCGCGAGTCTGGTAGGGTATGAGGGCGGCGAGCGCAATCAGAAGAATCACACCGAAGATGGCGCCCGCTACCCATGGCATATCCGAATGTAGTCAGCGCTCGTTTCCGCCCGGGAAATCCTTCGTCGCACTTCATGACCTCGGGATCGATGGGCCGGTGCCCGTCTTTGGCGGCGGCACGACCAGGATCGAGTAACTCCCGTTGCGTACCAGATCCGTGCTGACGCTTCCGACCATCCAGCGGTCGAACCGTCCGTGCCGTGCGCTGCCGGCTGCGATGAGATCGCTGGGTGCGACTTCCGCATACTCGAGGATCATCTCTGCGGCAGTGCGCGGTAGGGCGTGGCGTAACACCACTTGGTCGAAGGTGACCCCCGCTTTACCGAATTCTCGAACAATCTTGGTGAACCCCGCCTCGACGCCCAGATCGTGAATGACCGATTCTCCGTCATCTGGCAACCGGCCGCCCAGCGGAGGGACGTATGCGAGGACCAACACAGCTCCGTCTCCGACCACGGCGCATGCCGCGCGTGCCGCCAGAACACTGGTCTTGCTGAAGTCCACGGCCGCCACAACGCGTCTGGGTAGCCCAGTCGTCCCGGGGACGATACCGAGTACAGGGCAGGCCGCGTTGCGCATCACGTTGAGCGCCGTTTCGTCGTTCAGGAGTCGTTCCACCCTATCGTGGCGACGAAGACCGACGATGATCAGAGCGGCGCTGAGGCGTTGCGCCTCCGCGACTATCGCGTTGGCTGGAGTGCCCAGCCTCACGCCAACGGACCAGTCGATTGTCTGGCCCGTGTCAGCGGAGAGCTTAGCGCGGAGGTCTCGGATTCGTTGCTGCTGCACGTCCGCACCGATCAATGCGTCGCCCATGGCGAGCGCAAGATCGAGAGGCGGCGGTATGGGGGCAGGCCGGGAATCGACGACATGGAGTACATGAATGATCGCGAAATGCTTGGTCGCCAGGGCAAGGGCGACGCACGCCCCCGCATTGGCCTCCGCGGAGTCATCCACCGCAAGCAACACAACCCGTCCAGAGAGATCGAGGGGATGGGACGGCTCGGCGCGAGTCCCGGTTGTTTCCAATCGATCCGCCATAGCATCCGCGTCCCACTCGGCAGCGCCGTCGACAGCCGTGGATGTTCCTCCGGGGGCTCCAGAGACAGTGCCAGCGGATGCGATAGTCATGAGACGCTCTCAGAGAGGAGGATAAAAATTGGTCTCACGCATCATGGGCGATCCGCACGATGGGGCGCTGTCAGGTAAGCGCGGACGGTGCGATGAGAGTCTCGTCGGGTGCTAGCGTAGGATCGAACGGGCCCTCGGCGGCACGATCAGCAGAGACTGCGTGCCGTTGCGGACCAACTCGGCGCTGACGCTGCCCATCATCGGGCGTTCGACATGCTCGCGACGCACGCTACCGGCGGCGATCATGTCGGTTCTCGTCGCGTAGGCATACTCGAGTAACATTTCCGCAGGTGAACGGGGCAGCTCGTGGTGTAGCACGACATGATCGAAGGTGATGCCCTCACGCTTCAACGTCTCGGCGGTACGGGCAAAACCGGCTTGCACGCCGAGGTCATGAACAGTCCGCTCTCCGTCGTCGGGGGAGAGGCCGGTCAGTGCGGCAACGTAGGCAAGCACGAGGAACCCTTCGTCGCGCATGAGAGCCCCAGCCGCACGTGCCGCGAGTAGGCTCGTCTCGCTGAAGTCCACCGCTGCGAGCACGCGTTCAGGTAACTCCGTCATGCCAGGTACGACGGCTAGCACTGGGCACGCGGCGTCACGCATGACGGTGAGTACGGTCTCGCCATGCAAGGCGCGGTGGACGCGTCCGTGCCGTTGAAGGCCGACGACGATGAGCACGGCGCCGATGCGCCGTGCTTCCTCAGTGATGGCCTTGGCTGGCGTTCCCGTCATGATGCGGACAGGCCAGTCGATGGTGTGATTCAGGACGGCTCCGAGCGACGCTTGGACGCTGAGTGGCTGCTGCCTGCTCACCGAGGACGTGGCAACTGCGTCGCAACCGCCCTGACGTTCACGAAGTGGCGCCGATGCGGGGGATGAATCGGGGTCTTCCACGTGCACCACGTGGATGAGCGCGTGACGGCTCCTCGCGAGCGCCAACGCGATGTGAGCTCCATCGTCCGCTCCCGCGACGTCGTCGACGGCGAGCAAGACAACGCGGCCGGACAAATCGAAAGGGTGCGAGGGAAGTAGTGACGCTGACGAGTTACCTGGTGAGTCAGCGGCGCTGCCAACGGAATAAGGAAGGAGCTTCGAGGACGATGCGGGCGGCTCACGTGCTGCAAATAGCGATAAAGTGGAATCGGATGACATGAAAACACCTCTCGACGTCGACCGGCAAAGCGCAGACATACCGCGAACCGTCGGCGATGCGCACGCGCGACGCCGTCAGGCAACGCCTGACGGCGTTCTTCCCCACTGAAGACGATTCTTCATGTGAAGCAAACGCGCTGCGAGTCGCCGGAGCGCACCCAAAGGGATGGCATTGCGACTGGCTGTATTGTGATTCAACAGGAGTTCGATATGAAGACCGACAAACAACTCAAAATCGACATCTCCGAAGAGCTGAAGTACGAACCGCGAGTGCGGGACGAGGAGATCGCAATCGAAGTGCGCGACGGCGTGGTGACGCTCATGGGCTCCGTTCCCGACTACGCGCAGCGTCTGCGCGCTGAGCGGGCCGTGGAGCGCGTGGCAGGCGTGAAAGCGGTTGCGCAGGAGCTGGCGGTCAAGGTCCCGAACTCCCATCTCCGTTCCGATACTGACTTGGCGCATCAGGTCGTGAACACTCTCGAGTGGGACATTGAAGTGCCCCGTGACCAGATCAAGGCAAAGGTCGAGGACGGATGGGTGACCCTCGAAGGCGAAGTGGAGTGGCAGTTCCAGCGCAACGCCCCCGAGCGCGCCGTGCGCTATCTCTCCGGAGTCAGGGGAGTGTCCAACCTGCTGAAGGTCAAGGCGCACGCGTCGACATACGACGTCACGCAACACATCACTGCGGCGCTAACGCGTAGCGCCGAGGCGGATGCAAAGAAGATCAAGGTCACCACCAGCGGCGGCAAGGTGACACTCACCGGCAACGTTCGCACGTGGCCCGAACGCTTCGATGCACAACGCGCCGCCTGGAGCGCACTCGGCGTCTCAGAAGTCGACAATTTTCTTGCTGTCGTAGGATGAGTCGCGCGTGAAGCAAATGGGGCTGGCCCCCTTGAGGGGTCAGCCCCATTCCGTGCGGGCATCAACGAGGCATAGCGAAAAGGAGATCGCGCGAACACTGCGAGTATCAGCTACGACTTCTGAGCGAATCTCGCGCCTCTAGCCACCATTCCCCGTCTGCGAATGCGGCGCGTCGACGGGCTTGGATTCCGGCGAGGCGTGCTGCCGCAGAAAGATCGAGAACACGACCATGACGGCAATCGACAGGAATTCGCTCTGCCAGTTCTGCAGCGATTCGAACCAGAACTTCGAGGTCGTCATGTAGCCCCACGTGCTCACGTGGACCGCGCTCCCATGTGCGGCTTGCTCTTCATTGAACTCCCCGGCCCCACCAACCGCATGGAGAACGAAGGAGAGGACGAACAAGGCGAACAAGGCAATCGACAGCGAGTTGCGGTAGAGCCATAGCGAAACACCACCGTGGCGCACCGGAGCCGGCGCATTCGCACGAGTGGGGTCTGGCTCGCGATCGACGGGCGCGATCTCGTCGGGATCCTTCGACTCGGCTGACCCCCGCTGATACAGAAAGGCCGTGAAGACGACGAACACCCCCATCTGGAGAAACTCGCTTTCCCAGTTCTCCATGGTCGCCTCGAGAAAAGCGGGACTCGTGAGGTAGTCACCAAGAGAGACTTGAGGCTGCCCGTGGTCGCTCTGCTCCTGATTGTGAAAGCGACGCCCCGATGCGATCTGCCCGATCAGCGAGACCGCGAACAGGGCAACAAGGACGAGACTCAAGCCATTGTCACGAAGTATTCGACGCATGATTTCGGGCTCGCTGAAGGGTCGCGTGCCCAAGCGCCAGAGTCATGCCCGCGCGAGTCCGAGTGTTGCTCATCTCATTGACGTGCAGGCGCTCGCACCGCATGATGGCTGCGGCCCACCCCCTTCCGCGATCCGAGATGTCGGCACAGACACCGAAAGCGCCGATCTTTCTCGATCCGACCGGAGCGCGCCAGCGTCGCTTCAAACACGTCGCGGTTGCGCTTGGGATCGTCACCACGCTCCTTGCCGGCGGGCTCGTCGCCAGCATTCTCATTCCCCCGCCATTGCCTGGCATCGGCGCGGCGCTCCGCTCGCCGCGATCGTTCACTAGCGTGCCGCGGCTCGAGTGGTCGCGAACCGAGCGTCTGCGGTTTCTGGCGCGCCGGCGGCTCTTTACTGCTCCCGAAACTCGCCAAGCACTGCGCGGGGCGCTCCGGCCCACCATGCTCCCCGTGCTTGGCCGAGCGGCGGGCGCAGACAAGTCAACAGGGCGGCCGCTCGTCGCCGGATTCTTCGTCAACTGGGACGACAACTCGTTCGTGTCCCTGAAGCAGCACGTGACGCAGCTCGACTGGCTGGTGTGCGAGTGGTTGTTCCTCGCTCCAACGGGAGACTCACTGCGCGTGCGTGTCGATCGCCGCGTGCTCTATCTCACACAGCATCTCCCGGCGGCCGAGCGCCCGAGCGTACTCGCCATGCTCACGAACTACGACACGGCGCGCGCGCGGTTTGATCCTCGGCAGCTGGAGCGACTCGTCATGTCGCCGGCGCGTCGCACGGCGGTCATCGCGCAAACCGCGGCCGTAGTGCGAGCCTACGGGTTGGCGGGAGTCACCGTCGACTTCGAGGAGATTCCGGCCGCGCTGCATCCGCAGGTGACACAGTTCATTCGCGAGCTCGCCAACGCGCTGCACCCACTCGGCGCCGTGGTCACGCAAGCAGTGTCCAGCGACATCGACCCGGCCCCCCTTCGCGCGTACGCCGATGTCGTCGACCGCCTCTTCTTGATGCTGTACGACGAACACTCCGGGCGAGACGACGTAGGACCCGTGGCGAGCCAAGCGTGGTATCTCGAGCGCGCCAACCGGCTCTTGGCGGTCATCCCGCGCGAGAAAGCGATTCTTGCCATCGGCGCCTACGGCTATGAGTGGAACGATGCACAGCCCAACTCGGAAGGAACGGAGCGAACCTTTCAGGATGTGATGCGTGCTGCCCGCTCGCACGGCGCGACAATCCGGTTCGACTCGGTGGCGCAGAACCCCTTCGTCCGGTGGACCGACCCGGACTCCACGGATCACGTGATCTGGTTTCTCGACGCGGTGACGGCATACAACCAGATGCGTGTCAGCCGCGCGCTCGGCACCGCCGGCGTTGCCCTCTGGCGTCTCGGTGCGGAGGACCCGTCGCTGTGGCGCGTGTTGGGTGGGAATGGCGAGTTGCGAAGTCCTGATTCGCTGCGGTCCATTCCGAGCGGCTACGATGTGGAGTTCGACGGCAGCGGCGAGATTCTCCGCGTCGAGTCGCGTCCAATCACCGGACGTAGAGAACTATCCGTCGATCGCACGTCGGGGTTCGTGACCGACGAGCGCGTGCCCGTCTATTCGTCGCCGTGGCTGATCGCGCGCACCGGCGCCATTCCACACCGCGTGGCGCTGACGTTCGACGACGGCCCGGATGCGACGTGGACGAGCATGATCCTGGACACCCTACGCGCATATCGGACGCCCGCGACGTTCTTCGTGATCGGCCAGAACGTGGAGAAGAACATCGCGCTCACGCGACGCATCGCGCGCGAAGGACACGAGGTGGGAAACCACACGTTTCGTCATCCGAATCTCGCGCTCACGAGCGCGCTCGTGACCCGGCTCGAGCTCGATGCCACAGCGAGAATTCTCGAGGCAGTGCTGTCGCGACGCACCGGCTTCTTTCGTCCACCGTATTTCGGAGATGCGGAGCCGACCACGGCAGACGAACTGGTGCCGGCTGGAATCGCGAGCGATCTCGGTTACATGACGATCGGACTGCACGTTGACTCCGACGACTGGCGCAAGCCCGGAGCCGATCAGATCGTCCGCAACGTGATCGACGGACGCCGTCGAGCGCTGGC
>JANMAY010000123.1:0-8561 GCA_031360095.1 Gemmatimonadaceae bacterium
GGGATCGTCCACACGACCGGCGGCTATCTCACCGCCGTCGCGTCGTCGATGAAGATCGTGTTCGACCTCAAGGAAGACGACGTGTTCTGGTGCACGGCAGACGTTGGCTGGGTCACGGGCCACTCGTATCTGGTGTACGGCCCCTTGGCGAATGGGGCCACGTGCATGATGTACGAGGGTGCGCCGGATTGGCCGGAAAAGAATCGCTTCTGGGAAATCTGCGAGCGCCACGGCGTGACCATTCTCTATACGGCGCCCACGGCGATCCGCGCGTTCATGAAGTGGGGCGATGCGTGGCCCGCGAAACACGACCTCTCTCGTCTGCGCCTGCTCGGCTCCGTCGGAGAGCCGATCAATCCCGAAGCCTGGATGTGGTATCGCGAGCACATCGGAGGCAACCGGTGTCCCATCGTCGACACGTGGTGGCAGACCGAAACGGGAGCGATCGCGATATCACCACTGCCCGGCATCACGGCAACCACGCCGGGAAGTGCGACGACGCCACTGCCGGGCTACTCGGTCGCGCTGCTGGATACCGCCGGCAGGGAAATTCCCATAGGCGGCGGCCTGCTCGCGATCACCAAGCCGTGGCCCTCGATGCTGCGGACCATCTGGGGAGACGACGCGCGCTACGTGCAGACGTATTTCACGAAATGGCCGAACCGCCCGGATGTGTATTTTCCGGGCGACGGCGCCAAGCGCGACGACAACGGCTACTTCTGGATCCTCGGCCGCGTGGACGACGTGCTCAACGTCGCGGGTCATCGCATCGGGACCATGGAAGTGGAGAGCGCGCTCGTGGAGCATCCGGCGGTCGCGGAGGCTGCCGTGGTCGGCAAGGCGCACGAGCTCAAAGGCCAGGCGATTGCGGCGTTCGTCACGCTTCGCGAAGGGTTCAAGCAATCGTCGTCGCTTCGCGACGAGCTGCGCGCATTCGTCGCTGAAAAGATCGGCGCTATTGCGCGACCCGATGATATTCTTTTCAGTGCCGATCTGCCGAAGACCCGGTCGGGGAAAATCATGCGGCGGCTGCTGCGCGACATCGCCGAGGGCCGCGCGCTGGGCGACACGACGACGCTGGCGGATCCGAACGTCGTCAACTCGCTGAAGGAGATGTACGAAGCGCAGGAAGGGTGACGGGTGCGGCACACGCGTGGTGTGACGAGTCGCGGCGACTCGTACCGTGGGAGATGCGCGATGATCCCATACCGGAGCTCGAGCGTGTCCTCGCGGATGTCATCGTGTCGACGACAATGACGCAGCTCCTCAACTCACAGGACATCACCATCATGCAACACCTTCCACGTAAGCTGCTCGTCGCCTCGCTCGCGGTGCTCGCGGCTGCCTGCCTCCCCTTCACGCATCCACCCGACAATTCGCTGCGCGCCACAGCCGAGCTGCGCGATTCGCTCGGACGCGATGTCGGAAACGTTCACTTCACCGAGACTCCCGGAGTTCACGGGGTCACGATCGCCATCGAGATCGAGCATGGCGTGACCCAGGGACAACACGGCATCCACATCCACGCGATCGGAAAATGTGACGGCAAGGGCGCCTTCGCTTCGGCCGGCGGCCACTTCAATCCTACGGGCAAACCGCACGGCCTCTTGGCCGCCAACGGCCCCCACGCCGGGGATCTGGAAACCGTCACCATCGACGCCCTCGGGCACGCAACCTTTGTCGCAACGAGCACGCGCATTGCGCTCGCTTCGGGTCCAACTTCTCTGCTCGACGCGGACGGCAGCGCTGTCGTGGTGCACGCCCTCCCTGACGATCAACGAACCGATCCGGCCGGTAACAGCGGAGCCCGAATCGCATGCGGGGTGGTCACGAAAGAGTAGCGCGCTTGACGGAATCGGACGACCGTACTATTAATCCCGACATTCAATGTCGGGATTAATTTTACCCCTGCCCCAGTCATGCGCTTTCGTACTGCTGTCCTCACCTGTTGTTTGAATGTCGTTGCGGCAGCGTCACTTGGCGCCCAAGACACAGCCTCTGCCCCACGCGCGCAGCCACTCGCCGCGGTCAAAGTGCAGGCCACGGGAACCGGCTACACGGCCGACCGAACGCGGTCAGCGACCAAGACCGATACCCCGCTCCGAGACGTCCCTCAGTCCGTCACGGTCGTCACGAAACAGATCATCGCCGACCAGGGCATGCAGGGCATGGCGGACGTCGTGCGGTACGTGCCCGGAATCACGATGGGTCAAGGCGAAGGTCATCGCGACGCCCCAACGATTCGCGGCCAGAGCACCACGGCGGATTTCTTCGTCGACGGCGTGCGCGACGACGCCCAATATCTGCGCGACCTCTACAACGTGGAGCGTGTCGAGGCGCTGAAGGGTGCGAACGCCATGATGTTCGGCCGAGGGGGTGGAGGCGGCGTGATCAATCGCGTCATGAAGGAGCCTGTGTGGTCGCCCGTGCACAGCGTCGTCCTCGAAGGCGGATCGTTCGATCACAAGCGCACGACCCTCGACCTGGGCGATGCGATTGGCGCGCACGGCGCCCTGCGCGTGAACGGTCTCTTCGAGAACTCCGGCGGATTCCGCCGTGCGTCGCGCCTCGAACGCAGCGCCGTCAACCCCGAAGCCGTGCTGAACATCGGGACGGTGGCCGTGGCACGCTTGGGATACGAGCAGTTCGTCGACAAGCGCAACGTCGACCGCGGCATCCCGTCGTTCCAGGGCCGTCCCGTTGCCGGCGAACTGCGATCGTTCTACGGGGATCCGACCGCAAGCCACTCCTACGCTCGCGTGGACGCGCTGCACGCGAGGCTCGGCGTCGATGGCCCCCGCGGGATGACGCTCCGCAACCACACGCGGCTGGCGCACAACGACAAGTTCTACCAGAACGTGTACGCTGGCAGCGCGGTGAACGCGGCCGGCACGCAATTCAATCTCGCGGGCTACAACAGCACCATCGCTCGGCGCAACCTGTTCAATCAGACTGATGTCACCGGTAAAGCGGTGACCGGGCCCCTTCAACACACCATTCTCGTCGGTGCGGAGCTCGGCAACCAGTCCACCGACAACTTCAGAAACACGGGATACTTCAACGGCACGGCCACATCGCAGGCGGCGAACGTCGCCACGCCCACCGTCGAGGCGCCCGTGACCTTCCGTCAGAGCGCGACCGACGCCGATAACCACGTCATCGCATCGTTGGCCGGGGCCTACGCGCAGGATCAGATCGCGCTCGGGCGCCAGTGGAAGGGCGTTGCTGGTATCCGGGTCGATCGATTCGACCTGCGCGTGCACAACAATCGCGTCGCCGCCTCACCGGCGGACCTGGCGCGAAAGGACAATGTGCTCTCCCCACGCCTCGGACTTGTTTTCATACCTGTCGCGCCCGTCTCGCTCTATGCGACGCAGTCCGTGTCGTTCCTGCCCAGCGGCGGCGATCAGTTTTCGGCACTCACGGTGACCAGCGCAACCCTGGAGCCGGAGCGATTCGTCAACCGAGAGGTCGGTGCAAAGTGGAATGTGCTTCCGGCGCTCGACGTCACGGCCGCGGTTTATCGCCTCGATCGCTCCAACTCCGTGGCGGTGGATCCGAACGATCAGGCAAAGGTCGTGCAGACCGGCGCGCAACGCTCGACCGGCGTCGAGGTCGGAGCGATGGGGGAGGTGACGTCATCGTGGCAGATCGCTGCGGGCTTCACCGCGCAGCGCGCGCGCATCATCAGCGCCACGACGTCGGCGAAAGCCGGTGCGACCACGCCGCTCGTGCCGGAGCGCACCTCCTTTCTGTGGAACAAGGTGCAGGTCACTCGACGCATCGGCGTCGGACTCGGCGTGGTCCATCAGGGCGATTCTTTCGCATCAATCGACAATGCTGTCGTTCTCCCCGCCTTCACGCGCACCGATGCCGCGCTGTTCGTGGCGGTGACCGACCAGCTCAGCGCCCAGCTGAACGTCGAGAACGTTACGAACGCTCGTTACTACTGGACGTCGCAGGGCAACAACAACATCATGCCGGGCGCGCCAAGGCACCTGTTGATTTCGTTGAGAGCGGGGCGGTAGGAGCACTGGGCTGACTACGTCGCGCGCCTACGTCATTTGACGTATGGAGCGGGTTTTCGGGAAAGGGTATGCTGCTCTCGCACCCTTTCCCGGAGTTCAAAATGCACAAATTCATTCGTCTGGTCGCAGCCGCCACGCCCGCCCTGCTTCTTTCTCTCAACGCGTGTCTCCCGTACACCGTCGGCTCAACCGCCCAGACGGTGCCGGCCGGCGAGACCGCCAAGACGACGTCGTGGTATTTCATCCCCAACGGCGTTGCGGCGCCAGACGATTCCATCGCCGCGCCACTCTATGGCGCCGACTACGAATACCGGCGCGGACTCGACGCGACATCCGACATCGGTTTTCGCATCCTCCCCGCCGGCATCACGATGGACTACAAGCGCCGGATTGGCAGCGATTTCCGCGCGACGAGCACCGCATTCGCTTTCATGACGGGTGGCGGCATCGTCAACGGTGGCGAGCATTTCCTCATGCAAGGCACGTTGATCGCGTCAGGCAATCCCTATGCGACGGTCACGCCGTACGGCGGCGTGCGCGCGATGCACGTCGTTCCGATCACCCAGGGCGCCGTCCGTGACAAGCCGACCATCGGCGCGTTCGGCGGACTTCAGATCGGCGATGCCGCCTTCACCATCCGCCCGGAGCTTGGAGTCTATTACGACCACTCCGCGCTGGGTCTGCGGCGCGGCGACCTGATCTTCGTTCCGGCGTTCACACTTGGCCGCGGAAAATCGCGCGACATCAGGCAGTCCCGCGGAGGCTCTCCCGATTGGGCAGCACCGGCAGCGCGCAGGCCTGTGCCCGCCGCCGGAGTCATTCCTCGACCGCTCCCCATTGGTTTGCCGTCAAAGGGTTGAACACACGCTTTGTCAGTCATCACGGATTTTCCAAACAACCTGCCCGGATACAACCAGGACGGCATTGAGATCGTCCCCGCGTGGATGGTCCTAGGAATTCTTGGCTGTCGTCGTATCCGGGCTTCTTGCTGTTGAAATCAGTGATGGGAAACGGCCGTTACGCCGTTGCTCCCGCCAACCGCTCCGCATGGAGTTCCTGGACCGCCCGCTCCCGGGCCGATTCATCGAACGCATTCTCACTCCGCGCCACGACGAGCGTCGCCGCGCCATTGCCGATCAGATTCGTAATGGCGCGCGCCTCGCTCATGAAGCGATCGACACCCAGCAGAATCGCGACGCCTTCCACCGGCACCACCTGCATCGCTGCGAGCGTGCTCGCCAGCACGATGAACCCCGACCCGGTCACCCCCGCAGCACCCTTCGACGTGAGCATCAGCACGCCGAGTACGCTGAGTTGTTGCGCGAGCGTCAGGGGCACCTTGAATGCCTGCGCCACGAAGATCGCCGCCATCGACAGATAGATCGACGTGCCATCGAGATTGAACGAATAGCCGGCGGGGATGACGAGCCCCACCACCGATCGCGCGCAGCCATACCGCTCCATCTTGTCGAGCATCCTCGGCAGCGCGGCTTCGCTCGACGACGTTCCGAGGACGATGAGGATTTCCTCGCGAATGAACTTCAGATACTGCCATAGAGAAAATCCATATGCGCGCAGGATCAGGTTCAGCACGACGAAGATGAACAGAAACATCGTGAGGTATACGTCGAGCATGAGTCGCCCGAGCGGCAACAGGCTCTTCAGCCCGAAGGTGCCCACCGTGTACGCCATGGCGCCGAACGCACCGATCGGCGCCACCTTCATCACGATCGCAACGATGCGAAAGAACACCTTCGACAGGCGGTCGAGAATCTCCGTGAGCGGGCGGCCGCTCTCGCCCGTAAACGCGAGCGCGATGCCGAACAGGACGGCGAAGAACACCACCTGAAGCACGTCGCCCGCGGCGAACGCGCCAACGACACTCGACGGCACGATGTGCGTGATGAACTCCACGAACGTCAGCGCCTTCCCCGCTTCGGCGTACTTTGTCACATCGCCTCGGGCGAGTGCGCTGACGTCGAGCCCCGCACCGGGCTTGGTCACGTTCACCACGACGAGCCCGATGGCCAGCGCAAACGTCGTCACGACCTCGAAGTACAACAGCGCCTTCCCGCCCACTCGGCCAACCTTGCGGAGATCGCTCATGTTGGCGATCCCGAGCACAATCGTGAGGAAGATCACCGGCGTGATGACCATCTTCACCAGATTGATGAAGGTGTCCCCCACCGGCTTCATGCTTCTGGCGATCCCTGGCGCGACGAGCCCGAGTATCACCCCGAGCGAGATGGCGAAAAGGACCTGAAAGGTCAGATTGTGGTGAATTCGGCGCATGGGCGCCTAAGCTCGCGCGTGGTACATTCCCTGCGCTAGCCGGTTCTGCCCAAACCCGACGTGCAATCATGTGGAGCTTCTTCAAGCGCCTGTTCCCTGAAACGATCTTTGCTCGGAAGATCGATCCCAGCGCCGAACGGCGCCTTCGGCTCGCGCAGGCCCGCGCTGAGGAGTCGATCATCCGCGCACACGTCGACAACGCGCTGATGTTCGTCGACACGCTGGCGGAAGACATGACCTTCGACCGCGCAATCGACTCGTACGTCCGGCAGATGTCCATTCCCGAGCCTCTCGCGAGCACGGTCGCCACGCGTACGCTCGTCGTCCTGGGCCAGGACCTGGTGCCCTATCGCCGGCGTTCGCGGGAAGAGGGCGGCACCGCCGTGGCGGACGAATCTCGCCCGCCGCTGCGCCTGGGCGAGGCAGCAGAGGCAAAGCGCGGCGTCAAGCGCGCGTAGCTGGGGTCACCTCGCGCAGGTCCAGCCACGCGATTACGAACAGCACCGCCGCCAGCACCGCGGAAACCACGCACCACTGGCAGATGGCGTGGATCACGAACAGTTCCAGATACGTGAGCCACGCCGAAAAGAGCAGTCCCACGCCCGTGATCGCTACGAGCAGCAGCGAAACGCTGCGCCGTTCGCTCAACGCCGGACGCAGCCCCGCCAGCGCGAGCGCCAGCACCACGAGGTAGTACCCAACACCCCATGCGCCCACGGGCAACCCAAGGAACGTCGCCCACTTGGAGGTCTGCACCGTTTCGCACGATCCCACGGCGCACGCGAGCGTGCCGATATAGCCGAGCTTGTACAGCGTGAGATAGAGCGCGACGAACAGTCCGGCGAGCGCAACGAGCGCTGCCAGCATGCGCTTGTTCACGGGGCCTTTTTCGCCGAATCCCGCGCTGCCGGCGCACTCTTGAGCGCCGAGTCCACGTAGGCCTTGAACAGGTCGAACGGAAGCGAACCCGGGATCTGCTTCGTACCGATCACGAAGGTGGGCGTCTGCGCGACCTGCCGGCGGTCGCCCTCACGCTTGTGGGCCTGGATCTTCGCGAGGTGCGTGTTGGCGTCCATGCACGCGTCGTACTTGGACATGTCGAGCCCGAGGCCCTTCGCGAGCTCCGCGAGCGGCTTTCGGGGACGGCTGGTGGCCTGCGTGTTCCACCTGTCCTGCGTGGCGAAGATCTGATCGTGCATTTCCCAGAACTTTCCCTGGTCGTTCGCGCATGCGGCCGCGAGCGATGCGTCCCACGTATTCTTGTGCATCTCGAGAGGAAAATCGAGGAACCGCATGCGAATCTGCCCGGTGTTCACGAGGCGGGCGCGTACGTCGGGCTCCGTGAGCAGCGAAAACTGGCCGCAGCCGGGGCATTCGAAGTCCGCAAACTCGATGACTTCCACTGGAGCGGCGGCGTTCCCCATCACATAGCCCTCGGACTTCACCGGTGGCAGCGATGGGTCGATCGTCGTTGCCACGGCCTTTGGCCGCGTGGCGAGCCAGCTCAGTACCGAGATGCCGACGACCACCAAAAGCCCAAGCGAAATCCAGAATCCGCGGCCGGGTCCGCCGCGTCTCGCGGAGCTCACCACGTCCGGCCGTCGGCCTCCCTTTCCTGGTCCTTGCCCCGCTCCCCCTCGTCCGTCCGATCCCTTCCGAGACATGTTCCCCCTTGCTTTGCTTCCGTGGCTGTCGGCGGCGAAAGGTAGAGAGGGCACGGCATCACGCAAGCAACGCGCGCGGTGTTCGGGCTGACGGCGCGAGCCGTGCATGGCGGTGAACCCGCTCGTACGTTTCACACACTACCCCTGGCGAGAAGAGGAGGGTCCCATCGACGCTGATCTCCTGCGTATTCCGGTTGGTCCCGGTGCGATGCACGTCGAGCGATATGGCCACGGTGGCGCTCCCGTCGTGCTCCTGCACGGCTTCGGCACCTCGAGCTTCGTGTGGCGCAACATCGCGCCCGAGATCGCCCTCGCGAATCGCACGGCATTCGCGATCGATCTCTTCGGTTACGGGGAGTCCGACCGACCGTTCGACGCCGACTTCGGCATCGCCTCGCAGGCGGAGCTGGTGGACCGGGCGCTCACCGCGCTGCGCCTGCCCAAGGCCACGATCGTCGGTCTCGATCTTGGCGGGGCGATCGCCCTGCGGCTGGCCGCGAGCCGCCCCGAGCGCGTCGAGCGACTCTTTCTCGTCAACCCGATCGCGCTCGACGAGATTCCGGCGGGAGACGTCACA
>JANMAY010000141.1:0-18445 GCA_031360095.1 Gemmatimonadaceae bacterium
ACTTCGCTTGCTCTTCGTCGATGACGAACCGGCGCTACGAAATGGAATGGAGGCGTTTGGCGCAATGCGCGGCTTCACGGTCGTTGTCGCCGCCGACGGCGCGGCCGCGTTGTCCGCTGCCCGCACGAGTGGAATCGACGCCGTCGTGTGTGATTTACGGATGCCCGGCATGGACGGCTACGCATTCCACGAGCAACTGCGCCGGGAACGACCGGGTCTCGCTGCGCGCACGGTTTTCATCACGGGTGATGTGGTAATGACAGCGGCGCGCGGAAGCATGTCGCGACAGCCTCTACTCACCAAGCCGTTTTCCTTCGATAAAATCGAGGAAGCGGTCATCGCGGTCATGCGCGGGACGCCCTACACACCCGCGGACCGGTCCGCGCGGTGACGAGGAGCACTGTCTCGACCCCCGCTCGCGAGCGAGCTTGAGACGATGCCTTCCTTCTTTCCGCACACCACCATCGAGTGGCGAGTCGAGGAACCGGCGGCATTCCGCCGGATGTCGCTATCGCTCGTCGAGATGGCGCTGCTCACGGGAGTCGTGCTGCGCGTACTCCGCGCGCTGGCATTCGCGCACGATCGCGGAAGCTGGTTGTACTTCGGGGCCGTCATCGCCTTGGCCGTGCTCGTACTGCTCGGCATGACGACAGCGCACCTCGCGAACTATCCAGTGCGCTCGTGGGGATGGAGGGCGCCAGCGTTCGCGGTCGTCGAGGTCGCCGGCGAAATGATGACCAGCCTCCTGCTCATCATGCTGAATCGCGAACGGGAGGGAAGCGCCCGAGCCACGATGCACGATTGGCCAAGCATGACTGTGCGCGCCTTTCTGCAGAGTGAGGTGCTCATCTGCGTATGGGCGCTGCTGCTCGCTGGCGCGATCGTCTTTGTGCGGCGTAGCGGGATGGCCCGCGACGTCGACGCAGATCCGCTCGATCCGGATCTGCCGGCCCCAACCGCCGAATCAGGCGGCTAGGTGGGGCGCGATTGCTTCCTGCGCGCGCGCACGCCAGCGAGCCCGATCAAACCGCTGCCAAGCAGAAACATCGAAGCAGGTTCGGGCGTGGAGGTCGTGGGAACGACGTCCTTCGTGATGAATTCCTGAATGCTGTTCGGATCGGCCGCGTTCACGTCCGTGACGACGTAATAGCCGGAGTAATCGAACGTCTGGTAGTTGTTCTGCGCCTGCGTGAGCCAATAATTGCTCGAAGCAGTGACGCCCGCGGGTTGAAACAGATTCCAGATGGTAGCCTGGATCTGACCAACATCGTAATTGGACGCTGCGGCGTATTGACTCGTGAGCCACGCCGCCTGCCGATAGAGGTTGATGTTGGACTCGCGCGTGTAAATGCCCACCCCCGCGCCCGTTCCCAGGCTGCTGAGGTTCGCATCCCACTGCGATCCGAAATACACCTCGTGAAAAAAGTCCACGCAGTTCAGTACCACCGCCTTCTGGCTCGCACCCGTACCCGCCGTTCCATTGTACGCGCCGACGTAGTATCCGAAGGCCGTAACGGTGCCGCCGTTCACGAATGTGAAGTGCGTCTGGGCGCTCAGAGGCGATGCAACGCAAAGCGAAGCAACCAGACCAAATACCGACAGCCGGGATCGCATGAGAGCCTTTTTCCAGCGGGTGAGAAGGGCGGCAGAGCAAAAGACGAGGTCGCTCTTCGGTAGTCGTGCCGCAGGAATCATTCCGGTATGAGCTTCACGGAGCCCTAAAACACTGATGCGATAACTCGTTATTAGTGAATGAGTTATGCTATCGGATCTAGTGGTGAATATTGTCCTCAGGCGTAGAGCTGATTCGCTCGGCTCACACTCTGTTGCAGCGACGCCTCACGTACCGGTGATGTGAGTCACAAGGCCTTACAGTCTTTTCAGCGAGCCCGAGCGGGGGTGCTGGCGCGCCGGCACGCACGCGCAAATAACCCAAACGCGATGGCGCCGAGGATCAGCTTGAAGGTCGCCGTGACACTGGCCACCTGATACGAGAGCTGCATCTCGGGTCGGATGGCGGCCCGAGTCTGCAACGCGTCGAGCGCGAAGAGGACGATCGAAAGCGTGACCAGTGCGCATGCCATCCAGCTCAGTACGCGTAACACGCGCTGCGTTCTCACGTGGTCCTGGGTCACTGCGGTTGCGACAGCGATCAACGCACCAGTCGCCGGGATCATGAGCGCGTTGCTCAAGAGCCCAACTGCACCAAAGCGCCATTGCGCGCTCCCGAGCGTCCAGGGCGCCACCGACATCGACGCGTCGAACAACGGAATCGCGATCAGCAAGAACGCGACGAGATACGCGCAGGGCGCCAATCGACTGTTCATGCGTTATGAGCGGATGAAGGAATGAGACAACGCGAACCGAGGACTACGCGCGCTGCAGCTCGATCTCGAACGAGAAACGAGTACCGGTCTCGGGAGTGGATTCCACCTGAAGCGACGTTCCCATCGCACGAAGGAAATCCTGACAGATGGCCAACCCAAGACCCGCATTGGAAAAACGCATGCCGGATGCGCTGGGGCGGAACCCATCGAACAACATGGCCATCACGTGAGCGGGAATGCCCTGACCCGTATCTGATACCCAGAAGCTGAGCCGGGTCTCGCTCAGCTCCGCGCACCCCACGGTGACGGACCCCTCGTTGGTGTACTTGAGCGCATTGGTCACGAGGTTCAGGAGCACGCGACCAAGCGCGCCAGGATAGCCCAGCCGGCCGTCGACAACGGGCAGCACGTGTGTGATCGGCAAACCCTTTTCCTCGCTGATCGGGCGCACGGTATCGCAGACGCCGAGCACGACTTCGGCGATCGAGAACGGCACCGGCCGGCCGTCGACCAATCGCTGGCCGCCGCGAACTGCATCAATTACATCGCAGGCAAGCGTGTTCAATCCGAGGGCGGCACCATAGATGAGGCCGAGCTGTCGCTCCTGCACCGTGGTAACGGGCCCGCTCTGTCCGCGGCGTAGCGTCTCCACCAGAAACAGAATCGACGTGAGGGGCGAGCGCATGTCGTGCGCTATCTCCACGACGGCGTTCACGGCGTCCGCATTCGCGAGCTGGCGCGTGAATCTGTTGGGACTTTCGGCGGGCGAGAATGCGATGTTGGCGCCGTCGATCGCGGTGAGCATGGTGGCCAGCTCGGCACCGTCGATCTCCTTCCCCTGGATGACGAGGGCCAGCAACGCCTGCTTCAGGGCGTTCGCGTAGTGACGCGGCAACGGCTCTGGAACCGTGTGCGAATCGCCCAGACTCCCATTCAGCCGCGAGCCAGTGGCACCGACCCCAATACGAACGAGTCGGTCCAGCTGTTCCCGGATTTCCGAAGCCTGAGAATCCTCACTGCGAGACAGCTCCAGTGCCGCAGCATCGGCGGCGAGGTGAAGCAGTTCCCTCAGCGACGGACTCACCATATCGGTCGCGACGTGCGATGGAGTCAACCGCTCGTGTTCCGCTGGTCGGGGACTAAAAATTTGGCCGAGCCCGTTAGGGTACGTCCATTGACCCAGGCGAGGCAAGCCCGTGCGCATTTACGCTCCTGGGAAAGGTATATCCGGCGTCCTTAAAGGGAGAGAGTTTCGCTGGAATCACGGCGAAACCCGTGACGCTCCAGGAGGCGGTACAGCGTGGTACGGTCGACGCTGGCCAGACGCGCCGCGCGCGACATGTTCCCGGAGGCCCGGGAGACCAATCGGGTGACGTATTCCTTCTCGAACGATGTCAGCACCTGGTCTTTGGCGACATGATACGCGTCGTGCATAGGAACGCCGACGGTCACACCGGTTTCGGTGAAGGAATCATCCTGCGTATGCAACGGGATGTCCGACGACTCGATGACAGTGCCCGGTGACGCAAGCACGACGAGGTGTTCCACCACGTTCTGCAGCTCGCGCACGTTGCCACGCCACGCGCGTCCCTGGAGAAACTCCAAGGCAGAGGGGCTGAATTGCGGCAGCGCGTCTCGCGACGTGTGGTGCCGCTTCCAGAAATGACCAAGAAAATGGTTCGCCAGAATGGGTATGTCCTCGAGCCGAGACCGGAGCGGCGGCAGCGCGATGGACACGACGTTCAGGCGATAGTACAAATCTTCGCGAAGATGCTTGCTCTGAATGGCAAGACGAGGATCGCGGTTGGTCGCGGAGATAAAGCGAATGTCGACCTGTGCATCCTGCTGCTCACTCCCCACTCGGCGAACCACGCCATCCTGCACGACGCGGAGGAGTTTCGCCTGAAGCGGAAGCGCCATCTCGGTGAGCTCATCGAGGAAGAACGTCCCTCCGTGAGCGGCTTCGAGCAGACCGGTTTTTTCGCGGTCGGCACCGGTGAAGGCACCCTTCCGATGACCGAACATCTCAGACTCGAGCAGATGTTCCGGCATCGCCGCGCAGTTGATGGGCACGAGGGGCTGTGCCGAGCGCCGGCTGTGGCGATGGATGAACTGTGCGAACATCTCTTTTCCAGTGCCGCTTTCACCCACGAGCATGACCGAGGCGTTCGTTGCCGCCACCTTTCGCGCCAACTCCACCGCCGTGCGAAACGACTTGGAAATCCCGAGTAGGGTGATCTGATCGCTGTTGCCGTGCTGAGCCGACAGCTCGGCGTTCGCCTCGGTTCGCGCCCGGTTGGTCAGCACCGCATGTGCTGCACGACCGAACATCAGATGCAGATGTGTTCCCGAAAACGGCTTGGGGAGATAATCCCACGCACCAATGCGCATCGCTTCGAGGCTGGACGCGACGCTCGGATTGCCGGTCATGACGATGACGATTGTATTCGGCGCTGCCTCGAGCACAGCCTTGAGGATTTCGATGCCCGGAACGGGCGTCATGTAGAGGTCGACGAGCACGATGTCGAAGCGCGAGCGGCGGAACAGCTCGATCGCCTCGTCGCCGCGGCCGCTCGATGTCACACTGTACCCTTCGACCTGAAGCACGCTCGCGCATCCTTCGCGCAGAATGCGATCGTCGTCGATGACGAGAACACGAATAGAGCCACGGGCTTCCATCGGAACCATGGCTGTATCCGCCACTGGTACCTGACCCACCGGCGCCCGCAAGGAAACGGCAGAGTCCGTTAGGCGGGACACAGGATCGCTGTCCGGCGCTCCGTAGCCATGGGAATGAGTCATCTAGACGAACCCGGCGTCGGGGGATACTTCGGGAGGGACGATCCTGTTACGGAATCGCTAGTGTGTTGCATCACTCCAACAACAGTAGTTGGTGAGGCGCGTCACAACGTCTATCAACCGGGACAGAATGTCAAGATAAACCTTTTCGAGACGCGTCTCGTTACACAAAATCCGCGGTCAAAAGTGATTTTGACCGCGGATCTGCATATGAATAGAGACGAAAGTGTTGCGACGACGCAACACGGCCTGGGTCAGCTCACAGGGACTTCGTTGAAGCTGTAGGCGCCGCTCGTGCGCTTTCCGCCCATCTGCGACTGGGCGTGCTGGAGCGCCGCCTTGGCCCGGCGAACGACCTCATGCGCATCGACCCCGGCGGCGCTGAAGTCCGGGACGGCATAGAAACCGGCGTGGAGGCCCGAGTAGGGATGGTCGATTGCGATCGTGGAGGAGGTCTTGGTGACTGCTCGCTGGAGGCGATCCACGAATTGCCGGGCACCCGTCTCATCGGTATCGGGGGCGATGATCGCAAACCGTCGCTCCCCGACGTACCCCACGACATCCGACTTGCGGCTCTGGGCGCGACACACGTCGGCCATGTAGGCCAGGTCGGCGCTGGCCGGCTTTCCGCTGGACGATCCATCGTCGATCGTGTTGGCGGTCACCGCCAAGCACGCGAGCGGCTCGTGCTTGCGCACTGCGCGCGCGCCAAGCTGTTCCGCCCACTGCTGGAGGCCATAGACGCTGTACAGCCCCGTGAGCGGATCGATGAGTGAGGTGGCCTGCACGTCTTCCAACCGCCGGCGGGCACGGACGAACGTGCCCATTTTGAGCAGCAGCGTTTCGACGTCCAGCGGCTGGGAGCAGAAGTCCCACGCGCCGGCCTCGTACGCCGCAATGCGGACGCGATTGGACGCCGGTGCGGGCGAGGTGACGAAGATCGGAATGGAGTGATCGAACAACGGATCATCCCGCAGCGCTCGGCACACTTCGACGCCGCCCATTTCCGAGAGCGAGTCATCCAGCAGAACCGCGTCGGGGTTGACCCGCCGAGCCAGGTCCAGCGCGCGTCGTCCCCCGGCCACCCGCAGCACGGTGTAGCCGTTCAACTCGAGCACGCTCTCGACTGATCGGCCTACCCACTCACCGTGGCTGGCGATCAGAACGAGCATGGGGCGCTTCGGAGACTCAACCATTGCGAGTTCGAGAGTGGGACGAGTGAAGACGAGAGGAGACAGACTGGGGAACCCTGCTAGCGTGCTGCCGTTGCTTCGGACTCGACCGGCGAAAGCTGCGCGGCATACCAATCGAGCGTTTCATCCATGCCAGCCGCGGCCCGATGCGTGGGCTCGTAGCCGAGCAGACGACGCGCCTTGCCGATGTCGGCGAGGGAGCGGCGAATGTCGCCCTGGCGCGACGGCTCATGCGTGGGCTCCGCATCCGACATTGCCGGCTGACGTGCGGAAAGACCAGACCGAATCATCGTGAACAGCTCGTTCAGTGAGGTTTCCTCACCACACGCAACGTTGTACGCCTGTCCAGTGGCGTCCTCCGTGGTCGCCGTGGCCGCAAGGATGTTGGCTTGCACCGCGTTGGCGACATAACAAAAATCGCGACTCGTTTTGCCGTCGCCGAAGATGACGCACGGCTGCTGCTTGAGGAGATTCGCAACCCAGCGCGGAATGACGGCCGCGTAGGCGCCATTGGGATCCTGGCGGCGTCCAAAGACGTTGAAGTAGCGCAGCCCCACCGTGCGGAGTCCATACGTCCGCTGAAAAACCGAGGCATACATCTCGTTCGTCGCCTTCGTGGCCGCGTAGGGAGACAGGACGCGGCCCGTGTTGTTCTCGACCTGTGGAATGGTGGTCGCGTCCCCGTACACCGAGCTGGATGACGCGTACACCAGCTGACGGGCCTTCGCGTCACGGGCCGCGATCAGCACATTCAGAAAGCCTTCGACGTTGACCTGCGAGCTCGAGATGGGATCAGCAATGGACCTGGGCACCGAGGCCAGCGCTGCCTGATGCAGCACATAATCCACGCCGGCAGATGCCGCCTGGCATGCGCCGAGATCGCGAATGTCTCCTTCGATGAAACGGAAGGTGCCATTTGCGTGGGCGCTCGCCGAGACAGCCTCATCGAGGTTGGCCTGATAGCCCGTCGAAAAATTATCCAGCCCCACGACGCTTTGTCCCAGGCCCAGCAGTTCCTGCACGAGGTTGGAGCCAATGAAACCAGCCGCCCCAGTGACCAGCCAGGAACGGGGCGTAGCCATCAGGTCGCTGCGGACTGTCTCGTAGTTGGGTCGCTCTGTCGATGTCGTCATTCCGAGGGGCGGATAGCTGGGTCAACGATAAAGGGTCGAGGCATCTTCCATTCCTGACACCCCGAAACACTGATGAAGATATAACTGTATTGGTACCAACCGTTTAGAACGCCGGGACTTTTTCGGCAAATCACTTTCTTCGCTTAAACTGTCGCACTCATCCCGCAGAACTGTCGATTCAGTCACACATGAACTGCGGGAAACGCCCTCGCGACAACGCGCTAGAGTGTGTCAAACGTGGTCGAATTGTCTCGTGATCAGGGGTACTCTCGACCACTCAGGTGGAGACGCGCCGGCTCGCGGAACGTCCCGAACTATGTAGCGCGAGTGCCACACTTTCTCTCATCCATCCACTCCGTCCTGCGGTGAAGATCAATCTAACATACTACAATATAATGACTTACATCGCCGCACGCGACAGTCGAAATTTCTGTACGATTTTTGCAGCGACATCCAATTGAGATGGATCCTCTGACTGAAAGCGGATCTCTCCGACCGAGCGCAGCAAACAATCCCCCCGCGTAGCCGCGGACAGGTCATGTAGCTCGGTCCGCGCGCCACACCCACCCACCCGAGCACCGCGTGCGCCGGCTCACGCGAGTACCGTTCCCAACCATTGACGCAGAGCAACCTTTGCTCGTCGTCTCTGCGACGAAACGACGAAAATACATTCGCCGCAATTCCGGGCTGGTGCGGTTCAACCCTGATTCGGACCTTCATGGAGCTCCAAGCGACGCCGTCGCACCGTTTCGTTACCGACTTGCGCCGCGCTACCACGCAGCACGCTCGCGCCGTGAGCGATATCGTCTCGCGGGGCAACATCGACTGGCTTGCCGTCGGCGTCACCATGCTGCTGTTCGGCGCTCTCTTCATGCACCCCTTTCTTGGTTTGGTGCAGGATTGGTGGACGCTGCCTGAAGCTGGCCACGGCCTGCTCCTGGCACCCGTTGCGCTGTGGTTGGCGTGGAAAGCAGGAATCCGCAAGGACGCCATACCAGGCCGGACGGCCGGGTTGATCGTTCTGTTCGTTGCCGTCGTATTGCGCTGTGCCGCGGGATTGGCTGCTGAATTCTTCACGATGCGCGCGTCGATCATTCTCGCGATTGCCGGACTGACCATTTACCACTACGGGCTGCGTCAGCTTCTCCACTGGTGGCTGCCCTTCACGCTCGCGTGCCTCTCCATCCCGTTACCCGATCTGGTCACGCAAGCGCTCGCACTGCCACTCCAGTTCAGAGCGTCCAAAATGGGAGCGGCGCTTCTCAGAGCACGGCACGTCCCGGTCATGCTCACTGGAAATGTCATCCGCCTTCCCGGGCACGAGCTCTTCGTGACCGAGGCATGCAGCGGACTCCGATCGCTCACCGCATTGCTCAGCGTCGCCGTGCTCATGGGCGCCATGCTGCTTCGTACGCTGACGGGGCGTGTGGCACTCGTACTCCTCGCCATTCCCATTGCGATCGTGCTCAACGGCATTCGGGTGTTCCTCACCGGCTTTCTCGTGTACTTCGTGAGCCCAGCACTTGGAAACGGCTTCATGCATCAAACCGAAGGATGGCTGCTCTTTCTGGTGTCGATGTCGGCACTCGGCGTCATGGCGTGGTTGGAGCTTGTGGCTGAACGCCGCGTGCTTGCCTGGCGCAGGCCGCAGGTGACGCAGCAATGAATAAATCTCTCAAGTATTTGCCTGCGCTGGTGCTTTTGTTGGGCTGCGCATTCGTTTGGAATGCGCGCTCGCAGATCGCTGTCCCGCTCGCGGCTCCGCTTCCCGGGCTGCTTTCGAACATGCCCGGCTATCGCATCCAGGAGCAGCAGGTGTCCGCGGAAGAGCGTCGCGTCGCGGGAATGTCCGACTACGTCGCCCGCATCTACTGGCGCGATTCCACACCGGTATTCACCACCTTCGTCTCCTACTACGAACGGCAGACGCAAGGCAAGACGATTCATTCACCACGGAACTGTCTCCCGGGCGCCGGTTGGGAAGTGCTGACAGCTGGCACGCAGGAGGTGCTGACGAATGGGAAGAAGCAGCTCTTGAATCGCTATCTCCTCAAGAACGGTGCATCGAGCGCCGTGGTGTTTTACTGGTACCAGGGACGCGGGCGCATCGTCGCGAACGAGTATGTGGTGAAGTGGAACCTTCTCCGCGACGCTGCGCTCGCCGGTCACACCGAAGAGGCGCTCGTCCGCGTGGTGGTACCCATCAAGCGTGGGCGCACCCCGGGAGACGCGGGCGAGGAGAAACGGCTGATCGCCGAGGCGAGCGCGCTTGGTGCGGAGATCTCGGCGCGATTGGCGAGCGAAGTCACGACTGTTCTGCCGCGCGCCTGATCGTGAGCCTGCGTCACTTTATTGCCGTTCTGCTCGCGCTCGTGCTGCCGGTCGCGATCACCGTCGTACTCGACCGCCGCCTCCGCAAATCCTAAGTGTACGTCGGCCACATTGCGGTTGCCCTTGGTGCAGCGCGCGCCCGACGTCAGGTGCCCCTCCTGTGCCTCTTGCTGGCAGCACAGGGAGCCGATTGGCTGCAACTGATCATCACCCCCTTCGAGGGCTACCGGCATGCGCAGATGCACACGCATTCCATTCCAGCCATCGCGGCGGGCGCGCTCGTTAGCGGGGTGGCCTGGGGCGCCGCGTCACGGGATTGGAGGGGCGCGCTACTCGTGGCACTGGTGTACCTCACCCATTTGCCACTCGATCTCGTGACGGGCGCGAAGCTGTGGTGGCCCGGCCGCCCGGCCTGGGGTGCGTGCTTGTACGAACAGCCCGAGCTGGATTTTCTGTTCGAGTCACTGATGGCCATCGTCGGTTGGCTCATCTATCGCACGCAGCTTGGCGCTCGCCGCGCGTCACGGCTTGCGTGGGCGATGCTCGCGATATTGATCGCGTGTCAGGGGGCCGTTGACACGGTGGAAGTGGCTCGTCGCCTCCGAGCGCCCAAGATTCGCGAGGCCTGCATGGATGAACTCGCAGGAAACTGACGCTCGAGACGTCTAGTCGAGCAGGCCAAGCCGATCGTCGAGGCGGAGTGCACGAACGTCTGCACGGATCTCGCTGGACACGTTCGCGACCTCGAAGGATGCGCCGTGCTCACGACAGGACGATGCGCATTGGATCAGTGAGCTGAGCATGTTGAGGTCCAGCTTTTCCCACTCCTGACAGTCCACGGTGAGACGACGGTCTCCCTGTCGCAACGCCTGGCGGACGCGCGAGCGAAGGTCTTTGGCGTGGCCTGGCGAGACACTTGAAGGAATTGCGAAACGAGTATTGCCGAACGTCAGGGTTGCCAAACTCGCCATGGAGTCCTCCGAGGGGGGGCCGCGATGCCGACAGCGGATGCTGGGGTGCCGAATCCAGTGGAACAGCAGGGACTCGACTCACCCACCCTCAACGCACCTGGCATGCCAGGTGCGCCGACGAGCGCATTTCTGAAGTTGTTGGTAAACAACGACTTATGCCACTACCTTCGAGAATCCCCGATTCAGCCGTTCAGATAGCGTCGCGCATTCACCACACGTTGCCGCGAACGTACCTCTACTCGGGGCGGCGTGCCATCCGCCCTGCGTCAGGGACCGCGACTTTCAACGGGGACCGCACGGCGGGTGGGCTCCCACACGTGGTCTTCGTGGCCGATGACGACGCGTGTGAGCGCATGAACGACCGCAATGTTCGCTGCAACCGAGAACGTGAGAATCGACAGCGGGCGTGGCATCGGCTTGCCGGTCGGCCAGAGCGCGCCAACCAGCGCAACGAGACTAACGCCGACGACTGCGAAGAAGAGAATGTCCGCCCAGAGATGGTAGGTGGCGAGGATCATGAGGCCGAGCAGTCCGGGAACGGCCGATGCGGGCACCAGCCAGCGGCAGACCTTGTGGCTCAGAAGCTTCCACGAAAACATCCCGAATCGAAATGGGTTGAGGAGATGATTGTTGTGGAGCAGCGTCTCCACTCCGCGAGCGATCGTGCGCACTTTGCGGCGGTACTCCGCCTTGAGCGATGTGGTTCGCGGGACATAGCACAGCGCATCGTCCACCGAGACGGCCATGTACCCATGCGTGCGCGCAGTGAGCGCCGCGGAAAAATCGCGACTCAAATCGGCGCGCACGGGCAGCCGATGCAAGGTGGCGCGAATGGCGTAGCCAGAGCCGGAGGCTCCGACGATGCCACCTGTCTGGGTTTCCAGCGCGCGAATGCGCATCTCGTACCCCACGTATCCTGCTTCAGCGGCATTCGCCGAGCCCGATTCGCGCGAGACGCTCACGTCGCGGCTGGAGGCGACACCGACGCGCTCATCGCTCATTGCTTCCACGAGATGTCGAGCGCAGGACGGATGCAGGCGGATCGAAGCGTCAGTGTTGATGATGATGTCGCCACGCAGCAAGGCGCACGACGCATTTTCAGCGGCGGTCTTGCCGCTGCGTTCGGGCATTCTGAGCAGCTCGACTCCCTGCGCAGCGTAGCTGGAGACGATCTCGTCGGTGCGATCCGTCGAGGCGTCGGAGAGAATCAGAATCTGGCGTCGAGAGGCCGGATAGTCCTGCGCGATGAGCGCTTCGATGGCGCCCCGAATCTGCGCCTCCTCGTTATATGCCGGGACCACGATGCTCACCAGCGGGAGATCGCGGCTGTTCGTGGACAGCGGCGCCGGGTGCCGCGCGAGCATCCGAAGGAGTGCCGGATACACCAGATACGTGTAGACGATCAGGGCCACCGGGAGTACGATGAGAATCCAGCCTACAGTGATCACCATGCGCGTTTCGGGAGGGCGTCCCGTTGGAAAGAAGTGAAAATTTGCTTTATCTCCTGACGCAGACGTGCGGCCCGGGCCAAGGCAACACACGAAAGATGGGGCGACGCTGAACGCGACTATTAAGTTGATCCTTCAAGGTGATCGTCACGCGTACGACCCGAAACCAGTGGCCCACTCAGGGCGATCGAATGACCGATGTCGTCGTTGAGCTGTTTGATGGGCCGGCCGCCGAGTGGGATGTGTTCGTTCGGAGCCAGCCGGGGTGGACGCACTTTCACCTGTATGGTTGGCGAACCGTAATCAGTCGGGTCTTCGGACACGAGTGCGTCTATCTGGTGGCACGCGATTCCGTCACCCGTAAGATCTCTGCCGCTCTGCCCATGGTGCGCGTTCGAAGCGTGATCTTCGGCCACTACCTCGTCTCGATGCCGTTTCTGAACTATGGCGGACCGCTGGGTAGTAGCGAGGGTGTTCAGGCCTTGGCGAACGAGGCGTCGCGGTTGGCCACTCGTACGGGAGTCAAGCTACTCGAGCTGCGCAGTCGCACGGCACTGCCGATCGAGCTTTCGGTGTCGCACCGCAAGTTGACGGTCGTCCTCGATCTGCCGCCAACGCCTGAAGCGCTCTGGACTTCCCTGCCAGGCAAGCTGCGAAGTCAGATCAAGCGACCAAGGAAGGACGGCGTCGAGGTCCGAGTCGGAGCGACCGAGCTCGACGCCTTCTATCGCGTCTTCGCGCATCACATGCGAGATCTCGGCACGCCTGCACAGCCGAAAGCCTTGTTCGAGGCGATCCTCGAGGTCTTCCCTGACGATGTTCATTTCGCGGTCGCATACCATCAGGGGCAAGCCGTTGCGTGCGGGTGCGGCTTTCTCTGGAACGGGGAGTTCGAGATCACCTGGGCGTCCGCGTTGCGATCGCACAAGGCGATGTCGCCGAACATGCTGGTGTATTGGGAATTAATGGAGCGGATGGTCGGCGCCGGCGCGCACCTCTTCAATTTCGGCCGGTGCAGCGCCGACAGCGGCACATACCGGTTCAAGATGCAATGGGGCGGCCGGGAAGAGCAGCTGTGGTGGTATCAGCAGGTCGCGAAAGGGAAGCCGAGCGACAGCGCCGCGCTGCCGTCGCAGGATTCCGGGATCTTTGCGATGGCATCGAGAGTGTGGCAGCGGTTGCCGGTACCAGTTGCCACTCGGCTCGGGCCTGTCATCGTGCGGTACATCCCGTGATGGCTCGGCGGCAGCTTGCCGTCGCGTCTCCAATCTCCATCGCTGCGGTTGGTCGCGCGTTCGTGGACGCGTGTGTCGCCGGGAACGAGCTCGCGAGCAGCGCACGGGCGCTCGTGCGCACCCGGTACAGTGCGCCGAGTGTCGCGCTGACGGACAGTGGAACGTCGGCGCTCGTGCTGGCGCTTCGGCTTTCCGCC
This sequence comes from Gemmatimonadaceae bacterium, assembly GCA_031360095.1. Classification (GTDB taxonomy): domain Bacteria; phylum Gemmatimonadota; class Gemmatimonadetes; order Gemmatimonadales; family Gemmatimonadaceae; genus AG11. The sequence continues at coordinate 13,635 of JANMAY010000141.1, forward strand.
GGAGTGGACGGAGTGGTGGGGATGCCGGGATACGCCTGTGTGGATCTCGCGGCCGCGGCGCGTCGGGCCGGTGTGCGCGTTCGGCTGTACGATCTCGACCCCGTGACGCTAGGCCCGGACCTCGGTTCCATGGAGGCACTGCTGAAGCGCGGCGCGAGCGCGATCGTCGTTGCGCATCTCTATGGCTACCCTGCTGACGTCCCCGCCGTCCGCGCGCTGGCCAGTCAGCACGGAGCGGTCGTGATCGAGGACGCCGCGCAAGGCGCCGGCGGGGAACTCCTCGGAAAGCGACTGGGATCCCTCGGGGATCTTGGTGTGTTGAGCTTTGGGCGTGGCAAAGGTCTGTGTGCGGGCGGAGGCGGCGCGCTGTTGGGATTCGGCGCCCAGTGGGAGGCGGCCGTGGATGCTGTGGCCCTCCCCTCCGACGGGCGTGGCTTCCCAGGGGTCGCCAAATCCGCCGTTCAGTGGGCGCTCGGCAGGCCAGCACTGTACGGCATTCCGGCGATGCTGCCGTGGCTGCATCTGGGGGAAATGGTGTTCCACGAGGCGACGGAGCCCCGGGGGATGTCGCTTTCGGCATGCTCCATGTTGCCATCCGCGATGGCGCTGGAGACGAACGAACTGTCCACGCGGCGCACCCATGCGAGCCAACTCGACCGTGTTGCCGCAAGGTCATCGACGTTGGGCCTTTCGAGACCGATCGCCGATGCCGTGCCGGGTTATTTGCGGTATGCGGTGCGTGATCTGGCGGGCGGCCGCGGGGCCGCTCCCTCGTTGGGAGTTCTACAGCCGTACCCACAGACGTTGTTGGAGCAACCGGAGCTCCAGCCCGTGCTGATGTCGGGTGAGCCGCCGACGCCAGGTGCGGCCGAGTTGCGGCTCGCGCTCTTCACGTTACCAACCCATGGATTCGTCAATCAGGCGGACCTCGCGGCGCTGGCGGACTGGCTGACGGGATTTTAGCGGACCCAGCCTTGCATCATAGGCACGGCGGCGCTATGGTTCCGCCCCCCCTCCGCACGATCCCAAACTAACGTTTGTAATGTAGCTCGCTCGGTGACCTGTGCGGTCGTTCCACAGTCATCTGGCGAATAGCTGATGGGCACATCAGCTCGCTGAATCTCGTGCGATCACCCAGGTCCGACAACGACGCCGTCGCTGGACCCTTGGAGGTTTTTGATGCGCAGGCCCTCTTGGAAGACCCTTCTCGCCGCCGCCATTCTCTCTGCGTGCGGTGACAGCATCACGGATCCGCCGCCAAGTCTGGCGAGCATCACGGTCACGCTGAGCGCGACGACACTGAGTGTCGGACAGACCGCGCAGGCCTCGGCGACCTTGAAGGACGCCAGCGGGAACGGCTTCGTGGTGCAAGGTGACACCGTGAGATGGGGTTCTTCGAACCTCGCGGTGGCGACTGTGTCGAGCAGGGGCTTGGTGACGGCCACCGGAGCGGGCACCGCGACCATCACTGCATCGGTGGCAGGCAAGTCGGGAGGTGCGACGCTGACCGTCTCCTCCACGCCGCCTCCGCCTCCAGCACCTGTAGCCAGCATTACCGTAGCGCTCGGGCAGGCGTCGATCGTTCCGGGACAGACGGCACTTGCGACCGCAACGTTGAAGGACGCCGCGAACAATACGCTCAGCGGCCGCGTCGTCACGTGGTCGTCATCGCCGGTGAGCATTGCCACTGTGTCTGCAACCGGTGTGATCACCGGACAGACGCCCGGCAGCGCGATAGTCACGGCAACGAGCGAAGGTATTTCGGGAACGGCGACCATCATCGTGTCTCCACCCCCTCCGCCGCCAGTGACGAGCGTGACGATCACGATCGCCGATTCCGTGCTTGCCACGAACGCACAGACGAGCGTGACTGTCGTGCTCCGAGACGGAAACGGCACCCTCGTCACGGATCGCACGGCCGCCTTGTCGAGCAGCAACACCGGCGTCGCGACGGTTTTCTCGAGTGGTGCGGTGACCGGCGCGGGTCCAGGTACCGCGGTGATCACGGCAGCCATCGATGGAAAGTCCGCGAGTGTCGGCGTGCGGGTGTTTACTGTCGCCATTGGCACTCCTGCGCAGTTGACGCTCACGACACCCCCCTCGGCATCGGCGCAGAGCGGCGCGACCTTCACGCAGCAGCCGGTCATTCAAGTGCGTGACGGCGCGGGAAACATCGTCGGCCAGGCCGGCATCGTCGTCACGGTGTCGATCGGCAGTGGCGGTGGAACGCTAGGTGGTACGACGGCGGCGACATCCAATGCCAGTGGCGTCGCGACCTTCACCAATCTCTCCATCACGGGGACGGTGGGCGCGCGGACGCTCTTTTTCTCGGCACCCGGGCTCACGGCGGCGAATTCAGGCACCGTCACGATCACGCCATCGGCCCCGACGCAGCTCGCGATCCTGACCCAGCCTTCGACCTCGGCGCCCAGCGGCTCGGCGTTCCTGCAGCAGCCGGTCGTTCAGCTTCGTGATGCCTCGGGCAATGCGGTGAGTCAAGGCGGTGTCACGGTGACCGCGGCAATCGCGAGTGGCAGTGGGACGTTGGGTGGCACGGCAACCGCAACCACGAACGCCAGCGGCGCGGCATCGTTCACCAGCTTGAGCATCACCGGAGCGGGGACGCATACGCTGCAGTTCACATCTCCCGGTCTTGCGGCGGCGACATCGTCCAGCATCGGAATTGGCGCCGCCGCGGCGACGCAGCTCGCCATCACGATTCAGCCGTCATCGACGGCATCAAGTGGCGTGGCGTTCGCTCAGCAGCCGGCGGTACAGCTGCGAGACGCGTCCAACAATCCCGTCAGTCAGGCCGGGGTCGTCGTCACAGCGAATCTCGCCAGCGGCTCTGGCGCATTGAGCGGAACGCAGACGGCAACAACGAATGCCAGCGGCGTTGCGACATTTACGAACCTCAGCATTACAGGTAGCGGGGCGTATACGTTGAGTTTCGTGGCGCCTGGCCTCAGCTCGGTGGCATCGTCGTCGGTCACCATCACGGCCGCCGCCCCCAATCAACTAACGATCACGACACAGCCCTCGGCGTCCGCGCAGAGCGGCGTCCCATTCACGCAGCCGCCAGTCATTCAATTGCGTGATGGTTCTGGCAATGCTGTGTCCACGTCGGGTGTCGTCGTGACGGCGGCGATCGCCAGTGGCGGCGGAACACTCGGAGGAACGACGACCGCGACGACAAACGCCTCCGGCGTTGCGGCGTTCACGAGTCTTTCAATCACCGGAACTGTCGGCACGAGGACGTTGCGGTTCACCGCTCCCTCGGTGACCGCAGTGACCTCGGGCAATATCAGCATCACGGCTGGTTCGGCCACGAAGCTGGCAGTCACCACGCAACCGTCGACATCGGCGCAGAGCGGCGTGGCCTTCGCACAGCCGCCAGTCCTGCAACTTCAGGATGCGTCGAGCAACGCTGTCAGCCAGTCCGGTGTCGTCGTGACCGCTGCGATTGCGACGGGAAGCGGCACGCTGGGCGGGACGACAACAGCAACCACCAACGCGAGCGGTGTGGCCACGTTCAGTGGTTTGAACATCACCGGCAGCGGCTCGCACACGCTGACGTTCACCGCCGCCGGAGTTACTGCCGCGACGTCGGGGACGATTGCCATCACCGGCGTACCGACGAACCTCTTCATCAGCACGGCGCCACCCTCCACGGCAACCACCAACGTCGCCTTCGCACCACAGCCGGCGATCCAGCTGCGCGATGCGTCCAATGCTGCGGTGAGCCAGTCCGGCGTGGTCGTGACGGCTGCAGTCGCAAGCGGCACGGGGGCGCTGATCGGAACGACGACCGCGACCACCAGCGCCAGCGGCCTGGCCACGTTCACGACCCTTGGCATCAACGGGACCGGGGCACATACGCTGAACTTCACGTCGCCGAGCCTGACGACGGCGACGTCGGGCACCATTACGGTGTCCGCCGCGGCGGCGGGCTGCTCGAACGAGCCGGCCGGGTACACCCGGATTCAGGATCAGCCGTGGAACGTCGCACCACAGAAAGCGACGGGGCTTACCTCCATGGGCTGGTTCAACGACGACGCGCTCGATGACTTCAAGCTCACGATCCAATCGGATCCGACGGCGCCATTCTCGCCATCGAACGTCATCCGCGGCGAGTTCAACGCCGGCGACCTCGGGGGCAGTGCGCCATTCAGTGTTCGCCGGCCGTTCGGATCGGGCGAGCTCTTTCCCAAGCTCTACCTGTGCATGTACATGATGCACGACGCGAACTTCGACAATGTCAACGTGACGAATGCGGGATCGAAGTTCTTCTGGCCGGCGGGTGATGCGCCGGGATCGTTCGGCAGCGATACGTACACGAGTCACGACGGCGCGCAGATGGACTTCGCGCTCTTCCAGCAGAATCGTGTGAACCGGCAGATGGGTCAGAACATTGGACCCGCCGGCAAAGCGACGATGTTCCCGCGTCGCGGGCAGTGGGTGCTCTACGAGATGCTGTTCGTCATGAATACGGCCAGCGGAACCGCCAACGGCGAGTTCCACGTCTGGATCGACGGCGTGAAGACGCACCAATACACCAACGTGGACTACACCATCACTGCGGCGCGCGCCTGGCAGAGTCTCCGCTGGGAGCCGACGTACGGCGGCGGCACAAAGCCTGTTCCGAAGGACCAGTATCAGTTCATCGACCACCTCCGCATGAGCGGAGCACCGTAACGCACCGAAGCGAACCGACGATCGGACAGATACCTTGTTGCGGGCCCCCCAGCGTTGGCGGCGGGGCGCCGCCCCACGGAGGGGGGTGACCCCACGCCCGGCGTGAGATGCCGCGG
>JANMAY010000091.1:0-16367 GCA_031360095.1 Gemmatimonadaceae bacterium
CTCCGTTCGCGTCGCCGCTGCGATGCGCGAGGAGATCGCCACCTTCCTCGCCAACGAAGTCAAGGATCCGCGCATTCTCGGCCTCGTCACCGTCACGGCCGTTGACGTCTCGCGCGATCTCCGGCACGCCAAGGTGTTCGTCAGCGTGCTCGGCTCCGACGTGCAGCGCAGCGCCACGTTCGAAGGACTCGACGCTGTCGCCGGGCATCTGCGCGGCAAAGTCGGCCGCGCGTTGCGCCTTCGCGTCGCCCCGGAACTGGAGTTCCGGAACGACGACTCCATCGCGCATGCCGCGCACATCGAGCAACTCCTTGCGCAGGTACGGAACAACTCGAGCGACGATGTCGCACCCGCGCCGACTTCCGATCCGTCTCCGCCGTCCACGCATGAGGGACGCGACGACTGACGGCATGCTGCTCGTCGACAAGCCGGCTGGCGTGACGTCCCATGACGTAGTGCTCGCGGCGCGCCGCGCATTCGGGGAATCGCGCATCGGCCACGCCGGCACGCTCGATCCGTTCGCGACAGGGCTGCTCGTGCTGCTCTTCGGGCGAGCGACGCGACTGTTGCCGCATCTGGACGGGGTGCCGAAGGAATACGACGCGGTGCTCGCGCTCGGACGAGAGACTGAAACAGATGACCTGCACGGCGCCACCGTGCGCGACGCCGATCTGCCCTCTGAAGACGCCATACGCGAGGCGATCACGCAGCTCACGGGGCCGCTGGATCAAATACCGCCGAGCTACTCGGCGAAACGCGTGGGAGGGAAGCGGGCTTACGAGGCGGCGCGTGCCGGCGAGTCGCTCACCCTCGCTCCCGCGCGCGTTCACGTGTTTGAGTGGAAGAATCTGCGGCTCGAGGGACCGCAGCTGTACGCAACGATTCTGTGTGGCGGTGGCACGTACATTCGAGCCCTGGCCCGCGACCTCGGACGACTCACGGGCAGCGCGGCACACCTGCACGCCTTACGGCGCGTGCGGAGCGGGCCGTTCCACGTTGCCAATGCGGTTACGCTGGATGCGTTGCGCGCTGGTGAGGCATCGCTCAGACCCGCACTCGAGGCGCTCCCGACGATTCCCCACGTCAGTCTCGGCGACGACGACGCCGAGCGCGTGCTGCGAGGGATGCCCGTGAGCCGGGACAGCGAATCGACAAGTGCCGCGCTGGTGGACGAACGCAGTGGGGCCCTAATCGCCTATGCGATCGCCCAGGGAGCGCACTGGCAACCGCGCGTCGTCCTGCAGCGAGTGCACAAATGAGCGACGGTGTTCACCGTGCCGCGCGGCACTCGCTGATGCTGCCCCCGCATGTGGGTGAGACGATCGTGACTGTCGGCACTTTCGACGGCGTACATCGGGGGCACCTTGACGTGCTGTCGAGACTTGTCGCGCGCTCGCGCGCGACCGGGCGTCGCAGCGTCCTGTTGACGTTCCAGCCGCACCCCCTCGAGCTGTTGAAGCCGGACTCGGCCCCGATGCTGCTGACGACGCCCAACGAAAAGCTCGCCGCCATCGCGTGCGCCCAGATCGATTATGTGGTCGTTCTGCCGTTCACGCGTGCGCTGGCGGACCATTCGGCCGATCAGTTCGTCGACATTCTGCTGCGCGATCGCTTGCAAATGAGTGAACTGCTCATCGGGCACGATCACGGGTTCGGTCGCGGCCGGTCGGGGGACGCGGAGACGCTGCGTGCGTTGGGTGCGCGTCGCGGCTTTGTCGTCGAAGTCGTTCCCCCTGTGCAGACCGAAGGCGGCCACCCGGTGAGCAGTACGCACATTCGACGAGCCCTCGCGTCCGGCGATTTGGATGCGGCGTGCGAAGCGCTCGGGCGCCCCTACGCGGTGAGCGGCGTGGTGGTGCCCGGCGACGCACGCGGCCGCACCCTCGGCTTTCCGACGCTGAATCTCGTGCTCGAGTCCTCCCGCAAGCTCCTTCCACCCGACGGCGTGTATGCGGTGCACGCCGACACCCTGCTTGGGCGGTTTGGCGGAATGATGAACCTTGGTGGCCGTCCCACGTTTGGAGAAGATCGGCGCACCATCGAGGCACATCTCTTCGACGCCGCGGGCGATTTTTACGGCGGCGTCGTCCAGATCCGGTTCGTGAGCCGCCTCCGCGGCACCCGCCCGTTCGACGGCAAAGAGGCGCTCATGGCGCAGCTCGCGCTGGATGAACAGGACGCACGCCGCGCGTTGACGGTCTTTGCTGATTCGGCTAAGTTGAAAGGTTCCATGCACTTTCCTCCCTCTACTCCGTAGTCGCATGCTCAACCTGAAGTGGCGCCTGGTCACAATCGGCGTACTTACTCTTCTCTCCGTCTACGCGCTGTTTCCGCGCGATGTAAAGACACGGGAGCGCCGCCCAGACGGCACCTTTTACGATACGATGATCCGCCGGGTCCCCTTGCGGCGAGGTCTCGATCTGTCGGGGGGCATGCATCTCGTGCTCGAGGTGGACGAATCCAAGGGTGTGATCGCGAACAAAAGCGAAGCGATCGACCGCGCGCTCAAGGTCGTGCGCACGCGCATTGAAGGCATGGGCGTGTCCGAGACCGTCATTCAGAAGGCGGGAGACGATCGGATCATCGTCGAGATTCCGGGCGTAGACGATCGCGAGCGCGCGATCAACATCGCGCAGGGGCAAGCCTTTCTGAAGTTTCAGATCACGGACAAGACGCAGGCGTTCGAGAAGGTGTTGCCGCGTCTGGACGCCATCGCGAAGGAGAAGGGCTTTGGTGGCGCGGCTGCGGCGGCCGACAGCAAGGCGTCGCCTGGACTCGGAGGTCTCCTCACGGCCTCGCCCGATTCGGCCAAGCCGGGGGCTACCGGGGCGGGAAAGGACTCGACGAAAAAAGACAGCGCGAAGACCGATAGCGCCTCGATTCCCGGCGTGACGGGGGGCGTCGTGTCCAAAATGATCCTTGCCGGCAATATGCCCGGACAATTTCTGTACGAGCGGAACAACGAACAGGCGCTCAAGCGCTTTCTCGCGACACCCGAGGTCGTGACCGCGCTCCCGCCTGGGAAGGAGTTGCACTTCAGCAGCGACTCGACGGTGATTCAGAGCAAGACGTATCGCTTCCTTTATCTGGTCGACGCACGTCCAATCATCACGGGCGAGTACCTGACCGATGCCAAGCCAAACTCATCGGCGCTCGAGGGGACCGTCGTCGAGTTCCAGCTCAACAACGAAGGCGGTCGGCGCTTTCAGCGTGAAACGGCCAAGCACGTGAAGGATTACATGGCGATCGTGCTCGACGACATCGTCATGGGGTATCCGCCGATCATTCAAAGCGCGATCAGCACCCGCGGTCAAATCACGATGGGGCAGGGTCGTGATCTGCAGGCGGCGCAGGATCTCTCGCTCGTCCTCAAGGCCGGCGCGCTTCCCGTTCCCTTGAAAGTCGCCGAAGTCCGCAACATCGGGCCAAGCCTTGGGCGGGACTCGATCCGCAGCGCATTCACCGCCGGAACGATTGCCATCGTCCTTGTGATCACGATCATGCTGGGCTACTACCGGTTCTCCGGAATGCTGGCCGTCGGCGGCCTCATGCTGTACGTGCTGTACACGCTCGCGGCGCTGGCGGGTTTCGATGCCGTGCTCACGCTCCCCGGACTCGCGGGGTTCGTCCTCTCCATCGGCATCGCGGTCGACGCGAACGTGCTGATCTTCGAGCGCATTCGCGAGGAGCTGGATCGGGGCAAAACCGTGCGGACGGCAATCGAAGAAGGATTCCGGCACGCGATGAGCGCGATCATTGATTCGAACGTCTCGACGATTCTCACCGCCGCTGTACTCTACCAGTACGGCACCGGCCCGGTGAAGGGATTCGCCGTCACGCTGATCGCCGGCATCGTCGCGTCCATGGTGACGTCCATCTTCGTCGTCAAGACATTCTATCTCCTGTGGCTGAACCGCTCGCGCGGCGCCCAGACGCTGAGCATCTAAGGGTCACTCATGCTGCGCATTCTTCACGGTACCAAGTACGACTTCATCAAACCCTGGCGCTTTGCCGTCGGGATCACGCTGGCGTTCATCGCGGCGGGGCTGATATTCCTCGCGATGCACGGCATCAACCGGAGCATCGAGTTCACCGGCGGCACGCTGATGCAGCTGGAGTTTTCGCAGCCACCCAACGCGGGCGACATCCGCACCACGGTGGATGCGGCCGGTTATAAGGGATCGGAGATTCAGCCGTTCGGATCGCCACGCGAGTTCACCATCCGTGCCGCCGGGCATGCCGCTGGTGCCAGCGTGGAGAAGACTGCGAAGGACATCGAGACCGCACTGCACACGAAGTTCGGCCCCACGGAGCCGAAGGTGTTGCGGACGGAAGCGGTGGGTGCACGCGTGGGCGAAGAACTCAGCCGAAACGCGATGATCGCGATTCTCATCTCGCTCTTCGTCACGATGTGTTATCTCGCGTTTCGCTTCGAGTGGCGCTTCGGCGTTGCCGCCGTGCTAGCGACCGCCCACGATCTGCTGAGCACGCTCGCCTTTCTGGCGATCATGCGACTGGAAGTGTCGCTCACGGTCGTCGCCGCGCTGCTCACCGTCATCGGATATTCGCTGAACGACACCATCATCATCTTCGACCGTGTTCGAGAAAACCTGAAAAAGGCGCGCCCCGAGCCGTTGTACGACGTCCTCAATCGGTCGATCAACGAAACACTGCCACGGTCGATCCTGACGCACGTCACGGTGGCCGCTGCCACGCTGTCGCTCCTCCTTTTCGCGGGTGAGGTCATCCGGCCATTCTCGTGGATCATGCTGTTCGGCATCGTCACGGGAACGTTCAGCTCCATCTATGTCGCCGGCCCCGTGCTGCTTTGGATCGAGCGCCGGTGGCCACGCAGTCGCGGCAATGAACGCTCGGCGTCCTCCAAGCCGACCCCCGTCGCGCCTACGCGTCCCGCGTCGACGCGGCCGCCCGTTGCAGCTCGGACGCGGTAGGACCCAAGGACACAACCCATTTGCGAACCGCCGCCACCAGGCGGCGGTTCGTGTTTCAATGACGCAGTTCATCGACAGTCACGCCCATCTCGCCGATCCGGCCTTTGAAACGGATTGTGACGCCGTCGTCGCGCGCGCAAAAAGCGCTGGGGCAGCGGCGATCATCTGCATCGGCGAGTCGATTGAGTCCGCCGCGCGTGCTGCACTCATCGCCGCCGCGCATCCCGGCTACTGCTATCACACTGCAGGCGTACACCCGCATGACGCCGCGACCTTCGACCTGGCACTCGATATCGGCGCCATCCGGCGGGAACTCGCTCGCGGCGCGGTGGCGATCGGAGAATGTGGTCTCGACTACCACTACGATCACTCGCCGCGCGAGCGTCAGATCGACGCCTTCCAGTCCCAACTCCGGCTCGCCGAGGAACTGAAGGTTCCAGTCGTCGTGCACACGCGCGAGGCAGCGGAAGACACCAGCGCGATGGTGCGCGAGGCAGGCGCATCCGGCGTCCTCGGCGTGATGCATTGCTACACCGGGAGCGTGGAGCTCGCGGAGACGGCGCTCGCCGCGGGATGGTACATCTCCTTCAGCGGCATCATCACCTTCAAGAAATGGACTGACGACGCGCTGCTTCGTTTGGTGCCGGGCAACCGCCTGCTCGTCGAGTCCGATTCGCCCTATCTCGCGCCCGTGCCGCATCGCGGTAAGCGCAACGAGCCGGCATGGGTTGCCGATACACTGGCGCGCCTGGCTTCTATCCGCGGCGACGCTCTTGATCTTCTCGGATCGACGACGGCGGAGAACACACGCCGTCTGTTCCGCCTTCCGCAAACGTAGCGCCCTCGCTACGCTCAGATCGACGCCGCTCCGCACCCAACCCGTTCCACCGACGGAGAACCGAGTTGTCCATTCATACTGTGCATACCGAACAGGCGCCTGCTGCCATTGGTCCGTACTCGCAGGGCATTGTCGCGAACGGATTTCTCTTCACGGCAGGGCAGATCGCACTGGATCCCGCCTCCGGGCAGGTCGTGAGTGGCGACGTCGTCGCACAGGCCGAACAAGTCTTTCGCAATCTCGCCGCCGTGCTGTCGACGGTGAATGCGTCGTGGAGCGACGTCGTGAAGACGACGGTGTTCTTGATGGACATGCATGACTTCCCGCGCGTCAACGAGGTCTATGCGCGCGTCATGGGCGACGCGCGGCCCGCGCGCTCGACGGTGCAGGTCTCCGGCTTGCCCCGTGGCGTGCTGGTCGAAATCGACCTCGTTGCCGCTGTACCGGCCGCGCGCTGAGCGCGGTCAACTCTCACCGTCCACTTATGTCGACGAGCCGAACTCGGGAGGAACTGTTTCGTTTGACCAGCTTCGCCCGATGCGCTGGTTGAGCGGCCAAACTGGGTCCGGGTGACCTGGCAGAAGCGCTGAGCGGCGTGCCCACGCACGCCGATCCCCGAGTGCTGATCGGTCGAGAAAGCTTCGACGACGCGGGGGTGTTTCTGCTGCGCGATGACCTCGCCCTCATTCAGACAGTCGACTTCTTCGCGCCGATCGTCGACGACCCGTACGAGTTCGGCGAGGTCGCCGCGGCGAACGCGCTGTCGGATGTCTTCGCGATGGGCGGAGAGCCGCTGACCGCGCTGGCAATCGTCGGCTTTCCCGTGGGACGTCTGCCGCTCAGTGTCCTCACCGATATCCTTCGCGGGGCGCAGGACACGGTGCGCGAAGCCGGAGCCACATTGGTTGGCGGTCATTCCATTATCGATGAGGAGCTCAAGTTCGGCCTCAGTGTGACGGGGCACGCGGATCCTCGACGCTTGCTCACCAACGCTGCAGCGCAACCGGACGACGTGCTTCTGCTCACCAAGCCGCTCGGCACCGGACTACTGGCGACCGCCGCGAAGCAGAATCAACTCGACGCCGCTGGTCGACACGCGCTCCACAGGTCCATGCGCACGCTGAACGGTGCCGCGAGCCGAGCGGCGCTGAAGCTGGGATTGCGCTGTGCCACGGACGTTACCGGCTTTGGTCTGCTGGGCCATGCGTCGCACATCGCTCGTGCCAGCCACGTCACGCTCCACTTCGACGGCAAGAGCCTTCCCGAGCTTCCTGGCGCCCGTGCTCTCTGGGAATCTGGAATTCGGACCGGAGGCGCAGAGCGCAACGAGCAGTTCGTTCTGCCGCTGGTCGATCATGCGATGGCGCGCCCCGTCGATGTCGCGCTGGCGCTCGATCCCCAGACATCCGGAGGCCTGCTGGTCGCCGTGCCTCCGGGGCGGGTGGCCGAGTATCTTACGCTGCTCCCAGGATGCGTTGTCATCGGAGATGTGCGGCCGCGGGGGAACGCATTCATCGTCCTGGGGTGATCGGTGGGAGTGGTTGGGGCCTGGTGGCTTCCGTCGTCTTCAAAACGACTGTGAGGCGCATAGCGTCTTGGGTGGGTTCGATTCCCATGCACTCCCGCCATCTATCTCTCGACAAACCCATGCCGGATTTCGTGATTCTTCGTTTTGCGCCCGCGCTTCGCCGCACATGCTGGTGTGCCGCGACGTTGCTCGCGGTGTGCTCGCCCGTCATGCTCGCGCAGCGCGCTGATAGCGTCCGCGTCGGGGTGTTCGTGCCCGCGAAAGACACGACCAAACGCATCTTCGGACCCCCCAAACCTCCACTCTCTCCGCGTCGCGCCTTCCTGTACTCGCTGCTCGCGCCGGGGTTCGCCCAATCCAAGCTTGGTCGTCCAACCGCTGGCGCCATCTTCGTGTTCTCCGAGTCCGTTGGCATCGCCATGCTGCGCGAGTCGGCGGCGGATCTGAAGCAGGCGCGCCGGTTCAACAGCCCGGACTCCCTCGTGGTGCTCGGCGTCGATTCCGATGGCAAGGCGATCACGAGACGCGCGCCCTATGGCGAGGAGCTTATCAAGATTCGACGCGGCCACGTGGAAGACTGGATCGCTTTTTTGTTCGGCAATCACCTCTTCGCCGCAGCCGACGCCTACGTCGCGGCACACCTCTGGGATCTGCCCTCACAGATCAACGTGTCGCAGACCTCCGCTGGCACTGTCGTCGCTGCGCGGGTGCGCTGGTGACCGGCGCGGACCGCGCAGCGCCCATCGGTGTGTTCGATTCAGGGCTCGGTGGCCTCACTGTGGCGCATGCCATCATGCGCGCGCTTCCGGGTGAGAGCCTCGTGTACTTCGGGGACACGGCGCGAGTCCCGTATGGACCGAAGTCTCCCGAGACGGTGCGTCGCTACAGTCACGAGATCGCCGGCTTCCTGCTCGATCAGGGCGTGAAGGCCATCGTGGTTGCGTGCAACACCGCCACCGCCCACGCACTGCCCGCGCTCCAACAATCGCTGAGCATTCCGGTCATCGGTGTCGTCGGACCTGGCGCGCGCGCCGCAGTGCGGGCGACGCGATCGGGGCGCATCGGGGTCATTGGAACAGATGGGACCATCAAGTCGGGAGCGTACGTTCGAGCCATCCACGCCGAGTCGCCGACCGCGACCGTCACCGCGCTCCCGTGTCCGCTGTTCGTTCCGCTGGTCGAAGAAGGGTGGACCGATCATGACGCCGCGCGGCTCATCGCCCGTGAGTATCTCGCGCCATTCATGCGCGACGAAGTCGACACGCTGGTACTCGGCTGTACCCACTATCCGCTGCTCAAGCCACTCATCGCTGACATCGTCGGTCCGAATGTGCGTCTGATCGACAGCGCCGCTGAAACTGCGGCGGATACCGCGCGCTTGCTTGCGGAACATGGGCTCGCGACATCGAACACCGACGGGCGCTACCGGTTCATCGCCTCCGACGATCCGCAGCAGTTTCTAGCGCTTGGGCAGCGTTTCTTCGGAGACACGATCGAGCGCGTGGAGATCAAGACTTTCGGCTGAGGCGCTCCAGCTGCGGAGCGCGATTCGCTCGGGTGTCACTGCGAGATACGTCGGCGCATCGAGCCAACTCCCCGCGTTCGCGTACACGTTGCCGCTCGGCATGCGCTCGAGGGTTGCCACGTGCGAGTGGCCAAAGACGAGGAGATCAACGGATGGATCCGCTGCCAATCGCGCCGCTGCCACTTCGCGAAGTCCCATCCCTCGATCACGCGATTGGTACGTGCGGCTCGTACTCGAGCTTCCGAGTGCGATGCGAGTTGCGAGATCGGGATGCAGCACCCGGAAGGCTCGAATCGCGAGCGGATTGCGCAGCACATGGCGCAGCACGCGATACCGCCGATCCTCCGTTGGCCGCAGACCGTCGCCATGCTCCACGACAGCGTTCCATCCGGCGATCGCACCGCGCCACGGTCCGAACTGAAAATCCACGCCCGCGTCTCGCAGCACTTCACCCCCCCAGCAATCGTGGTTGCCTGCGAGCATGGTAACTGGCACGCCGGCATCGCGAAGGTCCATCAACGCGGCCAGCACGCGCACGCCGCTTTTCGGCACTACCGTGCGCCACTCGAACCAGAACTCGAACAGATCGCCATTGATGAACAGTGAGCTCGCCTTACCGGGCAGCGCACGCAGGAAGGAGAGCAGTACCCGCTCCACCTCGGGCGGTGCGTGGCCCAGGTGTATGTCCGAGATGAGGTAGCACGGCGAAGGAAGCACGGGAACATTCTACACGCGCGACGGCTCTTTACAAACTTCACCGCTCCGCTCAACTTCGCGCGGCAATGTCCCCTCGTCTCCGCACGACCGCCTGATGTCACGCTCCCACGCGACGGAGTTGCGTGTTCGCTACGCCGAAACCGACAGGATGGGCGTTGTGTACTACGCCAACTATCTCGTCTGGTGTGAAGTTGGGCGGGTAGAACTGCTGCGCGCGCTTGGTCGCAGTTACGCTGTGCTCGAGGCGCAGGGCGTGGGACTCGCCGTGTCGGAGGCGACGGTGCGCTACCTTGCGCCAGCACGCTTCGACGATCTCGTGCGCGTGGAGACGACGCTCACCTCGGTTCGCTCCCGCGCCATCACTTTCGACTACCTGATCACCAATGCCGAGTCCGGAACACGGCTCGCGACCGCTCGCACCGCTCTGGTCTCGATCGATGGTGACGGACGTCTCGCGGTTATCCCTGCGAGCTTCCGCGACGCGCTGGTGGCGGTGCTCTAGAACTGTCGTGTTCGTAGGTGTGGCGAGCTGTCATGGCGTGGCCAATAACGCTCCCACTCCGCGCCGTACCGCCTTTGCGCGACTACTTCGTATGGAGGATACGCGCCGCCGCGAACCCCTCTATCTCGATTCGTTGCTCGCGAGTGACGATGGCGTGGTCCGCGCGGCTGCGGCGCTTACGGTGGGCCGACTTGGAGCACGTTCTCACATCGCGACGGTCCGCGCGCTCACGGTCGATTCCGACACGGCTGTCGCCGCGAACGCGCTGTTCAGCCTCGGCCTCCTCAAGGATTCCACCGCCGTACGCCTCGCCGGTGACGCACTCCGAAAAGGAGGTGCGCGGGGCGTCGAAGCGGCGTGGCTTCTTGGCGAGATTGGCGAGTTCGGCCGAGCATCGATCATTGATGCCCTCTCCGAAGCGTCACTGACGCCGTCCACGCGCGGCGCGGTGCTGCTTGCGGCGGCCAGACTGCGTCCCGTTCCGGCACCGTCCGTCGTACCGTTTCTCAACAGCGGCGACAGCAGTCTGGCGTGGCGCGCTGCGTACGCGATTGCGCGAGGCCGAAGCGCCGAAGGAACGCGTGCCCTTCTCGGCCTTGGCGCATCACCATGGGCGTCGGTTCGCGAGCAAGTTGCGCGCGGCGCGTCACGCTCCATTGCCGGTGACTCGCTCGAAGCGCTCGCGCGAGGCGTGCTCGTCATGCTCGTGCGCGACGACAGCGCTCGCGTCCGTGTGAATGCAATTCGTGCCGCGGCGTCGTACGGAGCCGTGATGCGCACCGCGCTCGTCGCGGCGATGCGCGATGAGGACATGGGGGTGCGCGTGGCCGCGGCACAAAGCATGGAGCAGGTGCTCGATTCCACTGCGGCGACATGGACATCACTGTTCGACGTGGACACAACGTTCACCGTCCGTCGAGCGCTCGCTGACGGCGCGGCCAAGCGTGGGATTGCCCTTGCGTCCCGCGTTCATTGGAGCTCGAGCGCTGATTGGCGGGAACGCGCCGCGTCCGTGGACCTCCGCGTGCGAGGTCCCGCGGGTTCAATGTTGGGGCTGCTCGACGACTATGCGCGAGACCCCGATGGACGGGTGCGTTCCGCGTCCGCGGGTGCGCTCGCGTCGCTCATCGACAGTGCGACGGTGCGTGATTCTGTTCGCCGTCGCTTGCGCGCGCTGTTGCTCGATGCCGACGTCGGTGTGCGTTCGGCTGCGCTTGCTGGGCTGACGGCCCGGGTAACCGTGGACGATCTGTCCGCGGCGCTCGACTCGTATGCGCGCGCTGGCGCGGATGCCGACAATGATGCCCGAACCGCGTTTTGGCGTTTGACCGATTCCGCTCTTGCCCACGCGAAGGGCGCGCTGCCCGACTCCATCGAGCGGCGCCTTGCGGCGCTGCCTCGGCCTGATGATCCACTCGAGCGGCTGGCCGCTGCACGCATCGCGCGATTCGCAGCGTGGCGGGACAGTTCGGGAACAGCGCGGCCGATGGCGTGGTACGAAGCGCGCGTACGCGAGAAGCTCGGCCAACCACCTCTGGTTCGTATCGAAACAGAGCGCGGGCCGATCGAGTTGGTGCTCTTTTCGTACGACGCGCCGCTGACGGTCTTCAACTTCATCTCGCTCGCGAGGCGCGGCTACTTCGATGGACAGCAATTCCATCGCGTCGTCCCGAACTTCGTCATCCAGGGAGGCGACCCGCGAGGGGATGGCAGCGGCGGTCCTGGCTACGCCATTCGCGATGAGCTGAATCGACGTCGCTACGGTCGCGGCGCGCTCGGTATGGCGCTCTCTGGACCCAACACCGGCGGAAGTCAATTCTTCGTTACTCATTCGCCGCAACCGCACCTGGACGGCGGATACACGGTATTTGGCCAATTGAGTCGCGGCGCAGACGCGCTCGATCACATTGTGCAAGGAGATCGCATTGCGCGGATTACGATTTACTAGGATCGTTCCGTTTTTCGTTGCCGCAGTCAGCTGTGCGCCACCGCGCATTGCCGCGCTCCCCGGCGCCGCTGCGCCCGTTCATCAACTGCCGCGCGGCTCCCTGCCCGCGGGGCGGCGGAAGGTGGTGTTTCAGTGGGAGTTGCGTGACGGCGAGATTACGGCGCGCGGCGACGGGGTCGCTCGCATCGCACCGCCCGACAGTGTGCGAATGGACTTTTTTCTGGGGGGCGGCATCGGCGCGGGAGCGGCGATTCTGATCGGCGATTCGCTTCAGGTGCCCGGTCCGGCAGTGGGGAAGCGGTTGGTCCCCCCAAGGGCGCTCCTCTGGGCGTCTCTGGGACGCTTTGACGTGCCGTCGGAGCGCGATACCGTCGTCCGCGTTGACGGAAGCGTACTCCGCGCCGACATTGGCGCACCGGTTCGCTGGCGCGCTACCTTTCATGGCGACACGCTCACACGACTGGAACGAGTCGAAGGCGACCGGTTACAAGAGTGGGTCGAACGCGCCACCGACCAGAAGGTTTCCTACCGCAACGAAGCGGCGCGGCGCTCCCTTTCGCTCGTCATTCAACGATCTGATGCCGCCGCTCCGTTCGACCCGTCGATCTGGCGCTTCTAGTCTCCTGCTGCTTGTGCTCGTGGTGAGCAGCGGCTGCGTTCCCCGTTATGGCTTTGCGGGCGGCGGATTACCGTCGCACGTTCGGACCATGGCGATTCAGCCGTTCGACAACGAAACGCCCACCCCCGAGCTCCAGCGCGAGATTTTTGAAGCGATGCGTCGCGAGTTGCAGCCGCGCCTCGGCGTGCGCGACGCTCCGACCGAGCGCGCTGATGCGATCGTTCGGGGTGTCGTGCGAACCTACGATGTCGATGTCCCGGTCGGGTATAGTGCGAATTCCACGCAGTCCGTGACATCGCGACGCAAACTACAGATTACACTCGACGTGCAGATCATCGATCAGACGACCGGGAAGACGCTCTGGGAAAAGAAGGCGCTCCGCGCCGAAGGCGAGTATGCAGAGCGGGACGAGGTCAGCGGCCGACGTGATGCCATCAAGCGCATCGTGAACGACATCGTAGAAGGAGCGCAGTCGCAATGGTGAAGCAACGCGGCGGTCTTAGCTCGCTCGGCTGCCTCGTCATGCTGCTGCTTGCGGCCGCCGCCTTGTATTTCGGGGTCAACGCTGGCGAGCACTATTTCCGTTTCTACCAGTATCAGGACGCGATGCGACAGGAAGTACGGTTCGCCGCGCACAATAGCGACGCGATCATCCTTCGTCACTTGCGAGAACGTGCGGACTCCCTCGGACTGCCCGAAGCGGCCGGCGAGGTCTCGTTGCAGCGCGATGGCCGTCACATCGAGGTCGAGTCGGAGTACTACGTCCACGTGGAACTGCCGCTGTTCATTCGCGAGGTTCGCTTCAACCCCCACGCCGAAGGCATCTTTTGATCGGCGACCGGCCGCGGCCCCCGCTGGCGAAAGTGCATGACTTGCCTAGTGCCACGGCATGGCGCACGCGGGTATCGGGCCGAGTGGTCTTCACGAACGGCGTGTTCGACTTGCTGCATCCCGGGCACATCGACGTATTGCTCGGCGCACGAGCATGCGGGGATGCGCTGATTGTCGCCATCAACGACGATGCCTCGGTGCGGCGGCTCAAAGGTCCCGAGCGGCCCGTGCGATCGGAGCGCGATCGCGCGTATGTCCTCGCTGGTCTCGAGTCGGTCGACTGCGTCGTGCTGTTCAGTGAAGACACCCCGCTGGACGCCATTCGCGCGCTGCGACCGGATGTCCTTGTAAAGGGCGGCGACTACGACGAGTCGACGATTGTTGGCGCACCTGATGTTCGCAGCTGGGGCGGTGACGTTCGCGTCATTCCGCTCACACCCCATCAGTCCACCACTCACATCATTCAAACACTCCGTGGCTCCGTCGCCGGTTGATCCCATTCGTGTGGGCCGCGCGGCGACCGCGCTGCGGCCGGTCCTGCTCGAGCGGGGTGTCGCGCCCTACGCCGAGGGCTCGTGCCTTGTGAGTTTCGGCGCGACACGCGTGCTGTGCACCGCCTCGGTCGAAGATGGCGTACCTGGATGGCGTCGTGGGAAAGGCGAGGGGTGGCTGACGGCCGAGTATGCGATGCTGCCTCGTGCGACGAAGACGCGCACGTCGCGCGAGCGCGGACAAGTGGGCGGACGCACGCAGGAGATTCAGCGACTCATCGGCCGCAGCGTGCGCGCGATGCTGGACGACTTCGCGTGGGGCGAGTTCACTTTGAAAGTCGACTGCGACGTGTTGCAGGCCGACGGAGGCACGCGCACCGCGGCGATCACCGGTGCGAGTGTGGCCGTGGTCGACGCCTTCGCGTGGATGGTCCAGCGCGGCAAGGTCAAGGCGACCCCGGTCAAACGGCGCGTCGCCGGCGTGAGCGTGGGTGTCATTCGCGGCGAGCCGCGCCTCGATCTCGAGTATATCGAGGACGTGGTCGCGGATGTCGATATGAATGTCGTGATGAGCAGCGAAGGGCGGTTTGTCGAAGTGCAGGGTACCGGCGAGAACGGGACGTTCGACCGCACCGAATTGAATGCGCTGCTGGACCTTGCGAGCAGTGGCCTCGTCGAGCTGGATGCACTCCAGCAGCGCGCGCTGGGCAGCTAGTGGCGTGACAGCACCGCTGGTGCTCGCGACGCGCAACGCGGGCAAAGTCCGCGAGCTGCGGGCGTTCTTCATGACGCACGCGATGGCGGTGGAGGATCTCGCAAGCGCGGGCCTCCGTGAGGATGTCGCCGCGGAAGAGGCGATCGAAGTGTTCGAGACGTTCGAAGCGAATGCGCGTGCCAAGGCACACTACTTTGCATCGCGTCTTCCCGGTCGAATCGTCATTGCCGATGACTCCGGACTCGCGGTGCAGGCGCTGAACGGCGCGCCTGGTGTGCGGAGCCGACGGTGGAGCGGACGATTCGATGTCACCGGCCCGGCACTGGATGCGGCGAACAACGCGATCCTGCTGGCGTCACTGCGCGGCGTCACCGACCGGCGGGCTCGCTTCGTGTGCGTTGCGGCGTGGTGCAACGGTTGCGACGACGTCGTGGCGCGCGGCGAGGTGGAGGGACGCATCATCGATGAGCCGCGTGGGATGCACGGCTTCGGATATGATCCGCACTTTCATGTCGAGGAGCTCGGTCTGACGCTTGCTGAGGCGACGATCGCGGAGAAGGAACGCGTGAGTCACCGTGGGCGGGCCTTCCGTCGATTGCTTGAACTCGTGCGCGGCGCGTGTGCGAGTGGGTAAGCGCAGCCGTCGACCGCAGTTGACCGGTGTGTCGTCACTCGCTATTGTTGGGTTCTCATGCGGGGCGTAGCGTAGCCTGGTATCGCGCCTGCTTTGGGAGCAGGAGGTCCCCGGTTCAAATCCGGGCGCCCCGACCTGGCAGGAAAGCTCGCGCAGCTCAGGGCACCCTGTCGCGAACGAAGCGCCAGTAGCTCAGTTGGATAGAGCAACAGCCTTCTAAGCTGTGGGTCGGGGGTTCGATTCCCTCCTGGCGCGCCACCTTCGTTGTTTTTTAGTACGAACGACGAGCGCCGTTAGCTCAATTGGCAGAGCAAGTGACTCTTAATCACTAGGTTGTAGGTTCGATTCCTACACGGCGCATGGCGGGGAGTCGGGGATGGTCTCGACTCCCTGTTTTTTTGGGTATTGGCCGCGTTCTCGCTGCGCGTTGAGGCGTGCGGAGCGGGAAATGCAGCGCTGAGTGGGTGTTCGGCGGTGGCCTGTGCGCAAAGGTGGTGGATTGGTCTGAGGCAGTTGCGCAATCGGGACTTGTGGTCTATAATGCTTGGCTCCCCGGGAAGTTTTCGTGACATGGCGAACTCGGAGGAGTTGGGAGCGGGTTTGGAATCTTCGGTGAGGCGTGGGTATTCACTGGGGCGGTCTGGTGGGCGATAGGATTGCGGAGCGTTGCTATCCTTGACGACCGACATTGTATTGGTTACTATTCGAGGCTGTCACGGAAACGTGACTCCAAGCAAGTTTTGCGAGAGAATGTGCTGTTTGACAATCGAGAGTGGAATCAGAATGTGCGAGGCGAACTCGTAGTAGCTTGGCGGTCTACAGGGGCCGTTGAGCTGAGTTCATATACCTGTACTATTCAATGATTCGGATGCGCTGTCGACGCGACAGCGAACGACAGCAGTTCGATTCATATGAGCTAACAATCAAAATCTCTTGGAGAGTTTGATCCTGGCTCAGGACGAACGCTGGCGGCGTGCTTAACACATGCAAGTCACGGGGGCCCGCAAGGGCAACCGGCGAACGGGTGCGTAACACGTGAGCAACCTGCCTTTGTGCGGGGGATAGCC
>JANMAY010000176.1:0-2494 GCA_031360095.1 Gemmatimonadaceae bacterium
ACATAGAAGCGATCCGTGCGGCCGAACAGCTTCCAGTCGATGTTGCGCAGGTCGTCGCCCGGCTGATACGCGCGGTGCTGCGCGAAGTCGAGCGAGGAGCCGCGCCGCAGCGAGCGATGCTGCCCGTGCATGAAGCCATCCACCACCGTGCGCGCCAGCAGCGCGAGATCCGAGATCTTCGCGAGCAGCGAAGGATCGAGGAACGAGGCGGGAGATGACGCGGCCATGATGCGCTACAACGCCGACTTGGGAAGCGGAACGGCGGCGAGCAGCTTGGTGATGAGATGATCGGTGGTGACCTTCTCCGACTGCGCCTGGAAGTTGAGCAGCACGCGATGGCGCAGCACGGGGAGCGCGAGGGCGCGGATGTCGTCGTAGCTCACGTGCGTGCGACCTTGCAGCAGCGCCCGGGCTTTGCCGCCGAGTATGAGGGATTGTGCCGCGCGAACGCTGGCGCCGTAGGAGAGGAACTGCTTCACGAAGTCCGGCGCGCTCGCTTCGCTCGGCCGCGTCATCCGCACGAAGCGCACGGCGTAGCGTGTAACGGCGTCGGCCACGGGTACGCGACGCACGACACGCTGGAAGGCGAGAATCTCGTCCTTCGAGACCACGGGCTGCACGGCATCCGGCGGGAGCGTCGTCGTCTGCTTGACGATGTCGACCTCTTCGTCTTCCGGCGAATAGTCGAGAATGATCTCGAGCATGAAGCGGTCGAGCTGTGCTTCGGGAAGTGGATACGTTCCCTCGAGCTCGATGGGGTTCTGCGTGGCGAACACGAAGAACGGCGGCTCGAGCAGATAGGTGCGCCCCTGCACGGTGACGTGCCGCTCCTGCATCGCCTCGAGCAGCGCGGCCTGCGTCTTGGGCGGCGTGCGGTTGATCTCGTCGGCGAGCAGAACGTTCGCGAACACCGGACCCGGCATGAACGTGAGCTTGCGCTGGCCAGTGGAGGGATCGTCTTGAATGACGTCCGTTCCAGTCACATCCGATGGCATGAGATCGGGGGTGAACTGGATGCGCGAGAACTTGAGGTCGAGCGCGCGCGAAAGCGTGGAGATGAGCAGTGTCTTCGCGAGGCCCGGTACGCCGACGAGCAGGCAGTTGCCGCCGGCAAAGAGCGCGATGAGCGTTTGCTCGACGACCGCATCCTGGCCGACGATGACCTTGCGCAGCTCCGTCCTGATCCGTTCGCCCGACGCTTGCAGGCGATCGGCGAGCTGCGCGTCGTCCAGACCCGTCAGCTCCGTTGCTTCGATGGTAGCGGTCAAGCGAAATCCTCGTGATCAGCGGGTGAGCGCGTATACCATATAGTTGACACCTAGCTTGTACGCTTCGTTGGACATGTCGATGGGGAAGACGCTTTCGTCGGACCACTCCCAGTACTCGGACATGTCGTTGTTGTAGTTCACGACAGCGAGCAGACGGCGCTTGGGATCGTTGTTCTCGAAGATGCCATAGAACTCGGACTGAAGTCCGTAGTACGGATGCTTGTAGTCGAGCGTCTTGATGTGGTAGAACGAATCGAAGATCGGATGGTCGAGCGTGAGCTTCACCAGCTTGGCCTTGGGCAGCACCTTGAGCATCTGCGCCTCGAAGTTGCGCCAGTGCGGACCGGCGAAGTCATCGAAGATGATGAAGCCGCCCTTGGTGAGATAATTTCTGAGACCGAGCACTTCTGCGTCTGACGGAACCCAGAATCCGGGTTCGCACAGGTACGCCACAGGATATTTGAACAACTCGGGGTCGTCGAGCGTCACGATGTTCGTCGCCAGTGTGCGCGTGCGAATCGTGGACAGCTCGGCAATTATCTTCGTGAAATGGCGTTCGCCGCGCGGGTAGTCGTGCGCCCACTTCACGTCACGTCCGGCGTCCATTCCCATCGAGTAGCGGATGCGAACGAAGGTGAGACGTCCGTCGTAGGGGGCGTTGGCGGGAAATTCGGTGGGGGTGCGCTGGCGCCCGCCGCCGCCGAAGCCGCGCATGCCGTCTGTGCCGCCGCCTTGGGCGTGCGCGGCCGGTGCGGCGAGCGAGGCCCCAGCGAGAAGCAGGAGGAACGACGACGGTCTCATGGCTTCCCCCTGCCTTGCAACTCGAGCAGAAGGGATTGGGCGCGTTCGAACGAGGGAGCCTGCTCCAGAACCGACAACAGCTCGCGACGAGCCGCCGCAACATCACCGCTCCCCGCCAGTGCGCGCGCAAGCTGATAGCGTGCATCGAGCACATCGGATGGATCGAGGGCCAGCACCGCGCGGCGCTCGCGAATTGCCGTGGGAAAATCACCGCGCCGCGCGGCCAACTCGGCGACGCGCGCGTGTATCGCGACGTCGTACGGTGAGATCCAGACGAGCCGCATCAGCGGCGCCAGCGCACCAGTCGAGTCGCCCAACCGCTCGCGGAGATCGGCCTCGAGCAGGTTGGCATCCCACGCCGTCTCGTTCAGCGATGTGATGCGGATGACTTGTGCGAGCGCACCGCGCAGGTCGCCGGCGTCGCG
>JANMAY010000197.1:0-2643 GCA_031360095.1 Gemmatimonadaceae bacterium
GTGTAGCCGGGCGTCGAGGTGTTTGGCAGCCAGACGTACGCGAGTCGTCCACCGGAGAGCTCGCTCACTTTGCGACGATTGTCCTCCACCCATGCGCGCGTGCGAAGGCCGTCCTCTGTCGCCACCGGCACGACCGTCACCACTCGGGATCCTTCGGCCGACGGAGTGCTGTTGATGCGCAGCGTCGTCTGCCGGCCGGCCGTCTGCTCGAACATCGAATAGATGTTCGTCGACGACGAGAGAGGACGTCCGTTCACCTCGAGCACGTAGTCGCCCGTGGAGACGCGAATGCCCGGAGCGCTGAGCGGCGCGCGCAAATCGGGATTCCAGTTTTCGCCGGTGTAGATGCGGCGGATGCGATACCGTCCGTTCTCCACCGCGTAGTCGGCACCGAGCAGCCCGACAGTCACCGGCTGCTCTGTCGGCTCATCGCCCTTGCCCAGCAGATACGAGTGGCCGACCGTGAGCTCACCACCCGTCTGTGCGATCACGTAGCCGAGATCGTTGCGGTGATTCACGAATGGAATGAGCGGGCTGTACTTGGTCCGCACCGCACGCCAGTCGGCGGCGTGCATGCGCGGATCATAGAAGAACTCGCGCTGAATCCTCCACGACTCGTCGAAGATGGCCTGCCATTCGACGTGCGGATCGATCCACGCTTCGAGTGCGCCGACATTGACCGGACCATCGCCAGCCTTCGCGGGCTTGTCGGTGCCGACCGTGCCCCACCGCGGTGGGCCGGCTCCTGCGGCCTGATAGAGCAGCTTCTTCCGGTCGGCGGACATACTATAGGAACGAATGCCGTCCATGAATGGCGCGGCAACGGCTTCCTTGAGTTGATAGCGTTGGAGACGAAGGCCTGCCGCAGGTCCCGCGCCCCTCGGTTCGGCGTAGAAGACCGAACCTGCCGGCCCGGCCTCGAGCGAGCTGTAGTCACCCGGCGCAACAGCCAGGGTGAGAATCCGCTGACCGATGCTCGGTGCATCGATGCGCGTGGTGGAGTCGGCCTTGGCCTTCGGCGCGGCGGGGCCGGTGGGCTCGTCACCGGATTCAGGCAGCAGCGGCGAGGGGTCCGTGGCGTTGAGCACGACGAGATAGATCGATCGTCGCACCGGACGATCGATCGCACTCATGTCCACCCAGCTTGTGCGGGGGCCGTAGTCGGTGCTCGCAAGGAAATAGAGATATTTCCCGCCGGCATCGAACGTGGGCGAGACCGCATCCGCCAACGCATCGGTGAGCTGGAACGTCTTCCCGTCCGCGAGCGAGTACACGAACACCGCACGGAGATGATTCTCCAATCCTTTCGTATACGCCACCCACCGCGAATCGACGGACCATGTCGCTTCGAAGCTCCGGCTCGGCGTGCTGTAAATTTCCGAATCGATTTTCTGGGCTGCGCCGGTTGTCGCGTCGATGAGCCACAGGTTGAGATGGTTGTCCTCGACCGTGAGGTGCTTTCCATCCGGTGACCATTGGAGTGCGGAGAAGTACGCCGTTCCTCCCGCGGGCAGCGCGACCGCGCGCGGCTTCGTGAGTCCCGACTGCTCTCCGATCATGAGCTGCCATTCGCCGCCTGCGTCCGAGAGCCAGGCGAGCCGGGTGCCATCCGGAGCCCACGTCGGACTCTGCTCGTGCACGCCCGACGTCTGCGTGAGATTGCGCGGATCACCCTTCTCGGCGGGGACGGTAAAAATTTCACCGCGCGCTTCGAACGCCGCGCGCACGCCGGTGGGGGAGAGGACGGCATCGCGAATCAACGTCGCAACGCGCTTGAACTGTGCCCGTGCCCAGGGAAAGTCGCCGACAACGTCGATGGCGAGCTGGCGATCCTGCCCGGTCTTCGTGTCGAGCAGGCGGATGTAGCCTGACTGCTCGTAGACGATCGCGTTGCGATCACCACCCGCGTTCATGATATCGTCGTAGTGCTTGGTCAGCTGCTTCACCGCTTTCGTGCCGACGTCGTACGAGAAGAGATTGACGGCGCCACCGCGGTCGGAGAGGAAGTAGACCGTGTTGCCGATCCAGATCGGATTGCGGTCGTTGCTGTTCTGCCAGGGCAGCTTCTCCACTCGGCTGTCGGCGAGATCCAGTATGCGAACGGGGTGGGTGCGGCCTCCGCGGTAGCGGCGCCACATGCTCGTCTCGTACCAATCGGGAATGAACTCCGTCGAGATCTCTTCGTAGGCGATGCGACGGCCGTCCGGAGAAAAGACGCCGGCGAAGGCACGTGGAATGGGCAGCATCTCTTCGAGTCCACCATCGGCGGGCACCGTCCAGAGTTGCAGATACGAGACCTGCGGCACACTGGTCCGGTCGGACGCAAACACCACGCGCTTTCCGTCGCGCGTCCAACTCCGTACGCGATCGATTCCGGGGTGATACGTGAGTCGCCGCGGCTCACCGCCAGCCGCGGACACCACGTACGCATCGGTGTTGCCTCCCGCGGTGCGACTAAAGGCAATCGACGACCCGTCAGGAGAAAATTGCGGATCCGTTTCGACCTCGGGAGTCGACGTGAGCCGCCGCGCCGAACCCCCGCCTCGGCCCACGACCCAGAGATCTCCCGCGTACGCAAACGCGATGCTGTTGCCGTTGATCGCCGGGTGGCGAAGGAGTCGTGTGCCCTGTGCGTCGACGACC
>JANMAY010000216.1:0-5687 GCA_031360095.1 Gemmatimonadaceae bacterium
CAACCTGGAGATCTGCCGAGGCAATCTGCTTTTCGATGTCTGCGATGCGCCTATCAATCTCGACGATGCGCGCCTCGATACCCGTCTTGTCCAGGCCCGTCGGTGGGTTGTCGGAAGACAGGTTGCCACGGAGCACCCCCCTTCGTGACTCCAACTGATCCAGCTGATTGCTCAACTCCCGCCGTGACGCCTCGAAGGCCTTGTACACGGCCTCCGGATTTCCCGAGGGAATGGTGACGACGACTTGACCGGGTGCAGGGGGTGTGGTGGCGATGGCAGGACCTACGTCTTGAGATTGCATCGCAGTCGGATCTGGGTGGGCTCCCGCTTTCGGTGACATGGCTGGCCGTACGGCTCGTTTACGAGGTGCGTTTCAGCCGCTCCGTCGCCATGCAGTCTAGAAGGAGGCCCGCAGACCGCCAGTGATCGTCCGTCCTTGCCGGATGGTGACGTTGTCTGGCTCGCCGAGCTGTCCACCGAGGAGGTTCTCTCCCGCGACCAGGAGTGCAACGCCGCGCGAGATGTCGCGCGATGCGGTCACCCGGACGTGCGTCTCTCCATCGTACGTGCGCCAGAAGCTCCGCAGGCGCGCGCCGGTGATGTCCTTGGAAGCCGGTCCGTCACTCGCCGCGAACGCGCGCGCGATGCCGAGCCGATCGTAGTTCACCCAATCGGTAGCGCGGCTCGCCGTGAGTGCCGCGTTCCAGCCCAGCGCGGCGTAGGACGCCGTGAAGCTCATGGTTTGCGCTGGGACGGCGAGCATTCGGTCGCCCGGACGCAGGTCTCCGATGTAGCCGAATGCGAGTGTTCGGACACGGCTGTCGACGTCCGTGAATCCAATGGACAAGGAGAGTGGTCCCTGCGCCGCCGCCGCCTGAAGCTCCCAGCCTGCATTGGAGATCGCGCCGACGTTTTGCAACTGGTAGCGTACATGACGCTCTGGACCTCCGCCGCGCATGAACGTGTCGATGGAAATCGCGACGTTTTGAATGAGGCCCGTCGCCTTCTGGTCGAACCGCGTCAGTTGGATGTTGAACGACTGGCCGATGTAGAGCTCCACCCCTCCTTCCACACCGGACTGCACCTCGGGATCGAGCCCCGGCGGGGGAACGATTCCGCCATAGCTCCCGAGCGAGCTCGAATACGCCGACGCCGCGGCGCGCGCTGGGGTGTTGGGCGGTCGAATTCCCTTTCCGTACGCTCCGCGCACCTTCAGCTCCGCGCCGCCGATCGCGCGCACCGCAGCGATCCCCAGCATCGGTAGTACGGGAAAGCGATTGTCGCCGGAAAAGGAATCGTTCTGCTCGACGCGAAAGCCGCCGGTGAGGAAGAGCGCGTCCCGCCAAGAAGTGCTCACCTGGCTCAGCACGCCCGTATTGTGGTTCCAGGTTTCGCGTTCGCCGTCGATCATCGTGGCATACCGTTGCGCCCCGACGGGAGCGACGCCCAACGTGTACGACCCGAGCTGTCGCAGCACGGAACTCTCCATTCCCAACGAGAGTGTCGTCGGAAACAAAGACTCCTGCCCGAATCGCACCACACTGTTCTCGCGCACGGTGACGCGATCTCCGTTGCCGCGCGCCGCCCGAAGCGCCGTGTCGAGCGTCGACGGCACTGGTCCGGTGATGTCGGGAACGTGATCGAGGCTGTATCCGTCGACGCCGGCGAGAAACGAATGCGTCCACGCACCGCCCACGGCAAAGGCCGCGGTCGCCGACACGGTGTACTGCCGAACGGACTGCGGCACGTCGCTGACGGCGAGCGATCCACCCACACGCGACGGCGCCGTAGCGCGCAGGTCGGACAAGAGCGGATTGGCGCCGGCCCCGGCGCGCTTGTCAGAGAACCGAGCGGCCGCGGTGAAAATGCCCGCTCCACTGACGACCCGTGCGTCGGCAGACGTCGAGATTTGCCTGCTCTCTGACGAGGGCACGAGTGCGCCGGTCTGTCCGAACACGAGGGAGAATCCGCCCGAGCGCAGGTTCGTCCCGGCACGAACACTCACTCGCTCCTCGTGCGTTGGCACGAGGCGGGACGCGTAGGCGCTCGCTGCCGCGCCGCCGCTGCTGCGAAGCTGAATGGACGGAGCACCAACCGGACTTCCGTCGTGTCGCGTGATCACGTTGATGACACCGCTGATCGCGTCAGAGCCGTAGAGGGCCGAACCCTGTGGACCGCGAATGACTTCGACCCTATCCACGACATCGGGATTCAACTCCGTCACGAGCAAGGGATTCGCGACCTCGACGCCGTCGATGTAGACCTTTGGATAGTTCGTCGCAAACGAGCTGGCACCGCGGATTCCCCCGTACTGCGATACAACGGATGACGGCGACTGTGACCATGACCAGAGGCCCGGCACCGCGGCGTCCAGCAGCTCGGACATCGTCCCAAGCGACTGTCTCCGCAGACGCTCGCCGTCGATGACCTCCACGCTGATGGCGAGCGGACGCCGAGGCGTTGCGACGGCGCTGCCCGTGACCAGCACGCGTTCGAGAACGCTCACGCTTCGCGACGGAGCGGCATCGTCCACGCGCTGGGTCCTCGGCGCGATCACGACTCGGCCTGCAACGATCTGCGCGGCGACGTTCGTTTCCTTCAGGAGCGACGCGAGCACCTGTCCGAGTGGTTCCTCGTCCGCGGTGAGACACACACGCTTGTCGACAGGGACGACATCGGCGGAGTAGGCGAGGTGCACCGACGCCTGTGCCGACACGCGATCGAGTGCCTCGCGCAAGGCGACGTCGCGCACTCGAAGCGAAACGCGCGTGTCGAATGGTGCGTCCCACTGTGCCGGCGATCGTTCAGCCGCAACATCCACGCACGCGCGCTGCGCCGCCGCCGGCGCGGCGAACGCGACCATCAGCACGAGCGTGCACGTCGATCGTCGGAAGGAATTCAAGATGGGCGTCACTTCGCGCTACGATAGGTGGAGGTGCGCTCCCCCGCCATCACCGCCGAGGGGGAGCGCCAGCTGAACGGATTCGCACGGTGTCCGCCGTCACCTCCACGCGGCCTCCGAGCGCTGCGGCGATCACGGAGCCGATCTGGCCGCTCGCCGAGCGGTCGAACGTTGCCGTCAATCGCCGAGTCGCGAGCGAGGGGTCGACCCGAAGCTCGATGCCGAACCATCGGCGAAGATCCGCAGCGATTTGCGAGACCGGTGCATCCCGGAATACGAGCTGACCCGTCGTCCACGCGAGATCGTCACCCGAGAGCGCGGCACGCTCCGCATGTATCCTTCCGCCGACCTCTATGGTTGCGCGATCCCCCGCGTGCAGTGTGGACTCCGCGCTGTCGCTGGAAGTCCGGACGGCAACGGTGCCTTCGACGACGGCGACGCGCACCATGTGCCCACGGTCGCTGTGCACGGTGAACACGGTGCCTACATCTCGGATGCTCGCCGAACCCGCATGCACCACGAACGGGTGGGCCGCATCATGCACGACACTGAAGCGCGCCTCGCCGTCGAGCGTGACCTCGCGCGAACCACCAGCGAACGCGGACACCGTCAACACACTGCCCGGTCCGAGCAGCACGCGGCTGCCGTCGGGAAGCGTCAGCGAATCGAGGGTCCCAACGCCAGTCGCGTACGCACTCTGCTCGGGGGCGGACGCAGTCGCTGGCTCGGTGGCGCGTGACTCGCTTGCACTGCGCCACACAAGCGCGCCGCCGGCCACGAGCACGACAGCGGCAGCGGCCCGGAGACCCGCGCTCTGCCAGCGCCGACCATAGTTCGCCAGCTTGAATACCGATGCCTCAGCGGCCACGGCCGAATCGATATCCGCCGAGCGTGCGCGTACCGAACGTAGCGCCGCGTCGACGTCGAGCGACGAAGGTGCCACAAGGGCCGGAGGACGCAATGCATCATCCAGTGCCGACACGAGCGCCGCGCGAGAGGGATCGCTGGCGAGGCGAGCCGCGAAGGCGGACGCCTCGGCAGCCGAGAGCTCGCCGGCGAGAAAGCGGGCCACCATCTCCCATTCGTCATTCGCCTCGCCAGTGCGGGGCCGGTCCTGGTCTGCCATGGAGAGTGAGACACTGGAGGGCCGGCGTACCCCACGCCACGTGACAAGGCCGACGAGCGGTCGACGGACGCGGAGCAGGTTACATTCCGCGCCGGCGCAGTGTGGTGGACCTCGCATACGGCCTACGTGGACGAATTGGAGCTCCTGGCGCGATTGCGCGCCGGCGACGAGAACGCCTTCGACGCGATTTTTCGAGAACACTATCCCGGACTCGTCCTCACCGCGGGACGGCTGCTGGACGAACGTGCACTCGGTGAGGAAATCGCGCAGGATGTGCTGCTCGAGCTGTGGCGGCGCCGCGAGAGTCTCGCGATCACCGGAGCCCTCCGCGCATATCTCCAGCAGGCCGCGCGCAATCGCGCCCTCAATCGTTTGCGCCAGGGTCGCACCGCCAAGCGCGGAGAACTCCATCTGCGTGCGCCGACGGCGCCGGCCGCCGCCGATGCACGAATCGCCACCGGCGAGTTGGCCGCGGCAGTTCGGATTGGAATCGCGTCGCTCTCCGAGCCGCAACGCGAGGTCTTCGAGATGAACCGCGTCCGCGGTCTGACGTACAGCGAGATTGCCGCAGCGCTCGGCATCTCCGTCAAGAGTGTGGAAGCGAGAATGGGACGCGCGCTGAAGCTTCTCCGTGAGCATCTCGCGCCATGGCTTCCGGACGGTGGGGGCTGGTAGCACATGTTTCGGACGTAGGGTGTGCGTGGACGCATGTGTCTGAGGCTCGACAGCGCGCTGCGTTGAGACCCACCGCGCGGCGCGACAACGATCAATGGAGCACACCTCATGACACACACGGTTCGCACACTCATGCTTGGCGGCAGTGCGCTGCTCATCGCCGCCTGCGCGGAGCGCATCTCCGGTGCAGGCGATAGCGATCTGCTCGACGCCGCATTCATTTCAGCTCCACTGGGATTCGAATCCACGGCGAGCAGCTTCACAACCGCCAACGGGACGCTCGGTGCGGCGTTCCTACCGGCGGGAAGTGGACGCCGCGATGGGCGCGGACCAAGCGGGCTACCAGGTGGCCACGCGTTCATGGGCGGCGGCTTTGGCGATGACTTTCTTGGCGGACCGCCGGATGGACGGCGTCCGTTCGAGCATCGCGGCCTTCCCTCCACCTGCACATTCGCCGCGGGCACCGGCGTGGTGACGTGTGCACCCGAGACGCACGATGGACTGACCATCTCGCGCACGTTCGTCTTCAAAGATGCGTCGAGCAAGGCACAGGCGGCGAAGGACAGCACGACGTTCTCGGTGACCTCACACACCGATATTGCCGGCACCAAAACGCGACGGGATGGCGGGAAGACGACGGTGAAACACGTCAGCGACCAGACGGTGACCGGGCTCGCCTACAACAGCACGCAGCGCACGGTCAACGGTGCATCTTCGGGAACCGAGAGCTCCACCGGCACCGATTCGGCTGGCGCATTCAGTGTCGCACGGGCAATCGGTGATACGACACGGGGCATCGTCATCCTTATCGCGACTGGCGCACCCACTTTCCCCACCGCCGGCACCGTCATTCGCTCGATGACCGCGGTCGTGACGTACACCGGCAAGACACCCATCACGTCGACGCGGCGGGAAGTGATCACATACGACGGATCCGCCACGGCGAAGTTGACGATCACTCGCGACGGCACCACCAAGAATTGC
>JANMAY010000230.1:0-6710 GCA_031360095.1 Gemmatimonadaceae bacterium
CGAGCCCCGCGAGCAGACAGCCGATCAGCAGGTGCAGCACGTGCTCAATCGACTCGGCTTTGGTGCACGACCGGGCGATGTCGCAAAGGTCCGCGGAATGGGCGTCGACCAATGGATCGCCCAGCAGCTCGCATCCGATCGCATCGACGACCGCGCCGCCGAACGCGTCGTGTCCTCGTACGAGATGCTCGGGCGCCCGACAACTGAGCTCCTGGCGATGTACGAGGACGGCCAGCTCGCCATCCGGCGCCAGGGAAAACAGCTCGCGCAGCGCGGCGATACGACCAGCCAGAAAGACCTGCGCGCGGAGCTGCTCCGCGACAACCCGCAGCTGCGCGACAAGCTTCGCCAGAATCAGCGGATCCTCGGTGACGTTCAGTCCAGCCGGCTCGCACGCGCAGTCGTCAGCGAACGACAGCTCGACGAGGTGATGACCGATTTCTGGGAGAACCATTTCAGCGTGTTCGCGGGCAAGGGCCTCGTGCGGTTGTTCATTCCCGCATTCGACCGTGATGTGATTCGCCCGCGCGCGCTGGGCAGCTTCCGCGACCTCCTGGGTGCAGTGGCGAAGAGCCCGGCCATGTTGTTCTATCTGGACCAGTGGCAGAACGCCGCTGACTCCGTGCATCCCACGCTCGCGAATGCGCGCCAACAGCGACCGGCGCGACGCGCAGCGCTGATGCAGCGGGCCGGCGCACCGGTGCGCCCTCGTCGCGGCCTCAACGAGAACTACGCCCGCGAGCTCCTCGAGCTGCACACCCTGGGTGTCGATGGCGGCTACACGCAGCATGATGTCGTCGAAGTTGCCCGCGCACTCACCGGGTGGACGATGAACCCGCGCGCCAACGCGGAGTTCGTCTTCCGGCCAGAGATGCACGACGCGGCGCAGAAGGTCGTCCTCGGCCACGTGCTCCCCGAAGGTCGCGGGATTGAAGATGGTGACGCGGTGCTCGACATCGTCGCACGCCATCCAGCCACGGCCAAGTTCATCGCGCGCAAGCTCGTGATACGGTTCGTGAGCGATGCTCCACCGCCCGCACTCGTGAATCGCGCCCAGCAGAAGTTCCTCGAGACCAACGGCGACATCCGCGAAGTCGTGCGCACCATCGTCACGAGCCCGGAATTCTTCAGCCGTCCCGCGTATCGCAGCAAGGTGAAGAGCCCCTTCGAGCTCGTCGCGTCGGCGCTGCGCGCTGTTGGTGCGCAGCCCGACACCACGATGCGCTCGGCGCAACTCGTTGCGTTTCTCGGCGCACCGCTCTTTGGGCACCAGGCGCCAAACGGATGGCCGGAGACGGGTGACGCCTGGATGAACAGCGGCGCAATCCTGAACCGCATCAACTTCGGGTTGGGTTTGGCGGCGGGACGGTTTCCAGGCGCGTCGGTAAAACAGTGGACCGAGAGCGCGCGGCTCGACAACGTCCCGCGCGAGCAACAGGTCGAGGCCGTGGTGAACGCGTTCCTGGGTGGACAGGCCTCGCCGGATACTCGCGAGATTTTGCTGAGTGGCGAAAATCCGCTCGCGGCGAAACTCGCCGCGACGGTGATGCCGGACAGCGCGACGTCCGGCAGAGCATCGGCTGGCGAAGAGTCTGCGACGCCCATGGATGCGCCAATGCGCGACGGCGGACGCCCACTGGCAAAGAACGGTCAGCTCCGGCCGGCATTCGGCCGGGCGATGGGACAACCGGTTCAGCTCAACGGCTTGGCGCAGGTGATCGGACTCGCGATCGGCGCTCCGGAATTCCAGCGGCGCTGAGAGCGCTGCCAACACGATGGAGGTCTGACATGCATCGTCGAGTATTTATGAAGTCCGGCGCGCTCGCTCTGGTCACGATGGGTTTGAGCCCCAGCTTTCTTCGCCGAACGGCGTTTGGCGCGGATCTGTCGAGCGGCGCGGCACTGAAGGGTGCGGCACGCGGGAAGACGTTGATTTGCCTCTTTCAACGCGGCGCGGCGGATGCGCTGAACGTGATCGTTCCGCACGGTGAGGCGGCGTACTACCTGCTTCGTCCGAACATCGCCATTCCACGCCCGAGTTTGTCGTCAGGCGTCGCAGGTGTGATCGACCTCGACGGATTTTTCGGTTTGCATCCGGCGCTTGCTCCCATGAAGCAGCTCTGGGATCAGGGCATTCTCGCGCCCATTCATGCGGTGGGAAGTCCGAGCGCGACACGCTCGCACTTCGACGCGCAGGACTACATGGAAACGGGCACGCCCGACCAGAAAGGCACGCGCGACGGGTGGCTCAACCGCTATCTCGCACTCAAAGGGACCTGCGAGGCCGGATGTGCGCACGACGCGAAGGCATCGCCCTTTCGCGCCGTCGCCATGACACAGCAGACACCGCGGATGTTCGAAGGACCGTCGCCGACGGTGGCGATGAACTCCCTCGATGAGTTCAGCGTGCGCGCCGCCGGTCCGGCGGCCGATCGCCTGGAAGCGCTGTACCGAACGGGCACGGCTGATGTGGTGCACGCCGCGGGTGGAGAGATGTTCGAAGCGGTCAAGATTCTCAAGGCGGCAAACCCGCAGAAGTATTTGCCGCAGAACAACGCGAGCTATCCAAACTCGCAATTCGGAATGCGGCTCAGGCAGATCGCGCAGCTCGTCAAGGCAGACGTCGGGCTCGAGGTGGCGTTCGCCGACGTTGGAGGATGGGATACCCATGTCAATCAGGGCGGGTCAACCGGCCAGCTGGCGCTTCGTCTCAGCGACTTCGCACGGTCGATTGCCGCGCTCGTGTCAGACCTCGGCGACCGGATGGCCGACGTCACCATCATGACGATGTCGGAATTCGGGCGCACTGTGCGCCAGAATGGCAATGGCGGGACGGATCATGGGCACGCCAGCGCACAGTTCGTGATCGGCGGGGACGTGAAAGGAAAGAAGGTCTACGGGAAGTGGCCAGGCCTGGCGCCTGAGCAGTTGTACGAGGGACGCGACCTCGCGCTCACCACCGATTTCCGATCGGTGTTCTCCGAGGTGGCCGCCAAGCACCTTGGCGCCACGCGCTTGGAGACGGTGTTCCCGGGCTTTGCGGCAACCAATCAGAAGTGGCTCGGAATTCTATAGTGCTAGAAGCGAAAGATCTTTCGTAGAATTTTGCCGATGCCATCGGCGCCGCGGCGGATCGGCTCGGGTACGGGAATCGAATTCGGCTCGTCGAACACTGGCTCTTCCGATTGCGGCTCCGTGTGGACGTTGCACAGTTCCCGTGGCTCGGTACCCGGCTTGAAGAACTCGCGCTTTTTAATCGGGCACCACTCCCCGGCAAGCATTCCGGTCGCGGGATCGATGATCGCCAGCGTCATGCCGGCTGGCGGTGTCCAGCCGGTGGGCTGGGCGGGCTCGCGCCAGCCGTTCAGATAGAAGTCCGCCCACGCCGGCGCCGCCAAGTGTCCACCCGAGGCACGCGGCGCGATCGGTCGCGGCGTATCGTAGCCGAACCACACGCCGGCAACGAGCGTCGGCGTGTAGCCCACGAACCAGACGTCGGCAGCGTTGTTGGTCGTGCCGGTCTTTCCTGCGACCGCCCCCTTCACGCCCATGTCGCGAAGCACGCGCGCGGTACCGTGGTCCACCACGTCGCGGAGCATCGACGTGATCTGATACGCATCGCGCGGATCCATCACGGTATCGCGCGGCGCAATCTCGGCGCTCCACAGAACTGTGCCATCTGCGGCTTCGATCCGACGCACGAGGCGCGGATGCACGCGCAGCCCACCATTGCCGAAGGGCGCATAGGCGGCAACGAGCTCCAGCGGCGTCACGTCCACCGCACCCAACGCCACGGCTGGAAAGTTGGGCAGCGTGCTCGTGATCCCGTTGCGATGCGCGGTTTGAATCACGGTGGGAATGCCAACGTTCTGGCTCACGCGAACCGATGCGGCATTCGACGAGACCTCCAATGCTTTCGTCAGCGTGATGGTGCCGAGATAGCTGCCGTCGTAGTTGGCAGGGCGCCAGATGTTGCGGCCCTGCGCCACCTCGACGGGCTCGTCGTCGACCAGCGTGGCTGGCGTCATTCCCGCGTGCATCGCGGCCGCGTACACAAACGGCTTGAACGCCGATCCCGGTTGCCGCTTCGCGTTGAACGCGCGATTGAACCCGCGCTTGCTTCGACGCCCGCCGACGAGTGCGCGAATGTCTCCCGTGCGTGGATCGAGCGCGACAAGTGCGCCTTGTGCGGCATCCTTCACGCGATTGCCCGCGTACTGCGTTTCGCGCGTGACGACCGTGGTCTGCCGGATCACCGCGCGGTCCGCCGCCTGCTGCGCGACGAGATCGAGCGTGGTGTAGACCGTGACGTCGCCTTCCTTCAATGCATCCGGCCGGATCGAGTCGATGAGGGCGCGAATCGCGTCGAGTGCGAGCGGCTCCTTGCCGGTGTCTGGGCGCCACTCGTCTTCTGCAATTTTGAGCGGCATGCGCTCGGCTTGTGCTGCTTCGGCGCTCGAGAGCGATCCGGTCTCCGCCATGAGCGACAGCACGAGATTGCGGCGCTTGAGGCCGCGCTCGTAGTGGTCGCGCGGCGTGTACGCGCTCGGACCCTTGGGCAGTGCGGCGAGCATCGCTCCTTCGCTCACGTTGAGTCGATCGACGCTCTTGCCAAAGAGATCTCGACTTGCCGCCTCCACGCCGTTCACGCCGTTGCCGAGATAGATGAGGTTGAGGTAGAGCTCGAGGATTTGATCTTTGGTGAGCTCACTCTCGATGAGCTTCGTGAGGCGGAGCTCGATGAGCTTGCGCCGGAGCGTGCGTCCGCGCGTGTTCACGAGAAACGAGTTGCGCGCCACCTGCATGGTGATGGTGCTGAACCCTTCGCGCACGCCGCCGTGGCGGACGTTGCTGAGCGACGCACGAACGAGCCCGCGCCAATCCAGGCCGTTGTGCTGATAGAATCGACGGTCCTCGGTGGAGAGAAACGCTTGCCGGACGTGCGTGGGAATTGCCGTCAGAGGAACGTTGACGCGACGCACGAGGGCGATGCGGCCGAGGAAGCGGTCGTTCCGGTCGACGATGCGTCCGCCTTCGCCGGGTCGAAAGGCGCGGATGCCCGCGCGAGAGGGGCAACCGGCGAATCCACAGGTCAGGAGCCATGCGTCGAACGTCACGACCGCGACGCAGGCGACGGCGAGCGCAGAAAACCACTTCCAGTGGCGCTTCAGGAGTCCGCGAGCGGGCTCGTCCGATGGACGAAGCCGCTGGCGCAGGATCTCGAGGCGCTCATTCAGTCGGAGTTTCGGCACGCTCACAACGGAGGACGGTTCGTGATGTCGCTTCTATTATGGTACGGCTGGTGCGGAAGCAGGTTTCCGGCCGCGACGGGAGCAGACGCTCCCGTGTCCTCTTCCTTGTCACCCCGAAGGCTCGAAATGGATCGCCGTCTGTTCGTTTTGGCTCTACTCGCCGCCGCCGCTTGTGCGAAGGGCGACAGCTCCGCGTCGAAGGGCAGCTCTGCCGGTACCGCGCAGGATTCCGCCGGTGGTGCGGTTGCTCCGGTTTCAGACACAGCGCGTGCTACCAACTCGGCACCCGCGGCGAGCGCGGATGCTTCGTCCGCCCCGGCCACGGCCAATCAACAGGGTCGCATTCCTGTGTTGGAATATCATGTCATTGGTGGAGAGAAGAACACCCTCTACACGCGGACGGCAGCAAGCTATCGCGCGGACCTGGAAGAGGCGTACAAGCGCGGATACCGGCCGATCAATATCGCGCAGATGCTCGACAAGGATTTTCGGGACGTGCCTGCGGGGATGTCTCCTGCGGTGTTCGTGTTCGACGATGCGTCGGACTCTCAGTTCCGGTATGTCGAGAAGAACGGGGAGCTGGAGATCGATCCGACGAGCGCGGTGGGTATTTGGGTGGACTTCGCCAAGTCGCATCCGGGTTGGAAGAACCGCGCGGTGTTTTGCATGCTCAACGGCGGTGCTGCGGGCCACAACTTCTTCGGCGACAATCCGAAATTCGGCGGGCAGAAGAAGGAGTGGCGGTTTCAGAAGGTGAAGTGGTTGGCGGATCAGGGATTCGAGTTGTGCGACCACACGCTGTGGCACATGAAGCTGAGTCAGTATCCGGACGCCGCCGTGCAGGAGCAGATCGCGCGCAACGCAATGGGCATCGACTCCGCAGTACCGGGCTACAAAGTGCGTACGATGGCGCTGCCGTATGGATTGTGGCCGAAGAACAGACCGCTCGCGTGGCAGGGAAGCTGGACGGATCCGAAGACCGGGAAGACGCACAGCTACAAGTTCGATGCAGTGCTGGAGGTGGCGGGTGGACCGGCGCTGAGTCCGTATGATCCCAAGTTCAATCCGAAGAGCATCAATCGGATCGAGGCGATCGGGGATGATATTGCTCGTGCGCTGAAGAAGCTGGACGAGGGGAAGACGCGGTTTGTGGTGGGGAAGTAGTATGGCGTGGTGAAGTGCAGACGGCCCCGCCTGATATTGGCGGGGCCGTCTCTTTATCGATCACTTATCTGATTGTCGCGCCGGTGCGCGCGGCAGTTTTCGCGCGATTTAGCTTGGCGTGTGGAGCAGTGCGACGTGGAGGACTGACGGTTGCCGGTGTTTTCGTCGCCAGCGGAAGGTCCGTTTTTGGTGAGGTGAAGCTCTGCGTGTCGCAACGAATTTCCAATCCCCAATACGTTTCAACTTCGTAGCAGTTGTTGCCGGATGGCCACGAGATGGGGGGAGGAGAATTGA
>JANMAY010000251.1:0-9554 GCA_031360095.1 Gemmatimonadaceae bacterium
CCCGTCGCGACGAGCGTTCCCAGTAGTTCCTCGTACTCGGCGTAGGACCGAAGCGTCGGTGGTACGCCCGTGCGCGGAAAGTTGCGGAACACGATGCTTCGGTACGACTTGAGGCCAGTGCGCCGGCCCTGCCAGAACGGCGAGCTCGTTGACAGCGCCAGCACGTGCGGCATCAGATACCGCGACACGTTCATCGCCTCGACGAGAAAATCGCGATCCTCGACGCCGACGTGGATGTGCGTGCCGAAGATGAGGAGCTGCTGTGCGAGATCCTGAAGATCCTGCCGCACGCCGATGTAGCGCTCGAGCGGCGTGATCTCCTGTTTGGTCCAGAGCGAGAACGGATGCGTACCTGCGGCGGCGATCACGAGATTGTTCCGCGCGGCGAGATCCATCACCATGCCGCGGAGCCGCACCAGCTCCTCGCGCACCTCCTGCGGCGTGCGACACACCTTGCTTCCGATCTCCACCATCGACTGATGCAGCTCGGGCTTGACCTCGTCCAGGATCATCGAATCGCCGGAGAGGATCTCCGTGATGTACGACTTGAGCTCCCGGGTTTCGGGATCGATGATCTGATACTCTTCCTCGATCCCGAGGGTGAGCGACGGTGCTTTCATGCGTCTCCTCGGCCGATCATCGCTTCTCGGCGATGAAGGTTGGCGTTTGGCTGCCGCCGCCCGCGGTGACATTCAAGAGCGACGCCGTGGCGAGACGCGAGAGGCAACCATCGACGTGGTCACCGTATGCGACGTACGGCGCGGTGTCCACCATACGGTCCGCGAGCACGACATGTCCGTCGACGAAGCTGGGATAGGGCTCGGTCGGCAACGCAATGCGCTCCTGGGCGATGTACGGTTCGCGGAGCGCGGTCTGGATCGCGCTCTTCCACTCGGCGTCGCTGACCTCCCAGCCCAAGACGATGCCCTTGCCGCCGTAGTCGTCGTTGGGCTTGAGCACGAGCTGTTCGCGATGCTCGGCGATGAACGCAAGCAGGTCGACTGTCGCGCCATCGCGCGTCGTCTTGCGGTCCGAGACGACGCGCGTCCACGGAATCGACAGCGCGATCGCCTCGCGTTCCTCGGCATCGAACAAGTGCGCGTTGCGCTCGTCGTGCAACACGGCGAGGCTCGCCTTCTTGTGAAGGATCTTGCACGCGGGCGGATTCACCATGCATACCGCTCCATCGCGATAGGCGCGGAAAATGGGATGGTCCGTCCCCCCGCGCTCGACGAGCTCGTGCAGGAGCACGCGCTTGTAGATGACGTTGATGTGTCCCGTCGGTCCGCGGAGCTTGCCGCCGGTGTACGTCACCTCGGCGGGATCCACGATGACACACGGAACCCCCTGCCGCTGGAAATACGATTGAAAGAGCAGGAACTCGCTTTGCGTCGGCACGTCGGACCAGTCGACGATCGCGATGCTCGGCCGGTCGCGCCGGCCAGACCATTGCTCGTACGCGTCGAGGAGGGCATGCAGCACGTTGTGACGTGCGGGAAGCGGACGGACGTCCCACAGCCGCAGGAACGCGCGCATGATCGGCAGTCCGTAGAACACTTCCGTGAGGACGTCGTTGTAGCCGCCGCCTGCCGGGGTTTCCGCGTTGTATTCCGTAAATCGAAGACCTCCCGGGCCGGCGACGAAAAACGCATCGAGTCGCGAGACCGGTGATGCATCTCGAAATCCGGAACGCTGTCGCACGAGCTGATGCTCCCATTCCAGGAGCCCGAATTGCTCGAGCACCTCGTTACTCTCGAGCGCGGCCTCGTGCGCCTTGCGGAAGGCGCGCAGCACGACTGCAGCTCGCGATTGCAGAAAACCGTATTGCGCGGGAGAGAGAAAGCGCGGCCGCAGCACCGTGCACAGCGGGCGATCCCCGAAGAAGAGGCCGCGCAGCTCGAGTTGTGCGTCGAGCTGCCGCTGCGTTTCACCGGCGATGTCGTCGGTGAGCAGGGAGTGGTATTGATCGATGCCGTCGCGCAGCATGTCGAGCTAGGTGCGCTCGCGCCGGCCAAGCAGATATTCCCCTGCGCGGAGGTCGCGCGATGCCGCCCGCTCCTTCGCCAACCGGATCACGAGGTCGGCCATCCCCTGCACCGCCCAATCAAAGTAGTGGGGCGTAAGAGAATTGATGTCCATGTCCGGCGCCGGATTCATGAAGTCGATGGCGTAGGGAATTCCGTCCCGTACCGCGAACTCCAGCGAGCACATGTCGTAGCCGAGCGCCCGCATGAGCGTGAGGCTGTCCTTTACGATGCGCGCGCCGAGCGCGGGCGCGAGATGCTCGTGCTCCACGAGGTATTTGCGTTCGCGCGGATCGTACTTCATCGGCAGGACATCGCGCTGCCCGAGCGCGAGACAGCGGATGAACTGATCCCACTCGATGAACTCCTGCACGATCATCGTGAGCTGGCCGGAGTCGTCGTAGTTGTGAATCAGCTCGTCGAGGGAACGGCACACGTACACGTCCTTCCACCCGCCGCCATGCGCATCCTTGAGGATGCACGGCATGCCGATGTAGTCGACGATCGCCTGCCAATCGAGCGGATACTTGAGGTTGCGGAGGCTCTCGTCGTGCTTGATGCCGGGGATGTACTCGCGGTTCGGCAGCGCGACCGTCTTCGGGCTGGCGACGCCGAGCTTCGTCGCGAGCGAGGCGTCGAAGAGCTTGTCGTCCGACGACCACATGAACGGATTGTTCACGACGGTCGTTCCACTCAGCACCGCGTGCTTGAGGTAGGTCCGGTAGTACGGCACCTCGTGCGAGATCCGGTCGACGATCACCGTGTACGGCGAGGGTTCGTCCATCGACGTCCCGCCCAGCGTCACGAATTCGGCTGTCACTCCCGCGTCGCGCTTCGCGACTTCCTCGATGAAGGCGGGGGGGAAGGACCATTCGCGTCCGACGAGAAGGCCGACTTTGAGCATGCGCGCGATCCGTGCTGAAGTGGTGATGCGAAACGAGCGGGAATACAGATCCTTCGGAGTGCGCTCAGGACGAGAGTCAATCCGACCCGGCAATGTACGTCGCGATCATCTGGCGCCAGTACGGCCAGTCATGCGCCCAGCCATCCCAGATCCTGAGCGCGTGCCAGATGTTCCTGGACCAAAGGCGCCCCGAAAAGTACTCGCTGTTTCCCCGCATCGAGTCGTCTCGGCCGATCGCCACGATGATGTCCATCCGGCTCAGCGCGGCAAGCCGCTCCGGATCGTGCTCATTCACGATGAACTCCGCGGGATTGAACGGATAGACGTTCTCGTCGGTGTAGCCATCCGTAATTTCGCGGATGTCGTAGATGCCACTCAATCCGATCACACGGCTGACGAGATGGGGATAGCGGAGCGCGAACGTCATCGCCTGGTAGGCGCCGAAGCTGGCGCCGGTCGTCATCAGGAACGGGTTGCCGTTCTGCTGCGTGAGCGGGAACACCTCGTCGCGCAGATAGGCGTCGTAGCGTGCGTGATGCCGTGCGCGATCGGCCGGGTGCTTCCACTTGGCGTACCAGCTGTCGCTGTCGACGCTGTCCACGCAGTAGAGTTGGATCCAGCCGCGCTCGAGGTGCTCGCGCAGCGCCTGAATCATTCCCTGATCTTCCCACTCGAAGAACTTGCCCATCGAGCTGGGGAAGACGATGACGCGAGCGCCCGCATGCCCAAACACGAGCAGATCCATGTTCCGCTCGAGCCGAGGACTGTACCACCTCACGTGTTCTCGGTGCATGTCGTTGGACTTCAGGATCGGGGAAAGAGGAACCGCAACACCGGCTCGACGCGTGCCGCCCAGCTCTGCTCGTTGTGCTCGCCGCCCACAGCCTCCAAGTACGCGAGGTCCTCGCCAACCGTCCACCCTTTCGCGACAAACGCGTCGCGCAGTGCGCGTGCGTTCTCGATGGTGTCTTCGCCTTCATTCGTTCCCGCGTCGAGCCAGATGCGCAGCGGCAGCTTGCGCGGGAGCGCTTCGACCTCCTTCAACAATACGCGATCATCCCACCAAACCGACGGCGAAAGGGCAGCGATCCGGCTGAATGCCGTCGGATACCGCAAGGCCAGGTGCAGCGTGACCAGCCCCCCGAGCGAGGAACCACCCATCGCGGTGCTCGCCGCGCTGGGCAGCGTTTTGTAGGTCAGGTCGATGAACGGCTTGAGCTCCTCGATCAGCATTCGGCCGTAGTCGTCGGCATGCCCACCCCGCCCTTTCACCGCCGGCTCCGGTGTCGGCGTGTATTCGTCGACGCGATGCTCCCCCGTGTTGTAGATGCCGACGATGATCAGCGGCTCGATGGCGCCGGCGGTGATGAGACTTTCGGCGGACTCGTCGACGTGCCACTCCTCACCGAACGACGTCGCGCGATCGAACACGTTCTGCCCGTCGTGCAGGTACAGGACCGGATACCGCTCCGCGGAGTTCGGGTCGTACCCGGGTGGGAGATAGACGACGACGGTGCGATCGTGCTCGAGATACCGTGAATGGAAGCGCTCGTGCGTCCGCACGTCACCGGTGATGGTGTGCTGCACGGCGGTGAGATCGGATGCGTCAGGCATGGGGGCGAGTGCGGTGCAAAGAGGAGACCAGCCAACTCACCAAAAACCTTCCGGATGGCGAGCCATGTCCGGGCGATACAGCGCTTGCAAGGCTGCGACATCCGCCGCGAGATCGCCCGTTGCGTACACGAGCGTTCCGAGGCCGGCCACACGACGGCCCCAGTCGAGCCACACAGGCAGTATGGGAACGTCGGCGGCTTGCGCAATGCGATAGAACCCCGTTCTCCACTGCGTCACGCGTTTGCGCGTTCCCTCAGGCGCCAGCGCGAGAATGAACTGCGGCTCCGCACGCACCATCGCCGCCATCTCCGCCACAACACCCTCGGACGCGTCGCGCCGCACGGGCCGTCCGCCCAGCTTCCGCAGAATGGCGCCCGGCACGCTCTTGAACAGGCTGTCCTTGCCGAACCAGTGGACGTCGAGGTCGAGCGCGAACATCACGAACACTCCGACGAAGAAGTCCCAATTCGACGTGTGCGGCGCAACGACTGCGATGAATTTGGGAACGTCCGGCAGCTCGCCTTCGATGCGCCAGCCCGCGAGCCGCAGCACGACGCTGCCGAACGCGCGAAGCCACGGAAGTCCGCGGCGAGGCGCGGCGTGCGTTGGCACGTGGCGCTACTCGTCAGCCGCGATGCATTCGATTTCGACGCGCGCGTCAGCCGCGAGGCCAGACGCACCCATCGCCGAGCGCGCGGGCCGCCGGTTGACCGCGAAGAAGGTGACATAGACCTCGTTCATCGCCCCCCATTCCTTCATGTCGGCGAGAAACGCCGTGCACTTCACCACACGATCCATCGACGAGCCATTACGCGCGAGCACCGCGCGAATGTTCTCCATCACCTGTCGCGTCTCGGCGCGAATGCCGCCGGGGACGAGACGACCGGCAGAGTCGCTGCCAATCTGGCCGGCGAGAAAGAGAAATCCGTTTGCGCGCACCGCCGGCGAGAATGGCCGCGTGGAGCCCGGAGCGCCGGCGAGGAACTCGGGCGGCTCGCGGCGCGTGGCCACCGTGCACGCGGTCGACCAAAGAAGCGAGAGACACAGCAGCGGAGTAATTCGCACGAATGTCATCCTCGAATGATGGGAGACCGCAACCGAGCGCAACGGCACAGCGAATTCAAATATGCGGGGTACAACGTTCGGCGCCACGGTTCGGCACCGGGATTGCTTTTCGTGACGACGCATTTCACTGGAGGACACCTTGATTGATCTATCACGTACGATCCGCG
Source organism: Gemmatimonadaceae bacterium (assembly GCA_031360095.1). Lineage (GTDB taxonomy): Bacteria > Gemmatimonadota > Gemmatimonadetes > Gemmatimonadales > Gemmatimonadaceae > AG11. The sequence goes on from JANMAY010000251.1 coordinate 5,775, forward strand.
CAGCCGCAGCGGCACTCGCGCTCGCTTCAGTGGGCGCATGCTCGCAAGCCGGCACTTTGGGCAGCGTACTCGGCAGTGTACTCGGTGGTGGCGGCCAGCAGCAGGGGAGCCAGGTCACGGGCATCGTCCGGCAGGTCGATACACGCAATCAGCAGCTCGCGCTGCAGCAGTCGAACGGGCAGACGATTGCGCTCGTCTATGACAATCAGACCAAAGTCGTGTATCAGAACAGGGAGTACACGGTCGCGAATCTCGAGAATGGAGATCAGGTGACTGCACGCGTCCAGCAGACACAGAACGGCAGCTACTACACGGACCTGGTGCAGGTGGATCAGTCGGTCTCGACGTCCACCGGCAGCTCGTCTAACGGGCAGGTGCAGTCGCTGCAGGGCGTCGTGCGGCGCGTCGACACCGCGAACGGCTGGTTCCAGATCGACGGCGGCAACAATGTGCTGCTTACCGTCTACATGCCGTACAATCCGTCTCGCACGGATCTTCAGAAGTTCCAGAACCTGCGCAACGGCGACACGGCCCGCTTCACCGGCGTATTCGTCAACCAGACCCGCGTGGATCTGCGGCAGTTCTACTAGGTGGTATCCGTGATCGGGTGGAGATGCAGTACCTCCAGCGGCATTCGCTGCTGCATCTCCGCCACGATCACGCTCCGGTGGCAGTGGGCCCGTCGTTCTGCGCGGCGCTCCGCACGTTGGCCTCGAGGTACCGGCGCGCGTCCGGTGACCACGGCTTCGGCGTGTTGGTGTCGTAGTCGAAGCTGACGACGACCGAGCTCACCTCCGCCGCAAGCGCGTCGTTGGCAAGTATGGATTGCTGGAGCGTGACACTGGTCGTTCCCACCCGCTCCACCCACGTACAGACGACCACGCGTTCCCCGAACTTGACCTGTTTCCGGAAATCGGCGGCGACGCGCGCGAGAATGAGCGAGCGCGCCTCACTTCCGAGCGACGCGACAAAGTGCAGGCGTCCGAGCTCGGCGTAGCCGATGAAGCTGACATTGTTCAGGTGGCCGAGGGCGTCGGTATCGCCGAATCGGACCTGGATGTCGGTACGATGGGCGTCGGGAGGCGGTTGGGGCATGGGCGCAAACTTAGCGTGCCGACCGAGCAACGTGTGTCAGACTATTAGATCCCGAGCCAATAGCTGGCCTTGATCTGAAACACATTCACCGGACGATCGCGCAGCAGTGCCGAGCGGTCGCGGGTGAAGTCGAAGTTGCCGAAGGTATCCGAGCCCGAACGGTCCTGGGTCCACACGAAGAACATCGTCGACCCTGGGCGGTACTCCCATCGCACCACCGCGGTGCCGCGCAGCGAATGGAAGTTGAAGTTCGGATTGCCGATGTCGAACGCTGCCGCCGGGCCGTTTCCGTCGGGATCGATGCGTGAGCGGATCAACGTCCCGTTCGCATCGCGCTGTTCGGTGAGTGTGCCGATGTCGCGACCGAACTCCAACACATCGCTCGAGCGCGGCGCGGCGTATTGCTTGAGCGCGGAATAGCGTCCGCTGGCCAGGAGCGGCTGCGCAAACAGCTCGAAGGTCAGGTTCGGTGTGAACGTCGCGTTCAGTCGAGTGTTCATCGACAGCTGATGCTGATTGATCTCGGCAAAGATGCTGCGCTGGCCGCCGAACATCGTCGCCGTTGGATCCGCGATGTTGCTGACGAACTGTTGAGGAAACACGCTGCGGGAGTACGATGGCCCCACGCTCAGCCGAATGTTCTCGGCAGGTTTGATGATGAGCTCTGCGTAACCGTCGGCGTTCCAGCCATCGTCGGTGATGTTGCGGCCGTAGTCGGCGCCACCGGCCCAGCTCACGCGATTGCGCGAGTCGCCGTTCACGTTCAGCGCGGCGAAGTTGGTCCCAGCGGTCTTGACGATCACCCCACCGCGCGTGCGCAACCCATCGTACACCGGCGGGCGATTCAAAATGAAACCGCTCAGCGAGATGTAGTTGGGCAGCGTGATGCGTCCCCAGAGCTCACCCTGCAGGTCGGTCCGATCTCCTTCGTAGTTGAAGGACTGCTGTCCTCCCACGATTGCCGCGGCATCGCGATACCACTTGGTGGGCTTCGTCCATTGGCGCAGCACGCTCGCCTGCATCCACTTGAAGTCCGTGCGACTCAGTGTGCCGAGATCGTTCACCTCGAAGCCGGGGCTGCGCCAATTCTGCGCCGTCTCCCAGAGCCAGTTCCCGCTTTCCTTCGCGACGCGAGCATAGAGACCGTACCCCCGGAGTGACGTGCGCGTCGGGTCGTATGCGATGTCGAACAATCCATCGCTCGTCTCCGTACGGCCGGGTCGCTGGAAGTAGTGCGCACTGGTGAGCTGCGTTCTTCGCATCGCGGCGGTGTCGCCGGCAACGTCGGTGAGCGCAAACTGGCCGGTGAGCGAGTAGCCGCGGTTGGCCCAGTAGTGCTGGAGATCGAACCCGAGCGCCTCGGCACGATTGCGAAGACGGCTTCGTTCGGTGCTGTCGCGCAGGAACCGATTGGTGACCGTGGTGATCATGCCAAGTCGCGTGTCGCCGCGCCGAAGATCCTTTCGCACCCGCCCGACGAAATAATTCGTGAGCGGCTCCGCTCCGCGCTCCAGCGGAGCGACACCAGGGGCGGTGCTCGTGACATAGCGTGCATTCACCCGGTTCGTCAGCGCCTCGAGCATGCCGATTTGCAGTCCGTTTTTGGTACGGCCGGTCACCTTGGCGGCGCCGAGGATCGTGGACGCATCGGGAATATCGGCGTACGTCGCCTGCGACCGAACGAGATTGCCGAGCTGCGGTGCGCGGCCGATGCGCCGAGAATAGAACAGGTTGAGGCTGGAGGTATTGCTGCAGAAGTAGCAGTTGAAGTTGCCGAAGGAGAAGGCCGACGAGTTCGCGACGAAGAACGGCCGCTTCTCCTGGAACGTCGTCTCGAAATCCGAGAGGTTCACGACGGCCGGATCCACTTCGACTTGGCCGAAGTCCGGATTGACGGTGGCGTCGAGCGTGAAATTCGAGGTGATGTTGTAGCGCAGGTCTCCGCCAACGCGACTCGTTATCTCCTGCTTGCTCCGGAAGGGATCGCCCTGGGCGGGCAGCGAGAATTTGCTCTTGGACACGGCGTACGGCAGCAGCTCGAGCTGCCGAGGCTGCGCGGTGAGCGCCAAGCCTTCGATTGTGCCGAAGTATGCGGGGCCGCCAGACTCATTCAGCTTCCAGAAGGCCCACATGTCCGCCTCGTTCCGGCGAGCGAGGATGCGATAAACCTGGAGCCCCCAGGTTTGCACCGAGTCGCGCGGGAAGCGCAGCTGCGACAACGGGATCTTGAATTCGGCGGTCCAGCCGAGCGAATCGATTTGGGTTGCTCCTTCCCATACCGGGTCGTACGACGGGTCGCCATTGAGGTGATCCCCTTTGACGCCCAACGGATTGAGCTCGAACCAGACGCGCGTCGTGCGGTCGTGATACGGGTCGAGGACGAGCGCGATCTTGTCCGATGCGTTGTCGTTGAGCAGTTGATCGCGGCGCACGAGCAGCTTCCGCACGGCGCTCGATCCCTTGGAGTCGAACATCCGCGCGCTCACGTACAGCGCGCTGGCGTCATAGAGGATGCGCAGCTCCGTGCGCTCACTGGACGCCTGACCTTCGTCGGGAGCCTGTTGGTAGAACTGCGTGATCGGTTCCGCCGCTGCCCAGCCTGCGTCGTCCAACCGTCCATCGATGGTGATGGGATCCCGGCGCGGAACGGCGTGGGCCACGGGACGGGGCGAGTCCTTGCTCAGT
>JANMAY010000273.1:0-12338 GCA_031360095.1 Gemmatimonadaceae bacterium
AGTCGTCCCGCGCCGTTGTTCACGGTAATGTCCGAGATCGCAACCGCATCCGGCGCCGACTCGGCCGTACGTGCGTACAAGGCGCTCAAGAATCGGTACTACGGGCGCGCCGCGTACGACTTCGGTGAGAGCTCCCTCAACACGGCGGCGTTCCGCCTTGGCCGCGCGAACAAGTTCGATGAAGCCTTCGCGCTGCTCACGCTGAACGAGGAGACGTTTCCCGCGTCGTCCGGGTTGTCGGTGTTTCGCGGCAACATCAGCCTGATGCGCGGCGACACGGCGGCCGCTGAGCGTGCGTTTCGTGAAGCCGTGCGACGAGACTCGACTAACAACGAGGCAAAGGGACGCCTGCGCGACATCGGACGGCCGATGTAGCGCAGCCGTGTTTATTTCGATCTGTCGCGCTTCGAGTTCGTCTCGTTCAGCGCGGCAGCAAGGCCCTTCGCGAGCGTCACGGCGTCGGCATTCGCCCAGAAGTGCATGAAGTACAACCGGGGCTCTTCGTCCAGCATGTGACTGTGAATGCTGGCCACGGCGATGTCGTGGCGCTGGAGCGTGCGAATGACGTTGTTGACCTCGCGGCCGCGCATGACGAAGTCTCCCGAGATCGCGGCCTTGCCGCCGCCCGTGGGCTGAAAGTTGATCGCGGTGGCCATGCCCATCGACGGTGGAACCTCATCCTTGCCGTCCCGGATACGCTCGCGCCGTGGAACAGCGACTTGATAGACCACACCGTTCAGCTTGCCCACGACGCCCAACGCGCGGGCTATCCCGGCGGTGTCCAGATCGGCGGCGGACGGAGCCGCCGGCGCGCCGGGCGTTCCAAGCGGTGTCTTGCTGGACGCCAGCGCCGTTCGCACAGTCTGGCCGATTTTCACGGCATCGCCGTGCGCGCGAATGTGCATGTACATCACGTGTGGAGATTCACCGAGCACGTGATTGTGCAGCGCCGTCTGTTCAACTCCCCCCGCCTGCAGCGCGCGCATCACCGGATTGATCTCGTCTTCCGTCAATACGAGATCGCCCATCGCCATACTGTGACCGCCGCCGACGTCCTTGAACGCGAGCCACGAGCCCAGCGCGAACGCCGGTTTGAGCACGACGCCGTCCGCCGTGACGGTGAGATCGCTGCGCGGGAAGCTGAACTTGAGGACGTCGCCTGGTTGCATGACACCCTTGCGTCCGAGTGCCGCTTCGACTGGCGCCCACCGTGGCGGCGTGGGGGGTGTCTGCGAGCGCGCGGTCGACGAGGCGATTGGCGCGATGGCGAGAACGACGATCAGACGCGAGCGAGCGATGCGAAACATGAGTGCGCTCCAGGGCTGTTGCACTCCGCAATCTAGGCGATCAGTGACGGATTCGGCATGATCACCGCCTTGATGGCGCTGCGAGACTCTACGGCCGCGAGCGCTTGGCTGGCCTCCTCCAGGGTGTAGCGACCGCTCACCATCTCGCGCCACGGCTTGACGTCGCCGTAGCGCGCCGCGAGTTCGACCGACCGATGAAAGTGATCGTAGCGTGAGCCCCAGCATCCTTTCACCGTGACGTGCTTGCGGTTGATCTGCCAGTGCGGATGCACCTCGACCGGTCCGTTGTCGGTGTAGTGGCCACACACCACCATGCGTCCTCCGTCCCGAACCATATCCAGTCCCTGCACGATCGCATCCGGCGCGCCGCTCGCTTCGATCACCACGTCCACCCCTCGGCCGCCCGTGGCGCGACGCACCGCGTCGAGACGTTCGTTTGCGTCGATCGCGAGGGAGAGTGTCGACGTGGCGCCCATGCGCTTCGCAAAGGCAAGCCGATCGTCGGGCGCACCGACGGCAATCACTTCGCCGGCGCCCGAGAGTGACGCGAACGCCACGATGGATTGCCCCACCGGCCCGACGCCGAGGACCGCGACGGACTCGCCTAGGCGAAGCTCGCTCATGTCCACTGCGTGCAGTGCGGTCACGAGACCGCACCCTCCGCCGATGAAAGTTTCCGGCGAGAGTTCGGGCGGGAGCCTGATCATCTTCACCCCGGGCTTCATCCAGATCGCTTCGGACCATCCGCCCAGAAGTCCGTCGTTGGCGCTGTAGGTGATGCCGTAGACCTTGCGGGAAGGGCATCGCGTGGGCTGCCGAGCAACGAGACACTGGTAGCAGTTGTTGCACGTCTCGTGGACGTCGAGGAAGGTGACGGTGTCCCCTTCCTTTATGATGTCGCCGCTGATGTCATGCAGAGTGCCGCTGGTGGCTTCGACGATGCCGACCGACACGTGCCCCGGAATGATCGGAAAAGGGACCTGCAGCTTGCCGTGGTGAAGGTGGACGTCGGTGCCGCAGACTTCCGAATACAGTGTGCGAAGCAGTGCCGCGCCGGCCTCGAGCGATGGGGTCGGGTACTCGCGCACGACGAGTGGAGCGTGCGCCGCAGGCATGATCACGGCGGCATGCGACACGCGGCTCAGGGCTTTCGCGTCCCCGTTGCCGCGACGGCGTCGTCCTCGTAGCGGACCTCGAACGCGGTGACTCGACCGTTGGAGGTCTTGAACTCGAACGTCATGTCCGGTCGCAGGACCTCGTAGATCTGTCCGTTCTTGTCGTAGACGCCAGGCACGAACCAGTTGGGTGCGACGCGGACCATCGCGAACTTCTTGAAGTAGGAATCGGTCGGCGTCCACTCGCCCTTGAGTGTTTCATTCTCGTAGGAGAGGGTGAGCAATTTGGTGTCGGTTGCCTTGCCGGTCGAATCCCGCTCGACGTACTCGTATTGTCCGAGATAGGGGGCCGCATCGGCTGCGGCGATGGTCATGCGGAGCGACGGCTCGACCTCGACGTTCAGGTCGATGCGCGTGGTGGCCCACTGGAACGCGATGGTGCCCCCGTTGATCCGGATATCGGGCACGGACCAGGTGAGCACTTCGGTGAACGGCGCGTTCTGCCGCTGAATGGGAAAGCGGATCTGCTTTGCGTTCGAGTCGGGTGGCTCCATGTGGAACCGCCTCCAGCGCGGCTCGAGCACTATGGTCCAGTCGCCTTTCTCCTTCACGACCATCCACATGGAATACTTGCCCTTGGGAATGGGGGTGCCGTTTAGCTTCACCGGCTTGTCGACGTCGAACGTGGTCGCCCAGTTGGCGCCCGGCGTCCACACCTCGTCCCAGTGTACGGCTTTGGAACCAAAGATCGGATCGCGGCCCCGCACGCGCGGGCGGGAGTACTGCACGGTGATCTTGGTGCCGTCGATGATTTGGGAGACCGTGCCGATCTCGCTGGCGCGGATCTGGGCTACTGCGCTGTGCGGAAGCAGCAGCGCAGCGGAGGCGATGACGGCGAGGCGAAGGCGCATGTAGGCTCTGGTGGGGGCAGGCCGAAAGGTCAACCGCGGCGAATCTACCGCAGAGACGCAGAGGTCGGGGAGGACTGCGGAACTACAACGGCGAATGGGGGAACCTGCGGAAAGGGCAGGAAGCGGCGGATCGACTCGATGCTTAGTGAGATGGACTCACCTTGCAAACTCAAAAAAAGGAATGCTTTGAAGGTGCGCTGGGAGGGTGGCGCTTCGTAGGAGCGATCCGCCCTTACCTGCTTGTTCCGCCTTTCCCAAATTCCGTTGCTGCTACGCACTTCTCTGCGGTCTCTGCGCCTCAGCGGTCAAATTCCCGCCTTTCCGCAGTCTCCTCAGCCGTACTTGCCATCGACCGCCACCCGTATCTCATCGAGCGACTTGCCGGCCTTGTGCAGCCGCGCGGCGAGGCGACCCTGGCCCTGGCACACGGCGCAATCGCGCGCCATTGCGTCTTCCCCCTCGTAGCAGGTGAGCAGCGAGTAGAAGCCTGGACCGGCGCCGCAGCCGCAATTGCAGCGGATGCCGTCGACGACCTCCGGGATCTCACGAACCGAATCGAACAGCGAGACCAGCTTCGGGCGGTCGGCAAGTTGCGCCCTGGTCAGCACCTTTGCGCCCGTGATGCCGGCGCGAGGAACGGGATGCGGGCCAGGCGGCGGCGTGGCGCGCGCGCTGCGTTGGGGGAGAAGAAGCGCCGCAACGGCGGCGGATGTCGTCGAAAGAAACTGGCGGCGGGTCGGCATGAGAGGCTCCTGCGTGAGACGACAAGATTGGGGTTTGTCCGGGCTGCGTCTAGAGCGGTGCACTTGCGCAATTCCTGCCTCGCGTCCTATCATAGCAGACCTGCGCCGGCGTCATGCCGTGCGGCATCCCTGCTGAAAGAGCTCGAAACTTCGACATGATTTTCGCTTCCCGCGCTACCCTTTCCATTCGCGTCGTAGTCTCCGTATCGCTTACGGAGATTATTGGCATGCGAGAGGGTCACGCGGTGTAGCACAGCACGACGACCGCGACCCTCTCCCCAACGGGAAGGGTCGCAACGGTCTCCAATCGCCGCGGCCCATCCCACTCCGGATGGGCCGCGTTCGCATTCTCACCCCTCGAGAGGCGACATGCGATCGGACACCATCAAGCGCGGCATGGAGCGCGCACCACACCGAGCCCTGCTGCGTGCCACGGGGCAGGTGAAAGACGGCGAATGGGAGAAGCCATTCGTTGCGGTGTGCAATTCCTACGTGGACATCGTGCCCGGGCACGTACACCTCCAGGCCTTCGGCAAGGCGGTCAAGGAGGCCATCCGCGCTGCGGGCGGCATCCCGTTCGAGTTCAACACCATCGGCGTGGACGACGGGATCGTGATGGGCCATGAAGGGATGCACTACTCCCTGCCGTCGCGTGAGATCATCGCCGATTCGGTGGAAACGATGGTGCGCGCCCACTGCTTCGACGCCGTCATCTGCATACCCAACTGCGACAAGATCGTGCCGGGAATGCTCATGGGCGCCGCGCGGGCGAACGTGCCCACCGTGTTCGTCTCCGGCGGACCGATGGAAGCGGGGGTCGACTCGAAGGGACAGAAGATCGACCTGATCTCCGTGTTCGAAGGGGTCGGGCAGCGCGCGTCGGGCACGATCGACGACGCGCGATTGCTCGAACTCGAGCGCAACGCCTGTCCCACGTGCGGCAGTTGCAGCGGCATGTTCACCGCGAACTCGATGAACTGCCTGTGCGAAGCGATTGGGCTCGCGCTCCCGGGCAACGGCTCCATTTTGGCGACGTCACCCGAACGACGCACGCTCGCCGAACGCGCCGCGAAGTACCTGATGCAGCTCGTGAAGGACGACATCACCTTCCGCGACATCGTCACCGCCGACGCAATCGACAACGCGGTGGCGCTCGACGTCGCCATGGGTGGATCGACGAATACGGTGCTCCACGTGCTCGCGCTCGCGCGTGAAGCCGACGTCGACTACCCGCTCGCGCGATTCAACGACATCGCGGAGCGCACGCCGCATCTGGCGAAGATTTCGCCCGCGTGGGACAGCGACCGGCAGTGGCACATGCAGGACGTGCACGCCGCGGGCGGCATTCCGGCCATCCTCGCCGAGCTCGCGCGCAAGCCGGGCATCTTGCATCTCGATGCGCGCACCGTCACCGGCACGACACTGGGCGAGTCGCTTGCCGGCGTGAAAAACACCAACCCGCAGTGCATCCGCCCGGTCGACGACCCACACTCGGCGCGCGGCGCACTTGCTGTGCTCTTTGGATCGCTCGCGCCGCTGGGTGCAGTCATCAAGGTCGGGGCAGTGGAGCACCACGAGATGACGTTCCGCGGACCGGCGCGCGTGTTCGACAGCGAAGAAGCAGCGACAGCAGCGGCGATGTCCGGAGGGATTCTCGCCGGTGACGTGGTGATCGTGCGCAACGAAGGGCCGCGCGGAGGTCCGGGAATGCGCGAAATGCTGTCGCTCACGAGCCTCCTCAAGGGAATGCCGATCGGTGAGTCAGTGGCGCTCATCACCGATGGGCGATTCTCCGGCGGCACCCGCGGGCTCTGCATCGGGCACGTGTCGCCGGAAGCGGCGGAGGGCGGACCAATCGGACTGCTGCGCGACGGCGACATGATCGCGATCGATCTGAGCGCGCGCACGCTCGACGTCGAGCTCTCGCCCTCGGAGCTCGACGCGCGAGCCCAGGAGTGGAGCGCGCCGCCGCCGAAATTCACGCGCGGGTGGTTGGCACGTTACGCGGCGATGGTGACGAGCGCGCACACCGGCGCCGTGCTGATGGTGCCAGGCGCGCCCGGCACGTCCGGCGGAACCGGCGTGTCGCTGCCAGTGAATGCCCGAACCACGCAGGCGGTGCAGCGCGCGTCGCGACCGGCGCCGGCGCTGGTGGGAGGCGCGCGATGAGCATCACGACTGCACCTGAGCGTGTGTCGCCTGCACTGACGCAATCCACGCCGCGTGATCCCAATCTCCGCACCGGCGCGCAAATCCTCTGCGAAGCGCTCGTGCGGCAAGGCGTCGATGTGATCTTTGGAATTCCGGGGGGCGCGATCATGCCGTTCTATCACGCGCTTCCCGACTACGCCGACACACTGCGTCACGTCCTCTGCCGGCACGAGCAGGGCGCGGGACACGCGGCGGAGGGTTATGCACGGGCGACGGGCCGCGTGGGCGTGTGCGTGGCGACGAGCGGACCCGGCGCAACGAATCTCGTGACGCCGATCGCCGATGCGTGGATGGATTCGACACCGCTGGTCGCGCTCACCGGCCAGGTGCCAAGCGCGCTGCTCGGCACCGATGCATTTCAGGAGACCGACATCATCGGCATCACGGTGCCCATCACCAAGCACAGCTTCCTGGTGCGCGATGCACGCGAGATACCACGTGTGATGGCGGAAGCGTTTCACATTGCGTCGACGGGTCGGCCTGGTCCCGTGCTGGTGGACGTGACGAAGGACGCGCAGCAGTCGAGCGTCGTGCCCAATTGGGACGTGACGCTCGATCTCGAGGGCTATACGGACCATCGCATCGGCGACGTGGATGCTTCGAACGTGCGTGAGGCGGCGCACCTGCTCGCGAACGCCGAACGCCCGCTGATTCTCGTGGGCAACGGTGTCATTCAGTCCGGAGCGCACACCGAACTACTCGCCTTCGCCGAGCGAACGGGCATTCCTGTCATCACGACGCTGCATGGGCTCGGCGCATTTCCACAGGAGCACCCGCTCAGCCTCGGCATGCCGGGCATGCACGGCTGGGTGCACGTGAACCGCGCCATTCAGCGATGCGATGTGCTGCTCAACGTCGGGAGCCGGTTCGATGATCGCGTGACAGGAAAGGCGTCGACGTTTGCGCCGAACGCGTCGATCATTCACGTCGATGTCGATCCGTCGGAGATCGGAAAGCTGGTGCCGGTTGCCGTTGGAATCGTGGGCGATGCGAAGAAGGCGCTGCGGGCGTTGGGTGAGGCGCTCGATGTGAGACAGAGTGCGGGTCCCTCGACTACGCTGGCGATGACGGCGCGCCTCACGAACTGGATCGCCGAGATCCACGAGCTCCGCGAACGATTTGAGCCCCGGCAGCACTACCGCCGCCGCCCCGACAGCGAGACGCTCCAGCCGCACGACGTGTGCGCCGCGCTCAACGCGGCGCGCCACGCGCGGGGGAATTGCCGAGTCGTGACCGATGTGGGCCAGCATCAGATGTGGGCGGCGCAACTTCTGGATTGGAAGCGGCCGCGCTCGCATATCACCAGCGGTGGCTCCGGCACCATGGGTTTCGCGGTGCCGGCGGCACTCGGCGCCGCCATCGCGTGTCCCGATGAGACCATCTGGGCCGTCGTCGGCGACGGCGGATTCCAGATGACGAATCAGGAAATCGCGACGATGGCGCAGGAGGGCCTGACGAACGTGAAGATCGCGATCATCAACAACGGCTACCTGGGAATGGTTCGGCAGTGGCAACAGTTGTTCGAAGGAAGGCGCTACAGCGGCACCCCGCTCACCGGCCCCGACTTCGCGAAGCTTGCCGAAGCGTACGGCGTGCGCGGCATCACGGTGGAGACCGTCGAGCAGGCACACACGGCGATTGCCGACGCGTGGGATCATCCCGGCCCGGTGGTCATCGACTTCCGCGTCGAGCGGGAGGCGAACGTCTTCCCGATCGTGCCGCAGGGCAAGAGCATCGGGGAGATGATGGTCGACGCGCACACGCACGCGGCGGAGAGCACCCCGGCGCTGGCAGGTGCGTCATGACCCCGGCCACACAGCGCGCCGCGCCGAAGCGTCACACGCTCGTCGTGCAGCTGCACGATCGACCCGGTGCGCTCTATCGGGCCATCGGCTTGATCCGGCGTCGCGATTACAACGTGTCGAGCCTCGTGGTGGGCGCGAGCGAACGCGCGGGCACGAGTCGCATGGTGCTCGTGGTCGAAGCAGCAGACGTGCATCAAATCGTGCAGCAGCTCTCGCGGTTGGTGGACGTCCTGTCGGTGGCGGAGATCGCGCGCAACGAGGATCTCGTGCGCGAGACGGCGCTTGCCGTGGTGGACATGCGCGATGGCGACAATGGCGCCGTCTACGCCGCGGCGGCCGCAGCGGGCGCTCGTATCAGCCACCAGGGACATTCGCGCGTGCTGCTCGAGATGACGGCGGAACCTTCTGCGGTTGACGCCTTCGTTCAGTCCATGCGCCAATTCGATTTGCGCCAGCTTGCCCGCACTGGTCCAATCGTGATTCAGGAGCTGCCGCACTCCACCCAAGCTTCCATCCCTACTCTCAACTACACAGCGCCAAGCGCACAGGAGTCCGTCCAATGACCACGCTCTACTATGATGCCGACGCCGACCTCGCACGCCTTGCCGGCCGCCGCGTGGCGATCATTGGCTACGGCAGCCAAGGGCACGCACACGCGCTCAACCTCCGCGACTCGGGCGTCGACGTGCGCGTCGGACTGCCGGACGGCTCGCGCAGCCGGGCGGGCGCAGAGGCGGCTGGACTGCGCGTGCTCACTCCCGCCGAGGCGACGCGCGAGGCGGATTTCATCGTGATTCTCACGCCCGATCACACGCAGCGGTCGGTCTATGAGGAATCCGTTGCGCCCCATCTCGCGGCCGGCGACACCGTGCTCTTTGCGCACGGCTTCAACATTCGCTTCGGAGAGATCGCGCCGCAGTCCGACATCGACGTCATTCTCGTGGCGCCCAAGGCACCGGGCCATCGTGTGCGCGAGGTGTTCAGCGAAGGGGGTGGGGTTCCCGCGCTGGTGGCGGTGCATCAGGACACCACGGGTCACGCACTCGCGGACGCGCTCGCATACGCGAAGGCGCTCGGCTCCACACGCGCGGGGGTGCTGCAGACGACGTTCGCCGAAGAAACCGAGACGGACTTGTTCGGCGAGCAGGCCGTGCTGTGCGGCGGCGCGTCCGCGCTCGTGAAGGCCGGCTTCGATACGCTCGTCGCGAATGGCTACCAGCCCGAGATCGCCTATTTCGAGTGTCTGCACGAGTTGAAGCTCATCGTCGATCTCATGTATCGCGGAGGGCTCAACTACATGCGCCACTCCGTCTCGGACACGGCCGAGTATGGCGACTATCACGCCGGCGAGCGGATCGTGACGGCGGAAACCAAGAAGGCAATGCAGAAGCTGCTCGACGAGGTGCGCGACGGATCGTTCGCCAAGCGCTGGATCGACGAGAACAGAACCGGACGTCCCACGTTCACCAAGCGGCGCGCCACGGAGTCGGAGTCCCAACTGGAAACGGTTGGCCGCGACATCCGCCGCATGATGCCATTCCTCGACGCGAAGGAAGTGCTGCCCGGTCTGCGCGGCGCAGGCGCATCCACGCCGAGTCTCGCACGACCTGAAGCACTCGCGACCGCGGGGGCTGACTGATGGCGACGACAGTAGCGCAGCACGCATCGCCTGCCACTGCGCCTGCATTGAAGGCGTCAAAGCCAGCGGCGGCGCACCCGGATCTCATCTGGTTCAACGGCAAGCTCGTTCCGTGGCAGTCGGCGACCGTGCACGTGATGACGCACGCGCTGCACTACGGATCATCCGTCTTCGAGGGAATGCGTTGCTACGACACACCGCGCGGACCGGCGATCTTCCGCGCGCGCGAACATGTGCGCCGCATGCGCGACTCGGCGCGTCTCTACCGGATGGAGTTGCCTGACGAAGAGGACCTGCTCGCCGCGTGCCGAGCCGTCGTGCGGGAGAACGACTTGAAGAGCGCGTATATCCGGCCGCTGGCGTGGCGAGGTGTGGGATCGTTGAGCGTGAACGCAAGCCGGCATCCCGTGGAGCTGATGATCGCGGCGTTGCCATGGGGCGCATATCTCGGGGAGGACGCACTCGAGCAGGGCGTGGATGCATGCGTATCCTCGTGGACGCGGCCCGCGGCGAACACCATTCCCACCGGCGTGAAGGCCGGCGGCAACTATCTCTCGGGGCAGTTGATCGCCATGGAAGCCGAGCGGTTGGGCTTTGCCGAGGGCATCGCGCTCGATACGTCGGGAACGGTGAGTGAAGGGTCAGGAGAGAACCTGTTCCTCGTGCGTGATGGCGTGATCGTGACGCCGCCGGCATCGTCATCCATCCTCCCGGGAATCACGCGCGATACGGTGATGGTCCTCGCACGAGAGCACGGCTTGAGCGTGCGCGAAGAGCGCATTCCGCGCGAGGCGCTCTATGCGGCCGACGAAGCGTTCTTTACCGGCACTGCGGTGGAAGTGACGCCGGTGCGCTCCGTGGACGGCGTGACGATTGGCGCTGGTACGCGCGGGCCGGTTACGGCGGTGCTACAGCGTGCATTTTTCGCCGTCGTGCGTGGAGAGACGTCGGACGAACGGGGGTGGCTGACGCCCGTGGCGTAGAGGGTTCCGACTAGCGCAGCGCGGAGTGCGCACTCAGCTTTGCGCCCATGGTGAGGATCAGCGTACGTGTGGTCGCGCTCGTCGGTCTGATGCTTCCGTCCAGCGTCGCCGCTCAGTCGCGTGTCGGTGAATGGCCCGTCTACGGCGGCGACGCCGGCGCAACGAAATACTCGGCGCTCACGCAGATCGATCGCGCGAACGTTGCACAGCTTCGCGTGGCGTGGCGTTGGCGCGTCGGCGAATCGGCCATCCCGCAAACCGACAGCACCCTCGGCGCACGCCCTGGAACATTCCAGGCGACGCCGCTCATGATCGGCGACACGCTGTTTTTCAGTACACCCTTCAATCGTGTCGTCGCGATGAATGCGACGACCGGTCGCCCGTTGTGGACGTACGATCCGGGGGCGTACCGCGCGGGACAACCGTCGAATGGCACCGGGTTCGTGCATCGTGGCGTAGCGACGTGGAGTGACGGGCGTCGTCGGGTCATTTTCATGAACAGTCGGTGGAATCTCATCGCGATCGACGCCGCGACTGGCAAACCTGTGCGCACCTTCGGCGACACCGGCGTGGTGGATCTCACGGCTCGGCTGCGTCGACGCATCGTAAAGCGGCACTACACGAACACGTCGCCTCCAGTCGTCTACAAGAACCTGGTGATCGTGGGCAACGGCGTGGGCGATCGGCTGCGCTACCAGAGCGATCCGCCCGGCGACGTGCAGGCGTTCGACGTGCGCACCGGGAAGCGCGTCTGGAGCTTTCACACGATTCCGGACTCGACCGAGTTCGGTCGCGAGACCTGGGAGGACGGGTCCTGGCGCACCACCGGGCACACCAACGTGTGGGCGCCCTTTTCGCTCGATGCCGCGCGGGGGCTCGTGTACCTCCCCGTGAGCACGCCGAGCAACGATTGGTACGGCGGTGAGCGCAAGGGCAACAATCTGTTCGCGGAGTCGGTGGTGTGTCTCGACGCGAACACGGGAAGGCGGAAATGGCATTATCAGCTCGTGCATCACGGGCTGTGGGACTACGATCCGCCGGCACCGCCCGTGCTCGGAACGATTCGCGTTGGTGGCCGCACGATCGACGCCGTCGCCGTGCCGACGAAGATGGGCTATCTGTTCGTCTTCGATCGTGTGACGGGCAAGCCGGTCTGGCCGATCGTGGAACGCGCCGTGCCGCCGAGCGACGTGCCAGGTGAACGGGCGTCGCCAACGCAGCCGGTGCCAACGAGGCCCGCCCCGTTCTCCGTGCAGGGCTTCAGTGAGAGCGATGTCGTGGACTTCACTCCGGACATCAAACGCCGCGCGCTCGAGGAGCTCCGACGCTATCGCTTCGGCGCGATGTACACGCCGCCATCGCTGCAGGGTACGATCGTCATGCCGGGTTCCATCGGTGGTGCCGGTTGGGGCGGTGGAGCATTCGATCCCGAGACGGGCGTGATCTACATCAAGACCACGAATGGCCCGGTGATGTATCGCATCTACAAGACGGAAGCGCGTTCGGACACGATCGACTTCAGCTACACCGCCGATCTCGTGAACTCGTCGGTGGGTGTGACGCTCGATTCCGCCGGCGCCTCGATTCCGCTCAACAAGCCACCGTATGGGACGCTCGTCGCCAT
>JANMAY010000293.1:0-4081 GCA_031360095.1 Gemmatimonadaceae bacterium
CGGCCGTAGGCACGCGTGGCCGCAGCGCCCAGGGCACCAATGATCGCGTCGATCCGCTCGAGCGTTGCCAGCGATGCGGGGCTGAACGGACCGCTCCGATGCTCTTCGTGGTCGAGGGCGGTGAAATACGCGAGCATCAGCGATGGGCGCTTGGACTCGATCATCTGCACGGCGAACCGGCCGCGCCGCTCGTCGCCCTCGATCGTTTCATCGATGCCATCGGCGTACGGCAGGCCGACGTCGCGCTCCATCTGGTCGTACAGTCCGGCCGTCGACAGCGCGCGCACGAGCTTGCGGTCGTCCCGTTCCCCGGTTCGCCAATATTGCGGAAGGTTCCAGGTGATGCGTGCGCCAACCGTCACCGGCCAGTGCACGTTCGCCACCGTGCGGCCGGCCTGCATGGTCGCATCCCAAAGGGTAGGAACACGAATGTCGCTCGCGTACCAATACCATCCACCCTGATTCTTGCGAAGAGGGTCGAAGGTATTGTTGGAGAGGATCCCGTGGCGAGCCGGCGAGACACCTGTGACGAGCGTAGTGTGGCTCGGATACGTCACGGTGGGTACCACGCCAACGACGCCGCTCGCGTGCGCGCCACGCGCGAGCAATGCACGCAGATGCGGGATGCGCAATCCGTGCGCATCCGCGTCGAGCACGTACTCCGGCTTGAGCCCGTCCACGGAGATGAGCACGAGCGGGCGATGGTTCGCCTGCGCACCAAGCGGAACGGCGCTGCATGCCAGCACGACGGTTGCGACGAGACGTTGCAGGTTCACCCTCTTTGCTCCATCATGCGTGATCGCCAAACCTACCTGCGTCGCACGATGGGGAAAAGGAGCGACGCTACCGACTGTGCTTGTACATCATTTCGACCAGCTCGTCGTACATCCCTTCGGCCTGGTCGGGGCCGGCTTGAATTGCCGACGTCGCGCAGTGCTTGAGATGATTTCGCATCAGCTCGCGGCCGACCGATCGGAGCGCCTCGTGCACCGACGCGATCTGCGTCATGATGTCGGCGCAGTAGCGGTCCTCCTCAACCATTTTCTGCAGCCCGCGCACCTGTCCCTCGATGCGTCGGAGGCGCTTCCCGTTGCGCTCTTTGGCGTCGGGGTCGACCGCCACTGCCTTCCGGCCGGCAGCGTCATGCGCGGGCATGCCGCAGCCACACTCGATCGTCGTGAGCGCGCGCGACCGTGGCGCGGGGAGTTTGGTCCTGATCGTCGGAACCGCCATTGCTCCTCTCGGTAGAGACGTGAATGCTCAGGTGAATCGAGCGCGGCGCAGCCGAAGGCTGTTCGCCACCACGCTCACCGAGCTGAACGCCATCGCTGCGCTGGCGAGGATTGGACTGAGCATCAGCCCGAACGCCGGATAGAGCGCACCCGCCGCGATCGGAATTCCGACCACGTTGTACACGAACGCCCAGAACAGATTCTGCTTCATCGTGCGCATCGTGCGACGCGACAGTCGAATCGTGTACACGACGCCAAGGAGATCGCCGCGCATCAGCGTGACATCGGCTGCCTCAGTGGCAATGTCCGTCCCGGTGTGCAGTCCGACGCCCAGATCCGACTGCATCAGGGCCGGCGCGTCGTTCGTGCCATCCCCCACCATCGCCACCACCGCTCCACCGGATTGCAGCCGCTTGATCTCGGCCACCTTGCCCTCCGGCAGCACGCCTGCCACCACGCACGTGACGCCAACGGTTCGCGCGATCGCCTCCGCGGTGCGCTGGTTGTCGCCCGTGAGCATCACGATCTCGAGACCCATGGCCGCGAGCTGCGACAATGCCTCACGCGAAGTAGCGCGAATGGGATCGGCGACCGCGAGCACTCCGACGAAACGCGAATCGACGCCAACGTACATCGGCGTCCTGGCGTCACCGGCGAGTCGTTCGGCCTCGAAGCGGAGCGAGGTGACGTCTATCCCGTGCTCGGCCATCAACGCGTCATTGCCCACCAACACCGAACGTCCGTTCACCCTCCCCGTTGCTCCGCGGCCCGTCAGGGCACGAAACTCAACAGCGTCGCTGAGCACGGCACCCCGCGCATTCGCATGCCGAACGATTGCGTCGGCGAGCGGATGCTCGCTCGATCGCTCCAGCGACGCGACGAGCTGCAACAGATCGTTCTCGTTCACGCCACCGTCGGGCGCGAGCAGTACGTCAGTGACTGTCGGTTTGCCTTCCGTCACGGTCCCGGTCTTGTCGAGTACCACGGTCGTGACGTCGCCGGCGCGTTGCAGCGCCTGGCCGCCCTTGATCAGCACGCCGAGCTCGGCGCCCCGCCCGGTGGCGACCATCACTGCTGTGGGCACGGCGAGCCCCATGGCACACGGACACGCAATGATGAGGACGGCGATTGCCGCGGCAAGTGCGCGCACCGCAGCACCACCCGCATTGCCGCTGCTCGCGTGCACGGCAACGAACCAGGTCACGAACGTCGCGAGGGCGATCGTGATGACGATAGGAACAAAGACGCCGCTCACGCGATCGGCGAGCGCTTGAATCGGCGCGCGCGTTCCCTGGGCGTCGCGCATCAGCTTCACAATCTGGGCGAGCGTGCTCGCTGTGCCGAGCGTCGTTGCGCTGTACTGAAGGCTGCCAGTGGTGTTGATGGTCCCGCCAATCACGCGATCGTTCGCTTGCTTCGTCACCGGCATCGATTCGCCGGTCAGCAGTGATTCATCCACGGCGCTCGATCCAGAGAGCACGCTCCCGTCTACCGGGAGCCGTTCACCGGGGCGGACGACGACTACGTCGCCGACCTGCACCTGTTCGATCGGCACGTCGCGCTCGCTTCCCTCGCGTATGATGCGAGCCGTCTTGGGTTGCAGCCGTGCGAGCGCCCGCAGCGCCGATGATGTCTGCCGCTTTGCGCGTGCTTCGAATGCATTCCCCGTGAGGATGAGCGCAATGATGATCACGACGGCTTCGTAGTACACGTCTGGCACGACGCCGTGGCGCAGGAACAATCCGGGCGCCACGGTCGCGACGACGGAGTACACGAAGGCGGCGCCGGTGCCAACGGCGACGAGCGTGTCCATGTTCGCGGCGTGATGCCGAAATGCCGCCCACGCGCTGGTATAGAAGCGCCGGCCTGCCCAGCCCATCACGCCGACCGTGAGAACGAGGAGCGCCCAGGCCAGTGCGCGCGGGGGCACCTCGTACAACCATGCGAGCCACGATCGATGCAGCGGCTCGAAGACACGCATGGACCACCGCACGAACGGATCGCTCGCACCCTGCATCCCCGCGCCGTGCGCATCCGTGACCAGCCGGCTCATGAGCGGCATCGACACCACCATCGCAATCACTGAAGCCACTCCGCTGGCAATCGCCTTGCGACGAAGATCGCGGAATTCTTCTTCTTGCGACTGATCATGGGCGAGCTGCTCATCGAACCCGGTGCGCTCCGGGACGGGAAGCTCGGCGCCGTAGCCAGTCGAGCGGATCGTCTCGATGATCGCGGCGGGTGCGATGGTCGCCGGATCGTAGGCGACGGTGGCATTCCCCATCATGAGGTTCACCGCCGCCTCGCGTACCCCGGGCGTTTGGGTCAACGTGCGCTGCACGCGCGCCTGACAGGCGGCACACGTCATCCCGGTCACCGGAATGATGATCTTTTCGGAAGGCTCCGACGATGAGGAATTCGCGCTTGGCGGCGACGCGTTCGTCATTCGGCCACCAGTCGCCCGTGCAGCATCCCCATGCCGCAGGTGAACTCGTACGTGCCCGGCGCTACCGGTGTGACTTCGAGAACAGTCACTTGATTGGCCGGAAGAAATTTGCGCAGACCGAAGTCCGCGAAGACCACTTCCTCCGAGCAGCTGGACGTTTCCTGCCGATCGAACACGAGGCGCACCGGCCGGCCGGCCGCGACGCGCACGGTCGACGGCTCGTAGCCTCCCTTCACCACGATGCGCACTTCCTGCTGCCCGCGACTTCCCGTGGATGCCATCGCGGCCTGCGAGACATCGCGACCAGCATAAAAGAAGTACCAGTTCACCCAGAGTGCGGCGCCAATCCCGCCCGCGACCACCACCAGATCGATTGCATTCATCGCGTTCATCTCTTGGCTGC